>JBASLW010000158.1:0-15587 GCA_049656545.1 Methylococcaceae bacterium
AGAAAGCGTTGTGAAATTAGCGATGCCATATTTCAAACTTTCAACTGACGGCAAAATTGTTGAAAACGTCGCTGATGTTTTAAGTAAAACAAAACTAAATCCGTTCACAACGCAATTGCAAAGCAACAAAATCAACGCGGTTTCAGGTGAATTTCAAGCTGTCGCGCGTGATGAAATGTTTAATTCAAATGACGCGGATTTGAAAACAATTTTATCGTCGCAATTAACAACCCAAATTTCTGTTTTAAGAAATCCTTTCACAGGCACGAATATCAAAGATTTTTGGCTTGTGACAAATTACACGGAATCTAATGCCGAAAGTTTGTCGAATTTTCGATTTGAAATTATCGCATCAGATTGGACAGCATTTTCGTTTCCTAAAAACAAGAAAGTTGGCAAATTAACACTGGGTGACGTGTCGAGTTCGGTATTTTATTTTCAATCACGTTGCTTAAATCTCACGCCTGTTTGTTCGCTTGGCAAAGAAAAATTCTTTTTGAAATTACCTTATAACGGCACAGCAACGGAGCTTAATAAAGTCGGTTTATTTGCCGTGAATTTGGTGAGTGGAAATGTGATTGAGCCACCAAAAACACAAATTCCCGCAGAAATTATCGCCGTGAAATCAAATTACGTTGTTTTGTCGGTAACGGCTTTACCTGAACGCGCTGTTTTAGTGGATTTAAAAAAATGAAAACCTCCGATTTAGTTGCTCAAACTTTGCCGTGGTTGACTGGTTCAGGCGTGGCATTAAGTCAGGGATTATTAGCGACCGCTTGCACTGTGCCGAAAATCGGAACGTGTGCAGGTTGTGGTAGTTGCATTATTGCGGTGGCGACTTTTACGGGTTTAGCGTTAAAAAAACACCGTGAAAAACGTGAACAAGGTCTTGAACCGTTTGAAATTCGGACGAAGAATGATTAAGCGTTTTAGTCTTTTTTTGTTCGTTGCTTCGACAACTAACGCTTTTGCCAGCGACCAAAATGACAGTTGGCGCGGTTCTGTGCGAACAAAATTGCAAACTGACAACCGTTACGACATGGATAACGGCGATTACACAGGCGAAGTTTGGGGGACGTTGGTTTATAACAATCCGAATCAAAAATTAAACGCCCATATCAGCGCAATCAGTCGCTTAAGTTCCGATATTTACCGTGACAAACAACAACTTTATCAAGCGTATGCCGAAAAACAATTCGATTTTTTGCCCGTGACATTGCGCGGCGGGCGTTTTGAAAAATCCGATAATTTGGGTTTGTATTTAGTCGATGGCGCGTCGGCAAAATACCAGATTTCAAATCCATTGAGTTTTGAAGTTTATGGCGGACGACCGTTGCAAATTGACCATGTTCAATCGTTACGCGGAAATTTTATTGGCGGAGTTGAAAGCGCGTTAAATCTCACACCCAATTTTTCAACGTCTTGGTTCAAAGTTGAAAAAACAGATTTTCGGGTAGGAATGCAAGCCGTTCAACGAAGTGAAACGTTTTTACAAAATGTGGCACGAACAACCTCAACATCTACGTCAAATACGGCTTTCAGTTCTGAAATAAATCCTGAGTTTTCGTTATTAACTCCCGTTTTTAATGAAGGATTAGTTGACGGAAATTTTGATGTTCCCGATACACCGCCACCTGTTTTAGAAGCGACCACAGACATTGACAATCAAACGAATTCCGATGTGTTAGGAATGCCAAGTCAAGCTCTGAGAAAACGGAATTTAACAACTTATCGCTACAACGCGGCAACTCGTTTGACAGGAAATTTACTCGGCGAAAATAAACCGTTTGAAATGTATTTAAAAGGGTCTTACGCCAGCGAAAAAAATCGTCTTGAAAATGTGTTTGTTGATGCGTGGTGGGATGTTTTAAAAAGTGTGCGTTTGCGAAATTATTTTGAAGCATATCGCCCCGTTCAACCTTACGTTACTTTTAGAGATCGTTTTTATTCCGCTTACGCATTGGGCGAACAGCAAATTTGGCGTGGTTCAGTTGAGCATCGTTATTCAAACGATTTGCGTTATTCGGCAGGTTTGCAAGTGGCAAACCGTCCAACGGGTTATGACGGACAAGGCGCAAATGCGAGTATTAGTTATCAAGTTAAACCCAATATCACACTTCAAGGCACAGTCGATTATTTGCGATTAAGTAGCGGTGAATATGCAACCAGTTTTTACGTTTCGCATACGCACGCGCTGGATAGTAAAAACCGTTACAGCGTGAATTTAGCGTTTCGAGATGAAGAAAAAAGTTTGTACGGCAAAAATTATGCGACAGGTGTTGAAGCCGAATGGCAAACAATGATTAAAAATAATTGGGTGCTGTCTTTGAAAGGCAGTTATATCAACAATTCTCAACTCACAAATGAATATCTTGGCGCAGTTCAAATGACGTATTACTTCGATTATTTTCAGGCGAAAAAACCATGATTTGCCGAATAATGACATTTTGTTTGTTGCTAATTTTGAGCAATGCCGTTTTTGCGATTGATACGAAAACCGACAATTCGTGGTGGGAAAAGCGTAATCAAAAATCCGATGTACATTACCCTCACAACGCGCATTTAGACGTAATGAAACAAGAAGGCGATAGTTGTTTGCTTTGTCATTCTTACGCGAAATCCGATGTGGTTGATATTAAAAAAATTAAAAATTTAACCGTAATTGCGAATGAAGCGTTAAAACCAATTTGTCACAGTTGCCACGTTGATGAACAGCGTGCGCCTTGGCGTTGTGATGTTTGTCATACCGATAAAGAGCGAATTCAACCGCCTGACCACAAATTTGATTACAAAAATCATCATAACGAAGCGTCGCGTGGCAATGAAAAATACTGTGAAACCTGTCATTTAGATGTGAATTTTTGCACCGATTGCCATTTACGCCGTGATACATCTGGCGCGGGTTATCACCCGTTAGGTTATCGAACCTTGCATGGTTTGGAAGCGCGTTTTGATTCGGCACGTTGCGGACGTTGCCATAACGAATTTTATTGCAGTGATTGCCATGCGACACGTTAAAAGTCTGATTTTCCTGATTTGTTTGTTTTTTGTGATGCCGATTCATGCGAAAACGGTGTCACAAAATGGCAACTTAATTTTAACGCCATCGCATGGAAATGGCAGCGCGTGGGGCAAAGCAAATTGTCAAAGTTGCCATTCAATGCGTCGTTTGCACCAAAGCGTCCCGAAAATTAAAACAATTGTTGATAAAAAGAAATTCGCTACTTGCACAGGTTGTCACGGTTATAACGGCGCGAAACAAACAGAACCGCAATGCCTCGTTTGTCACAATCCAAAAGATATGCCGAAAAGTCCGTTTAGAACGGGAAAACATCGGCATGATTTTGATTCATCGAAAGATTTACCGACAACCAGTCGTCAATGTGTCGTTTGTCACGCCGCATCGAATATGAATGGAAAATTTGAATTAGCGATTGATTTAACGATGTTTAAAGATAAATCCGACACCGAAACGCCTTACGAAAATCAAAATGAATTTTGTCTGCGTTGTCACAATCGTAATCATCAACAAACGAAATATCCGATTATCCACGCTGGTTCACGAAATGAAGCGATTGCGGCAGAAGATAATTATCGCACCATCGACAAACATGGTTTAACACAAGGCACAGGCGACGGGCTTTATAACGGTTTGCGTGGTGGTTATAACTATAAAACAGTTGTGGATTGTGTCGATTGTCACGCGATGCACGGCTCAGAAAATAAAGGTTTGATTATCGACGATTCACGAAAAGGCGCGTTTTTGCTCGCTTCCAACATTCGTAACAAACCTTACGCGGTGAAATTACTCGAAGCTGATACCAATTACAGCCAACTTTGCGCGTTGTGTCACAACATGAAAACAATTTCAGACGGTGGCGAACTTGATACAGGAAATGGATTAAGCGGCGTACATTTTGACGATGGTTCGGATTGTGTGCGTTGTCACAGTCACGGCGAACAAGTGCAGGAAGGATTGTGATTATTGGTTTTTTTCTCTTGCTGATTTGTAATTTTGCTTTTGCCGATGAATCAACCGATTGGCAAACGCAATCTTATAAACAATCAAAACATTTGCCCGATTTGCATCACGCGGTTGATGTGAAACTGTTAGATAAAATGCAACCGCCAGTCGAATTCGTTTTAAAAGAAGATAGAAGAATCGGTTGTAAAACGTGTCATGGTTTAGAAAAAATCGACGAAACGCCTTACGACAAAATTGATAAAAACGCGCCTGATTTTTTGCGTGCAAATGGCATGAAAAAATTAGAAACGTTTTGCTCAAATTGTCACGATAAAAAAGCCCATGAGCGTCCAAACATTCATTTGATGCTCAATGATGACGGCTCAATTAAAAAAGAAAACTGTTTATTTTGTCACAGTGAAGTCAACGAACAACGCGACAAATTGCGTTTATTAGTAGACACGCATTTGCGTTTGCAGCCTGAAAAAGTGTGTTTAGGTTGCCATTTGAAAACGCCGCATTTCAACGCGGTTGAACACACTGACGCAAATCTGAAAACGTTAGAACAATCGAAAAGTTCAGCGCGAAATATGAAAACCAATTTGAAAAAAACCGAAAAAGAACAAGGTGTACATTTACCACTTTCAGAAAATGATGAAGTGCTTTGTTTAACGTGCCATTCGCCACACGCAAAAGGGGTTTTAGGTGAAAAAAATCCTGCCAGCAATCAAGTTAATGGCGATATTAAAAAAGGTGTGGAATATGAAAAACACAGTTGGAATGACGTTATGGAAGCCGATAAACATGACCGTTTAGAAAAAATCCATGAAGTTTTGCCCCCGTATCAACGATTGAAAAATGAAGTTTTACTGCGTTTGCCTGCAAAAGACGGCACGTTATGTTTGAGTTGTCACGAGTTTGAGAATTAAACAATGAAAAATCCATTTAAAACCGCTTTGCAACGTTGGAATGACGTTCCAAAAGTGCAACGTTTTCGTTACACCACGATTTTTATTTCCTGCATTTTATTTTTAACGCCGCTGGCGATTTTGCCAAAATTGGCTGGAAACAGTGATTTATGCGGGCGTTTGTGTATGCGACGGTTTTATTTATATTTTCCAAATATGTCGCTCGATGATTTTGCAACTCACGTTTCAGCGGCAATGATTGGCGTGATTGCGTTCGGATTGATTTTATTGACGACATTATTTTTCGGACGAATTTGGTGCGGTTATTTGTGTCCCGTCGGCGGATTTAGCGAATTAGTCAGTCGGTTATTAAATGACCGCTGGAAAATTGAATATCGTTGGTTGCCACAATTTCAAATCCGTTACAGTTATTTGGGAACATATTTAATTGTTTTACCTGCCATCGGCGTTAGCGCGTGTACATTGTGTAATTTCGTGACCGTGCCGCGTTTAGTCGAAGCGATGTCAGGCGGTGCGGGGGGATTAGCGTTTATTTTTTCAGCCGTCGGTTTGGTGAATTTATCGCTCCTTTTGTTACTCGGATTCTTCTCAAGCAAAGGTCGCGCGTATTGCCAATTCATGTGTCCGATTGGCGCGATTGATGGCATTGTGAATAGCTTTGGCTCACGTTTTCGCAGTACGCACCGAATCCGCGTTGCCAAAGAACGTTGCACAGGTTGCAATGTTTGCGCGAGAAACTGTATGTGTGGCGCGATAAAAATGATTGATAAAGTCGCCACTGTCGAGCAATCGTCCTGTATGGATTGTCACGAATGCGTTGATGTGTGTGATTGGAATGCCATCGAATGGACAACCGCCTCACGCCACAAAGAACCCAAGCGCGTTAAAAAAGGCACGGAGATTTTCCCCGACCCAGATTGGCAAGTGATTACATTCAAACCGCGTTTTGAACCTAAAGTTACGCCCGTTCAAACCATTTCATGGATGCGAGTGATTAACGGAACGATGATTTTAGGATTTTTGACGGCGTTGACAATTACGGTGGTTGTGCATTGATGAACCGTTTTAAATTCTTTTTCTTGGCGATTTTGCTGATTGTTTGTCACGCCACTTTTGCTGATAAACGCCAGCCTGATCCTGACGGTTGTTTTTCGTGTCACGGTTTGCCTGATTTGAAATATATTGATAAACAAGGGCAAATTCGTTCGGCTTCAATTTTGAAATCGGATTATTACGGTTCGTTGCATGGTTCTGTTCCGTGTAAAGATTGTCATCGAAAAATCACCGATTATCCGCATGAAGAAAAAGATGGTTTAGTGGATTGTGGCGAAAGTTGTCACGTTAAAGAACCTTCAAATGGCAAAGCATTCACGCATAAAGATATTGCAAAAGAATTTGAAAGCTCCGCGCACGGCAAAGGCTTAACCAAAGATTTTGCGGCAGGAAATCGCATTCAAGAAGATAAAGATTCGGCGTTGCCATCATGTCGGCGTTGTCACGATAACGCGCCGTATATTGCGTCGGCAAATATGGAAGCCTTCAAAGCTGAATTTGTACACAATGACGCAGAATGTGGCACTTGTCACGAGGGCGATGCGTGGCGAAATCAATACAGCGGACACATTTTGCGCCGTTATATTGGTAATCATTTGAATAAAAATTTGTCGAATAAAATCTGTGTTGATTGTCACGGCAACATCGACAAAATGGCGAAAGTTGAACAAGAAGACCCACAAACAAAAGAAAAAAAACCAGTCAGTTTAGAGTTCATTCATTCGACAGAAAGTTATGACAAAACCTTGCACGGGCGATTATTAGCAGATGGAAATTTGCATGGCGCGTCCTGTGTTGAATGTCACGCGCCAACAGGTTTGCATCACGGCATTAAGCGCGACGAAGATTCAGAATCATCGGTGAATGCCGCTCATCTTTCGCAAACCTGCGGACAATCCAATTGTCATAAAGATTATTCAAAAAGTGTGGCAAATAATGGATTTTTAAATTCAGAAATGCACGGCGTTGCAACACTCGGTTTAGGCGTTGAAACGAAAGTTGATGATGTTTTAAAACCCGATTTTGAAACGTTCAAAAAATTGTCAATTTGGTACAAATTAGCCGCGATTTTAGGTTTGCTCTCAATTCTGTTTTTCATTGGTAATATCGCGTGGAGTATTTTTGGCGACGATAAAAAATTGAATAAAAACAACAATAATTCCATTTTAGGTGCAGAGAAATTTCAACGCATTATTATTGGTTCAAAACCGAAGAAGAAAGAAAGTTTGTGGACAAAAATTAAAAAGCGATTTGAAAAGCCTGTTGTAAAAAATGACGAGGAAAAATGATGAGAACGTTTATGTTGATTTTTCTGTTTCTCGTTAAATCCGCGTTTGCAACAGAAATTCCACTTCATCAACAGCAAATTGAAAATGTTACGCCAAATCAAGCTGCAATTGAGTTGTCAGCCAAAAAACTGCGTGAACATAAAGACGTTGAAATTGGTGAAAAACTGGTGATTCCACCGTTTCACAAACAAGCTGGCGAACTCGAAACCGCGCCACAAAGTTTTTGTCGAACGTGTCACACGCCATTGCCACATCAAAAAGCATTGCGAACTCGAACTTTTAACAATATGCACGTTAAATTTATTGCTTGTGAAACGTGTCATGTTGAAAATGAAAGATTATCTTATCGCTGGTTTGATATGGAAAAAACGCAGTTTGTTTCAGGTGAATTGAGAATTGGCAAAAATCTCGATAATGAAAATGTGCGCCCTGTAAATCCAAAAATTGCACCGTTTTTAAATTATGAACGTATTTTTTTGCTGAAAAGTGATGAGTTTGCAAAACAAATTGCTGCAACATGGAAAACTGCAAATGAATCTGAAAAAGCCGTTTTGCACGCAAAAATTCACGCACCTTTGAATTGGCAAAAAACTGAAAACTCGCATCAAGGCACGCCTTGCCAAGACTGTCACAACGACAAAAAATCGAAGCTCGATTTGCAAAAATTGGGCGCGAATCCTGAACAAGTGCAAGCGATTACAACGCATATCATTCCGCGCTTTTTAGAGCATTACAAAAACGATGACCAACGGATTACTATTCGTGAAATGCTACGTTAAGTTATTTTTAGTGATTTTTTTGTGGCTGATTTCAGCGAATTTGCACGCGGTAGAAATTACATCGCAACGTGTTTTAGCAGCAAATTTAACGCAACCTGTTGGCGTTATTGCTGAAAAAACAATTTTTTTAGATGCACAAGGTTTGCATTTTGAAAATGCGATTGTTGAGAATGAAAGCACGGCGTTAAGTATTTTCGCTTATAAAAATGACATTTGGACAGCAAATCCAATCAAACGCGAGCTTTCACGTTTTGATAATTCGGGCAAACTCACCAAAAAAATAGATGTTTCGCAAACTGCCGAAAGCAAAAATCCGCCTGAACCTGTGGCGATTGCTGTTTATGAAGACGTGATTTATTGGGCTGACCGCGCGAATCATCGAATTTGTCGTTTTGATTTGGTCAAAAATGCGCCACTTTCGTGTTTTGGTGAACGTGGCGAAATGGACAGGCAGTTTCAATATCCGTATCAAATGGCGTTTGACCGAGACGGCTATTTGTACGTTGTCGATATTATGAATTCACGAATTCAACAATTTGATAAAAACGGACGTTTCTTTTCGACAATTGGTAAATTCGGTACGGATAAAAATACGTTATTTCGTCCAAATGGCATTGCGATTGATACAAAAAACGATTTGTTATTTGTCAGCGATAGCTATTTCAGCACGATTAAAGTTTTCAAGAATGGCGAAGCATTAGGCGAATTAACTGACCAAAACGGCAAATCGTTAATTTTAAAATCACCAACTTCGTTAGCTTTTCAAGATGGCAAATTGCTTGTTGCGGAAACGCTTGCAAATCAAATTGTTGAATTTTCAATCAATCCGCAATTTTCACAACCTGCAAAAAATAATGCTGCGCCGATTGAACCCTCACAAAAAAATTGTTTAGCGTGTCATTTGTCGTGGAATAAAGAAACCGCACAACCTGATAAACAAGGTCAATTACCAGATGGTGGTTTTGCCATGTGTTATAGCTGCCATAACGGTGCAATCATCGATTCGCGTTTGCGAATTGGCGTAAATAAACAGCATGCAACGGTTTATGACGATGAAACATTAAAAAAAGAACGTTTCGTTGAAAAACGAGTGGATAAATTGCCAAAAGAGTTTCCACATGGCGAACATAACGAGTTGAATTGTGCGACTTGCCACACGCCACACACAAAAGATGCACCGCAACAAACTAACGAAACGCTTTACAAAGAACACGGTAATGCGTGGCTTCGTGTACCGAATAAAAACGGTGATTTGTGTGAAAAATGCCATGAATCTAAAGCTAAAAATGCGCGGGAAAAAGAAACCAAAAATCGGGGTGTGAATCATCCGTTAGAGATTAAATTAGCAATGCCGCCCGAAAAAAACGCGCTCGGTTTTGCAACAGAATCGAAACTACAACAACACGGTTTGCCGAATTCGTTGCTTAAAAATGGCGGTGTGTTAGGCAATCAAAACGAAATGCTTTGCCAAACGTGTCATCAAATTCACGGTGGTTTTGATAACAGCGCGTTGACCGTATTGGAAAATGAAAAAGCCTCGCTTTGTTTGGAATGTCACGAGCGGCAATCTTCCGAAAACGAAAAAGACGCGCATAAAAAAGGCGTGCATCCTGTCAACATCAAACCTGACCCGAAAAAACACCCAAAACCAATGCAAAAAGACGGCAAAAATGTCGATTTTGTCAGTTGCCAAACGTGCCACATTGTTCACGACGGCAAACTCGGTTCTGCACTTTTAGAAAAAAAATATCTCACTTCCGACGCACTTTGTGAAACCTGCCACGATAAACAAGCGTCGAAAAATAAAGACGAAGCGCGTCACAAAGGAGTTCATCCAACCAACGTAAAACCTGATGAACCGATGAAACAACACGATAAGGAAGTGAAATTAGTCACTTGTCAAAGTTGCCACAATGTTCATTCGGGAAATCCAGAAACGGCTTTGCTTGATAAAGGGATTAAAGATGCAGAATCGCTTTGTAAAACCTGTCACAAACGCCAACACGCCAAAGATAAAGATGATGCAGCCACAAAAGGTGTTCATCCTGTGAACGTAAAAATGGACGACGAAGTGGAGATTGTCGCGGGTAAAAAAACCAAAGAAATTGGTTGTTTAACGTGTCACGCAGTTCACGAAGGCAAACCTGATACGCCTGCGTTAGTTGAAAATCATCAAAATGGCGAATTGTGTTCGCATTGTCATCAAGGCAAACAGGCGATTGTCGGCAGTGACCACGATTTGCGAATTACCGCGAAAAATAAACCGAATCAATTGAACGAAAAACCGCATCAAAGCGGCGTTTGCGGAACGTGTCACAGTTTGCATAAAGCCGATAAAAATCCACCGCATTTATTTTCAACAAAATCGGTTGTTGAAGATTTTGCAGACAAAGAATTGCAACACAGCGATTTTAAAGAAGATAAATTGTGCATCAATTGCCATCAAAAAAATGGCATTGCAGAAAAGAAAATCGTGAAATTTTTCAATCACCCGCATAAAGATATGGTTTTGCGTTCAGATAAAAAAGTTATGCCGTTGTTGAGTTCAAAAGAAAAAATTGATGACATTGGTGAAATTGCTTGCAAAACTTGCCACGAGCCGCATTTTTGGAGTGCGAAAATTCAAAAAAATGCGTTGCAATCGAAACCGAAAACGATTTTGTCACTCAGACAAACGGATAACGTGGAAGGTTCGCCATTAAACAGTTTTCTACGAACCGAAGGCGTAAAAGGGACATTTTGTGTGGATTGTCACGGCATGAATGCGTTACCAAAATTTAAATATTTCCACGACAAAGAAAAAGTCCGCAACATCGTGGATTATTTGCAATGACAAAACCTGCACCGCGTTTGCTATTGGCGTTACCAATAATTTTAGCGATTCTTTTGGGGTTGATGTATGGCTACGGCTTGACGTATGACCCTAATAAAAGTCCGTCGCGTTTAATCGGTAAAAAAATTCCTGTTGTAAATTTGCCGTCTTTAGCAAACACAGAAATTATTTTAAACAGCGCAGAGTTTAAATCGCCTGCTCTGATAAATTTTTGGGCTTCGTGGTGTGCGGCGTGTCGCGCTGAACATGAATTTTTAAAACAACTCGCGGCTGACGGTGTGACAATTTACGGCGTTGATTATCAAGATGATTTAGAAAATGCACGGACGTATTTAAAGCAAAACGGCAATCCCTTTGCGACAATTATGTTTGATTCCGAAATGGCAATCGCAATACCGTTTGACATTCAAAGTTTGCCACAAACCTATTTAGTTGACGAAAATGGCGTGATTCGCGCTCGGCATATCGGCGCATTAACCCCTGAAATTTTGAAAAAAATGAAACTAGCTTTTTGAAAATTCAATCGGCGTTTTTTTTTCAGAATCAAATTCAATGAAATCTAAATCAAATTCAGAATCGAGCAAAAATTTAGGTTTTTCTGCTACCTCAGTTTTTTCGGTTTTAAATGAGGTGAAATCTAAATCGAATTCCGAGTCGAGTAAAAATTTAGGTTCTTCTGTTACTTCATTTTCTTCAGTTTTGAACGCCGTGAAATCCAAATCAAAATTAGAATCCGAGTCAAGTAAAAATTGAGGTTCTTCCGTCACCTCAGTTTTTTCAGTTTTAAACGAGGTGAAATCTAAATCAAATTCAGAATCTAGCGCAAAATTAGGTTCTTCAGGAACATCAAAATTTTCTGAATTATCAAAAATAAAAGGTTCAGATTGTTCAAAAATAGCTAATTTATCTTCTGTTTCAGCGAATGATTCGTTCATCAAAACATGAGAATTTTCTAATAACGCATCAGGATAAAATTCAGCCACTAAATCGGTCACATTTTTCCAAAAATCGGTATTTTCATTTTTACATTGTTGCATTAAGTGAATCACAAACGCTTTAAATTCGTCTTTTTTATCGCGTAAAACATACAAATTTAATAATCGGAGCGCGTACTCATTCACATCAGGATGCTTTGAAAATTCATCATTTAATAACAAAATGGCGTGGTCAAAATTACCGTAAGCACAATAAACATCAACACGATACAGCACATCATTTGCATTCTGTTTATTACTTTTGCCTTCATCTTCACTCTTCATCAATGTTGTAAATTCAGGCAATGACGTATCAAATGTTTCTAACTCTGTATCAGCGGTTTCATTTGCAAACATTTTATCCAACGTTTCATCTAGCGACGACGATGGTTGAAGCATTTCATTAGATTGAGCATCATCCGTTGTTATGTCGGGTTCAATCCGATTGTCGTCTTCGGTTTTTTCTATTTTTCGACGATTTCGTAACCGCAAAAAACCTAGCACACTTAATAACAATGAACTGGTTGCAGCAGCAACGTAATTATAGGATTCAGCTGGAATACTTAAATAAATTGTTGAGAGGGAATTTAACACTTCTGTTATTAAATCAGGAGCTGGGGGCGCAACAACAGGTTTTGGTGGTATTTGTGATACAACAGCAGGCGGTATCGAAATGATTGGCGTAACAGGAGCGGCGATTTTAGTTTCCATAATCGGAAGCGGTGGCACGACAGCAGGTGTCACAGGCTCAGATTTAACAACCGATTCAGGCGTAATCACAACAGGCACATTTTGTGATTCTGGCTGAATCATTGGTGACGTAACACTCGGTGTTTTTAACGCCGCAATTTGAGCATTTTGATCAGCTAACGCTTGTTTCATTTCGGAAATCTGTTTTTCTAATTCAACCATTTTTTGGTTGATTTCAGGCGCAGGAGAAATGATTTTTTGTACAACTTTAGTTTTAATCGCTTGTTTAATAACTGGTTTAGGTCTTGCAATAACGGGTTTGGGTTTTTCTTTGACAAGTGTATTTTTAGGTTTTTCAATAGGGGCACTAATTAAACGTGTAGCGACAGGTGAGTTTTCTTTTTTTGGAACAGACTTTTCAAGCAATTGATAAGATTCAGGCGGGTCAACTAATACGGTAAATTCACGGTACAAATTACTTTTCGAGCTACGAATTTCAATAATGAAATCTAAAAATGGCTCTTTTAACGCTTCAATTGACGATAATTTGATAAACGTTTTGCCATTTTCGGTAACGGTTTGAAATTGAATTTTAGATAAAAAAACTGTCCACGGAATGCCAGCATCATCAAATTTTGTAATCGGGGCTAAACCAATTTTTAAATCTGCTGCTTTTTCGTCATCTGACAAAATGAGTGAAATTTGCGCTTTTAAATTTTGATTAAGCGCAGACTGCAATTTTATATCCCCAATGCCAAGCGCGTAACTTGATGTAGTCGCTAAAAACGCCGTCGCAGCAAAGGTTGAGGTTAAATAACGTAAGTTTTTTTTCATAATCGCAGGCTGAATAACATTTCTAGCGTGAACAAAATCGGTTAAAAACCGCATAAGAATGTTATTTTGCAAGCAAAAAAAAAGCCAAAAAAATATAACAAATTATTTCAATCGGTTACATTTGAAACGTCAAGGAATTGTCGAAGTATAAATTACGATTTTTGATTATAAAGAGCTAAGACCTGTTTAACATAATTTTGGGTTTCAGGATAAGGCGGAATGGAATTATTGTGTCGTAAAACGGAATTTTCCCCTGCGTTATAAGCGGCAATCGCTAAATGCAAACTGTTTGGAAATAAATCGATTAAATGTTTCAAATAGCGCGTGCCACCGTTGATATTTTGCTCTGGATTGGTAATGTCTAAAACGCCAAATTGGCTTGCCGTTGCAGGCATCAATTGCATTAAACCTACAGCTCCCGCTGATGAAACAGCATCGGGGCGATACGCAGACTCCGTTTGAATAACGGCATGAACTAATTTTGCGTCAACCTGATGACGTGCCGCCGCTTGCGCGATTAAATCATTGAATTTCGATTTATTGGGGTTGTGGCTATAAAACGTCGTCACGGCTGATGTAAAAGGTGAACTCAATGAAGAAGCAACCACATTCGCGGGAACAGAGACTTTTGTTTTACTCATCAAAACCGCGTCATTGCGCGGTTTGTCAGTATAAATAATGTTTTTTGAACTGTCTTGGTATTTGTAAAAATAACCTGTTGTTGGCGTAGAAGCATGGGCAACGGTTTTAATAATCGGTTTCGCTGAAGTGGCAGGAATTTTATTTGTGTAGGTAACGACACCATCGCTTCCGACAACTTTTTTATAAATATCCGCGTTTGCTTGTTCAAAACTTCCTATTATCAAAAAAATTATTGCACTTTTACGCATCTCAAATACCTTTAACTTGTTGTAATCACCACTGCATTGGCAGCCTGTACTGCATTATTGCGAGCTATATCGGCACAATTGGCAATTGCTAAAGTCACACCCATGCGGCGATTGACAAATGCGTCAGGTTTTCCAAATAAACGAACATCCGTATTTGGAAAACTTAACGCTTGTTCCAAACCTTCGTAGCACACGCCTGTCGCGTCAATCGGACTTAAAATTACCGCGCTTGCTCCTGCCGTTTTTAACGCCGTATTCACTGGCAAACCTAAAATAGCACGCGCGTGTAAATCAAATTCGGTTTGGGTTTGCGTCATTAACGTGACCATGCCTGTATCATGCGGACGGGGGCTGACTTCGCTAAACCACACCTCATCATTACTGACAAACAATTCCACACCAAATAAACCTAAACCGCCCATCGAATCTGTAATTTTTTTAGCAATAAGATGAGCTGTTGCAATCGCGCGGGTTGTCATACCTTGAGGTTGCCAACTTTCACGGTAATCGCCATTTTTTTGGATATGCCCAATCGGTTCACAAAAATGGGTTTCAACCTGTCCTTCTGAATTTAAAGCGCGAACAGTCAGTAATGTAATTTCAAAATCAAAATCGACTTTTCCCTCAACGATGACTTTTCCCGTATCCACGCGTCCGCTATTTTTAGCGTAATCCCATGCAGTTTCTAACTGATCGGCGGTTTTAACCATCGATTGCCCTTTGCCTGATGATGACATGGTGGGTTTAACAAAACACGGATACCCAATACCATTTTCAACAGCCCTTTGTAATTGTTCAAACGTTTCAGCAAACGCATAACGTGACGTAGGTAATTGCAACGTTTCAGCGGCAAGTGTGCGAATTCCTTCTCTATTCATCGTTAATTGAATTGCCAGTGCGTTCGGCACAATCGTTGATTTACCCCGTGCTTCAATTTCAACTAATGTATCGGTAGCCAGGGCTTCAATTTCAGGAATAATTAAATTCGGTTTTTCGTGTTCAATTAACGCTTTTAAGGCTTCACTGTCTGTCATGTCGATAACGTAAGAACGATGCGCTAAAGCCTGTGCTGGCGCATTTGGATAACGGTCAACCGCGATGACTTCAACACCTAAACGCTGTAACGAAATGACTAATTCTTTACCTAATTCACCGCTGCCAAGCAACATTGCTTTGGTAGCATTCGGTGTTAATGCTGTGCCTAATTTCATGGTTTTTGTCCTTAAAAGAAAAATCAAATGAAGTGAAAAAACCGCCCATTTTTTAAAATCGACGGTTTTAGTGGATTAAAGCGAATCGCCAATCGTCTTATGATAGAAAGGCCAATTTGTAACGTGTAGATACTTTCGGAC
>JBASLW010000159.1:0-1643 GCA_049656545.1 Methylococcaceae bacterium
AATTCGAACCGTTATCATCGATTGAAATTCCTTAACGGGGTTTATATTCCGAATTCCCTGTCGACCCCTAAATTGCTTCTTCTACTTTTAAAACACTGCTACCACTTTTTACTATACCCACTCACATAAAAACATTTGCTCACATTTGGCTCAGATATTGATGCAAAATGTTTTCAGCAACGACTTGATAATTTGCGCCTTGTTTTGCCGCAACAGATTTTAACCGCTCAAAATCATTCACTGATAACGTCATATCAAAATGCGTTTTTGCTTCCAAATTATTCTGCGACTGCAATTCAACTAAATGCGGAACTTGGTTGGCTCTTTTGGCTTTACTAAAATCATATTCTTTACGCATAATTTTTCACCTCTTTTTTAGTGGGTTTTCGTGCTGAAATCAGTCTAATTGATTCGCCACGAACAGTATAAATAACAACAAGTAATCTGGCTTTATTGCTCATGCCAAGCAATACCCAGCGATTCTCGCCTTCGCTGTCATTGTCTTCAAAAACTAAGGCTTGTGTATCTAGCAAACACGTTTGCGCTTCGTCAAAACTTATTCCGTGTTTTGCAAGATTGATAGCCGCTTTATTTGCATCAAATTCTATTTTCATTTTTTAACTTTCTTCAACTTCACAAACTCGACCAACGGTTCAACCAACTCCTGATACTTCTCAAACAAAAACGCCACTCGTACCGCATCATCTTTTGCACCTTTTTAGTTGTAAGCCGAATCAACCGCTTTATCGAGTTCATTATGCGCCATTCGTAATTCAGTTTGCCGCATACATTGTTGCCAATGAACATTTTGACCTTGAGGCAAACAACGCGATTCTTCTAATTTTCGAGCATCTAAGGTTGGATTTATTTCGCATAACATTTTCTCGCAAGCAGCGCATCTAACGCCTCGATAAACAAATCTTGGCTAGATTTATCGTACTTCAACCCTACTTCTTTAAGATGAAAATAACGCTCTTTATCCAATTTCACTGTAAGGGATTTATGGTAGTCTTTAGGGGGTTGTCTTGACCATCGACTTGTTGTGGCAAACTTTTCTGGTTCTTCAGATTCAGGTTCTTCTGTGTCTGAAACTGGAATAGAATTTAACTGTTGAATCAATTCTTCGGTAGGGTCTACAAGTTTTGCTGGCATTGCTGTGCCTTTAGTAACAATGAGATTGGAGGTTAAAGATGCTGACTTAGCCATTTGCTTAAATCCTTATTTTAGTATTTATTGATTAACGTAGTTTAGTAAGTAAGTATTTCCATAAATCTGTAATCTCATTATGAGATTTACCGTTAGGATTCACTTCTTGTACCGTGCGACCATCAATCATAGATGAGGCAAATTCGGTGCGTTGATAAATAGTCACAGGTGCAACAGTGCCATGCTGAGAAAGTACAATTGCCGCTTCACCAGTAATTCTAGCTCTAGGTGCAGCACCATTGATAACAAACACCATTTTCTTACCTGCCGCTTCTACGATTTCAACTGTCGAACCTACCGCTCTTAAATCATGCGGACTTGGACGAGTAGGTATTAAAACAAGGTCGGCAACCGCAACGACTAAATGTATCGTTTCTGTTATCGCAGGAGGGGTGTCAATGATGGCAAGTTTAACACCCGATTCTTCTAATTGCCGC
>JBASLW010000160.1:0-16445 GCA_049656545.1 Methylococcaceae bacterium
GTTCATGGTGGCGCAAATTTCACAAAAATAACCCTAATTACACCTGATGTTTTAGCGCAAATTGCAAAACTCGATAATTACGCGCCGCTTCATAATCCTTCAAATCGTTTAGGCATCGAAATCGCTGCCGAATTATTTGAAAATGTCCCGCAATTTGCTGTTTTTGATACGGCATTTCATCGTCAAATTCCAAATTATGCGGGGCGTTACGCAATTCCTGAAAATCTGTCACCAAATGTGGATTTTTATCGCTATGGTTTTCACGGCATTTCTTGCCAGCATAGCGTGAACATTGCCGCGAAAATGCTGAATAAATCGCCTAAAAATTTGAATTTAATTATTTTACATTTAGGTGGTGGTGCAAGTGCAACGGCGGTTAAAAATGGTATTAGTGTTGATACGTCAATGGGATTTTCACCAACTGAAGGTTTAATGATGGCAAGTCGTAGCGGCGATATTGACCCGATGATTTCGATAACGTTGCAACGTGAAGGTAAAACGATTGATGACATTAACGCCTTGTTAAATAAGCAAAGTGGTTTAAAAGGCATTTGTGGTGAAACTGATATGCGAGCCATTTTAGAGCGAGCAGAGCAGGGCGATAATAACTGTCACACAGCGTTAAACTTATTTTGTTACCGTATTAAAAAATACATCGGGGCATATTTTGCCACTTTGAATGGTAACGTTGATGCGTTAATTTTTACAGGTGGCATTGGTGAAAACGCGCCTGCCATTCGGACGCAAATTTTAGAACATTTAGATGGTTTAGGATTTTCGTTAAATTCAAATTCAAATCCACAATGTTTTAGTAGTAATATCGACATCAGCGATGCACAAAGTCGTTCGCGTATTTTGGTAATTCACGCGCAGGAAGAGCGCGAAATTGCACAACAAATTCACTCTTTTTTAATTTAACTTTGAGAGGTTTTCATGGCAGAAAAAACGTATAGCTTCAAACTTGATGCTGATTTACAAGCAAAAATGAACGCTTATTGGCGTGCAGCGAATTATTTGTCGGTGGGACAAATTTATTTACTTGATAATCCGCTTTTAACTGAACCGTTAAAACTTTCACACATTAAGCCGCGTCTTTTAGGGCATTGGGGAACGACACCAGGTTTAAATTTCATTCATGTCCATATTAACCGTTTGATTAAAGAACATGATTTGAACATGATTTTTATTTGTGGTCCTGGTCACGGCGGTCCTGCAATGGTTGCAAACTCTTGGCTTGAAGGAACTTACAGCGAATTTTACCCCAACATTTCACTCGATAGAGATGGCATGAAACATTTGTTTCATCAATTTTCATTTCCAGGAGGAATTCCAAGTCACGTTGCACCAGAAACACCAGGCTCAATTCACGAAGGCGGCGAGTTAGGTTATGCCGTTTCACACGCTTACGGAAACGTATTTGATAATCCTGATTTAATCGCCTGTTGCGTAGTTGGTGATGGTGAAGCCGAAACAGGCCCGATGGCGGCATCATGGCATTCAAATAAATTTTTAAATCCTGCGCGTGATGGCGCGGTGTTACCGATTTTGCATTTAAACGGTTACAAAATTGCAAATCCAACGTTGTTAAGCCGAATCAGTGAAGAAGAATTGGTGAAATTGTTTGAAGGTTACGGCTACGACGTGCATTTTGTTGAAGGCAGTGACCCAGAAATCGTACATCCAAAAATGGCGGCAGTTTTAGAATCGTGTATTGCTGACATTAAAGCAATTCAACATGAATGGCGCAGTGCAAAGGACACAAAAGCGTTAAAACGTCCGCGTTGGCCAATGATTATTATGCGTACACCAAAAGGTTGGACAGGTCCTGAAAGTGTTGATGGTAAAAAAACCGAAGATTTTTGGCGTTCGCATCAAGTGCCATTGTCAGGTTTGGCAAACAATGCCGAACACATTGCAATTTTAGAAAATTGGCTAAAAAGTTATAAACCAGAAGAATTATTCGACGAAAATGGTACGCCATTAGCGGAATTACAAGAATTAGCACCACTTGGACAGCGTCGAATCGGCGATAATCCGCACGCAAACGGTGGAATTTTGTTGCGTGATTTAAGAATGCCTGATTTTCGTGATTATGCCGTCAATGTACCAACACCAGGCGGCGTTGAAGCAGAAGCGACTCGCGTCATGGGAACATTCTTGCGCGACATTATGAAAAATAATCGGATGCAGAAAAATTTCCGTATTTTTGGTCCTGATGAAACTTCATCAAATCGTTGGGACGATGTGTTTGCAGAAACGTCTCGCGTTTGGATGGAAACAATTTTGCTTGAAGATACCGATTTGTCACAAGATGGGCGCGTGATGGAAATTTTGAGCGAACACACTTGCCAAGGTTGGTTGGAAGGTTATTTACTCACAGGTCGTCACGGTTTCTTCTCGTGCTACGAAGCGTTTATTCATCTTATTGATTCAATGTTTAATCAGCACGCCAAATGGCTCAAAACGACAAATCGTATTCCCTGGCGCAGACCGATTGCATCACTTAACTATTTATTGACTTCGCACGTTTGGCGACAAGACCACAACGGTTTTTCACACCAAGACCCTGGTTTTATTGACCATGTTGTGAATAAAAAAGCGGAAGTGATTCGCGTATTTTTACCACCCGATGCCAACACGTTGCTTTCTGTGACTGACCACGTTTTGCGTAGTCGTAATTATGTGAATGTTATCGTGGCAGGCAAACAACCTGCGCCACAATGGTTATCAATGGACGCGGCGGCGAAACATTGTGAAGCTGGTGTGAGCGTTTGGGAATGGGCGAGTAATGACAATGGCACAAAACCTGACATCGTCATGGCGTGTGCGGGCGATGTTCCAACATTGGAATGTTTAGCGGCAGTTGATATTTTGCGTCGTGAAGTGCCAGAATTGAAAATCCGCGTCATTAACGTTGTTAATTTGATGAAATTACAACCTGATACCGAACATCCAAATGGTTTGAGTGATGATGATTTCACAGAATTATTTACGCATGATGTACCTGTTGTATTTGCTTATCATGGTTATCCTTGGTTGATTCATCGTTTGACGTATCGCCGCAGTAATCACGCTAATTTACACGTTCGTGGTTATAAAGAAGAAGGTACGACTTCAACACCATTCGATATGGTAGTCATGAACGAAGTAGATAGATTCCATTTAGCAATGGACGCAATCGACCGCGTACCACGTTTAAAAGATAAAGCTATTTATCTAAAACAAGCGTTGCGTAACAAATTGGTTGATCACAAAAATTACATTTGGAATCATGGTGAAGATATGCCTGAAATCCAAAACTGGAAATGGTCAAATCCAGTCGGTTAATTCGCTGCGGTTTTAAAAATAGAAAAGCAGGCAAGTTTAAAACTTGTCTGCTTTTTTTTGTGACGATTTAATCGATAACTTGAATAAACGTTTCGCTTGATTTAATCATTCCTAGTTCGTCACGAGCGCGTTCTTCAACGGCTTCTTGACCTTTTCGTAAATCCAATACTTCAGCATAAAGTCTATCGTTACGGTGTTTTTTTTCGTCAACTTGATTTTTTAATTCGTTTAAACGAGCTTGATACACGTTGATTTCGTTAATGCTTCCGTCGCCAAACCAAAGGCGATATTGCAGTTGTCCAATGAGAACAATAAGAATTAAAACGATTATTTTCATAGCGATATTTTTAGAAAAAGGCGACGTGATAAACGCCGCCCTGATTTTTACAACATTCTGAACGCACTACGACCAGCGTATTTTGCAAGCGAGCCTAATTCTTCTTCGATTTTCATCAAACGGTTGTATTTCGCAATCCGATCTGAACGGCTTAATGAACCTGTTTTGATTTGTCCTGTGCCTTTTGCAACAGCTAAATCTGCAATCGTTGTATCTTCTGTTTCACCAGAACGATGTGACATAACTGCTGAATAACCTGCTTTGTGTGCCATCGTAATCGCTTCAAACGTTTCGGTTAACGTACCAATTTGATTTACCTTAATTAAAATTGAATTCGCAATGTTGCGTTCGATACCTTGTGCCAAAATTTTCGGATTCGTTACAAATAAATCGTCGCCCACTAATTGAATTTTAGTGCCGAGTTTTTCAGTCATCAATTTCCAGCCGTCCCAATCGTTTTCGTCGAAACCGTCTTCGATGCTGATAATCGGGTAACGATTGACCCAATCAACAAAGAAATCTGCCATTTGCGCGGATGAATAGGTTTTATTTTCTGACGCTAAATCGTAAATTCCATCATGGAAATACTCAGAAGCCGCCGCGTCTAAGCCTAAATAAATATCTTTGCCTGCTTCAAAACCTGCAAGTTTGATAGCTTCTAAAATAACTTCAATCGCTTCTTCGTTTGACGATAAATTCGGGGCAAAACCGCCTTCATCACCAACCGTTGTTGCTAACCCTTTGCTTTTTAAAACTTTCGCTAAATTGTGAAAAACTTCTGCGCCGTAACGAATTGCTTCACGGAAATTTGGTGCGCCAACGGGTAAAATCATAAATTCTTGCAAATCGACACTATTATCTGCGTGCGAACCGCCGTTGATAATGTTCATCATCGGCACAGGTAAAATGAATTCGCCTGTTGTATTTAATGAACGATAAAGCGGTTGTTGTTTCGCATTTGCAGCCGCTCGCGCCGCTGCCATTGAAACGGCTAACAGTGAATTCGCACCTAAACGGCTTTTGCTTTCTGACCCATCAAGCGCAATCATTTTTTCGTCAATTGCCGTTTGTTCATTGACATCCATTCCAACAATCGCATCGTGAATTTCAGTTTGAACATTTTTTACCGCATTTAAAACACCTTTGCCCAAATAACGCGCTTTGTCACCGTCGCGTAATTCAATTGCTTCACGTTCACCCGTTGATGCGCCTGAAGGAACCATTGCACTACCAACAATACCAGAAGCTAAAATTACATCCGCTTCAACAGTTGGGTTGCCGCGTGAATCTAAAACTTCTCTTGCTCTAATTTCAACGATTTTTGTCATAATTGTTACCTCCAAAATAAAACACGATTAAAAAATTTTTAAAAATTAAACCAACTTGCCCCACATATCATAATCATCTGCATCTTCGATTTCGACTTGAACAAACTCACCGACTTTCAAGTGCGTTGCACCATCGATAAAAACTTGACCGTCAATTTCAGGCGCATCAGCTTTACTTCGAGCCACTGCACCTTCTTCTACGACTTCATCAATTAAAACGGTTTCGATTCTTCCGATTCGACGTTGCAAACGGTCTGCACTAATTTGCGCTTGATGTGCCATAAAACGCGCCAAACGTTCCTGTTTAACGTCTTCGGGAATTTGGTCAGGTAAATCATTTGCAACGGCACCTTTAACAGGCGAATAAGCAAATGCACCAACGCGGTCTAATTGCGCCTCATCTAAAAAGTCTAATAATTCTTCAAATTCACTTTCAGTTTCACCAGGGAAACCGACTATAAATGTGCTTCGCAGCGTAATATCAGGACAAACTTCGCGCCACGCTTTGATGCGCGTTAAGTTATTTTCAGTTGCGGCAGGGCGTTTCATCAATTTCAAAATGCGAGAATTCGCGTGTTGAAATGGAATATCTAAATACGGCAAAATTTTTCCTTCTGCCATTAACGGAATGACATTATCAACGTGCGGATACGGATAAACATAGTGCATTCGCACCCAAATTCCTAAATCGCCGAGTGCATCCGCTAAATCGTAAAAGCGTGTTTGATACGTTTTATTTTTCCAGTCGCGTGGCGTGTATTTCAAATCCAACCCGTAAGCACTGGTGTCTTGTGACACAACAAGCAATTCTTTTACACCAGCATTCGCTAAGTTTTCTGCCTCACGCAACACGTCATCAATAGGACGACTGACTAAATCACCACGCATTGAAGGAATAATGCAGAACGTGCATCGATGATTACAGCCTTCAGAAATTTTCAAATACGCATAATGATTAGGCGTAAGTTTGATGCCTTGTGGCGGTAGTAAATCTAAAAAGGGTTGATGTGGCGCGGGTAAATGTTCATGAACTGCCGCAACCACTTCATCAAAAGCGTGTGCGCCTGTGACTTTTAAAACTTGCGGATGTTTTGCTCGAATTTCCGCTTCTCTTGAACCTAAACACCCTGTAACAATCACTTTGCCATTTTTTGCCAACGCTTCACCAATACTGTCTAACGATTCTTCGACAGCCGAATCAATAAATCCACAAGTATTTACTACCACTAAATCCGCTTTTTCATAGGTAGGTGAAATTGTGTAACCTTCAGTGCGTAAAGTGGTCAAAATACGTTCGCTGTCTACTAACGCTTTTGGACAACCTAAACTAATAAAACCAATTTGGGGTGCGCTCATTAAAAAATCCGTTGGAAATCGTTAAAAATTAAGTGTTATTTTTAGAATTATAGCACGCACAGAAAAATGATTTTTATCGGTAGCAGTGTTAGAATTCAGACCATTATTTGAAACACGTTGAACCCGCCGATGACGATAAATTCTCATTCTTTGCCCGCCGTAGAATTTAAAAGTAGCACTTTTTCAGTGCCAGTTTTAAGCCTTGCCAGTAACGATTTAGTTTTAATTGAGCAGTTACTTAATGAAAAAATAAAACTTGCGCCTGAATTTTTTAAGCATTCACCTGTTGTCGTTGATTTGGGTGAAGTGAATAAAAAACAATTAGTGTTAAATTTTGAGGATTTAATTGCCCTAATTCGTAAAGTGAGTTTATTTACCATTGGTATTCGTCACTGTAACGATGAACAACAAGAACAAGCGATTGTGTTGGGTATCCCAGTAAATGCTGCCCCCACTACCGAAGCGAAAGAACTCAAAACGGATTTAAAATCTAAATTGATTAAAGTACCAACAAATGAATTTGTAGAAAATTATTCTACAACGGTGATGTTGACAAAACCTGTGCGTTCTGGGCAGCGTGTTTATTCACAGGGTGATTTAATTGTGTTGGCACAAGTAAGCGCGGGGGCAGAAATTTTAGCAGAAGGAAATATCCATGTTTATGGTACGTTGCGTGGTAAAGCCTTAGCTGGCGTTCAAGGTAATACAGAAGCACGGATTTTCTGTTCTGATTTGCAAGCGGAACTGGTTTCAATCGCGGGGAACTATAAAATTAGCGATGATATTCATGGCGCGATTTCTAATAAACCTGTTCAAATTTATTTACAAAAAAACACGTTAGTTGTTAAGCCGATTGTTTAACAAACGTAATAAAAAATTCTTTGGAGGATATAAGTGGCACGAATTATTGTTGTAACGTCAGGTAAAGGCGGCGTAGGTAAAACTACTACTAGCGCAGCGATTTCAATGGGTTTAGCGAAAAAAGGGCATAAAACTGTTGTTATTGATTTTGACGTAGGCTTGCGTAATTTAGATTTGATTATGGGTTGTGAACGGCGGGTTGTATACGACATTATTAACGTTATCAACGGTGAAGCCGTTTTGAATCAAGCGTTAATTAAGGATAAAAATTGCAATTTATTGTCAATTTTACCCGCGTCACAAACACGAAATAAAGATGCGTTGACACAAGAAGGTGTTGGCAAAATTTTAGAAGAATTGTCAAAAGACTTTAAATATATTGTTTGTGATTCACCAGCAGGAATTGAAACGGGCGCACATTTAGCGATGTATTTTGCTGATGATGCGTTTGTGGTGACAAATCCTGAAGTTTCATCTGTGCGCGATTCTGACAGAATGTTGGGTATTTTAGCGAGCAAATCCCGTCGTGCTGAACGTGGCGAAGAACCGATTAAAGAGTATTTGTTATTATCGCGTTATTCACCAGAACGTGTAAAATCAGGCGAAATGCTTAGTTTAGATGATGTACAAGAAATTTTGTCTTTGGAATTATTAGGTGTAATTCCTGAATCAAAATCTGTTTTAACATCGTCAAATTCGGGAATTCCTGTCATTTTGGATGAAAAAAGTGACGCAGGACAAGCCTACGCTGACATTGTGGCGCGTTATCTTGGTGAAAGTAAACCACACCGCTTTATTGACGAAAAGAGTAATTTCTTTAGGAAATTATTCGGAGGCAAATAAAATGAGTCTACTGGACTATTTCAGAACGTCTAAAACCAGTTCAGCATCACTTGCGAAGGAACGGCTACAAATTTTAGTAGCTTATGAACGTTCGTCGGACAGTCAGCCATCTTACTTGCCTGAATTACAAAAAGAATTACTTGCTGTAATTCAAAAATATGTGAACGTCAATAAAGATGCAATGACCATCAATTTAGAGCAAAACGAAAACAGAGAAACGCTTGAACTCAATATCGTTTTGCCTGACGCACATCCTGTTTAACATTATGAAAAAATTGAAATTATTGAGCGTGTTAGTGTGTTCATTAGTCATTTTATCGGGTTGTGCAAACCAAAAAAATCGTTCAAATTCAAATTCTATTGAACGTCTTAGTGTGAATCAAATTAGCATTGATAAAGATATTGAAAGTGACATCAAAGAAAATTTGCGTGACGATACAGAAACACACCGTTTTGCTCATGTGAATGTGAATGTTTATAACGGCGCGGTGTTACTGACAGGCGAAACCATGAATGACGCGATAAAAATAAAAATTATCGAAATGGTTCGAATCATAAAAGGTGTAAAAATGGTTCATGACAATTTAATTGTCGATTATCCAAGTGATAATTTATCGCGTGCAAATGACCGTCGAATTACCCAAAATATCAAACAAGCATTAAAACAAATTCATGATTTACCTAATTTTGATTCGTCACTTATTAAAGTTGTTGTTGAACAAAGTTCTGTTTATCTAATGGGGCGCGTACATCGTGACGAAGGAACTGTTGTGATTAACGTGGTGCGACTTGAACCTGATATTCGTCAACTTGTGACAGTTTTTGATTATATTGATTAAAAATTCGTTAGTCTAAATTTTTTGCAAACCTGCCCTTCTTATGAAAAATCTCCCTCCTGAATTTTTAAATGCGTTAAAACGCATTTTTTCCAAAAACGCTATTTTGACTGAACCCGAAGAATGCTGGACTTACGGTTATGACAATAGCCGTCGTCATGCGTTGCCGCAAGTGGTGATTTTTGCAACGACGCACGAACACGTTTTAAAAACGGTTCAACTTTGTAATGAGTTTGACGTGGCGATTACGGCGCGAGGTCGTGGAACGGGTACAACAGGCGCAATTGTACCGTTACATGGCGGTTTAGTTTTGTCGCTCGAACGCATGAAACAAGTTTTAGATTTTTCGCCTGATAATCGCTACATCAAAGTTCAAACTGGCATCACAAATCAAGAAGTTCAAGATTACGTTAAAAGTGCAGGATTTTTTTGGTCGCCCGACCCGACAAGTGCAGCATTTTGTAGCGTTGGTGGAAATTTAGCTTATAACTCAGCAGGACCAAAGGCTGTTAAATACGGTACACCGCGTGAAAATACACTCGGGTTGCGTGTTGTCACAGGTGCTGGTGAAGAAATGAAGGTCGGCGTTTATACTAGCAAAGGCGTAGTCGGTTACGATTTAACACGTTTAATTATTGGTTCAGAAGGTACTTTAGGAATTATCACAGAAGCAACGTTGAAATTAACGCCATTACCTGAAGCGAAAAAAACACTTCGCGCTATTTACAAAACCGTCGGCGATGCGGCGCAAGCGGTTTCCGCTGTAATGGCACAACCTGTTGTACCGTGTGCGTTGGAATTTATGGATGGCAACGCAATCAACATGATTCGGCATTACACACAAACCGATTTGCCTGAAAATGCTGGCGCGATGTTAATGATTGAAGTAGATGGACAAGCCGAAGGTTTAGATTATGCGGCTGAAAAAGTCATGAAAGCTGCAACAAATGAGGGTTTAATGTCAATGCGTTTGGCAAAAAATGCCGCAGAAGTGAAAGCCCTTTGGGATACGCGAAAAGCCTTATCGCCCGCGTTGCGAAAAGTTGCCCCGAAAAAAATCAATGAAGATGTGGTTGTTCCTGTTACAGAAATGCCTAAGTTAATTGCTGGTTTAGATGCACTATCAAAACAATACGAATTGCCAATTATCAATTTTGGTCACGCAGGCAATGGCAACATTCACGTTAATTTATTACTCGACCCTGACGACCCAGTTCAAAGTAAAAAAGCGCATGCGTGTTTAGATGAAATTTTCTCATTAGTTTTAAGATTAAATGGCACTTTATCAGGTGAACACGGAGTTGGACTTGAAAAACGTGATTTTGTAGACCGTGAACTTGACTCGGTTTCGCTTAATTTAATGCGTGCGATTAAACGTCAATTCGACCCAAAAGGCTTATTAAACGCTGACAAAATGTTGCCTATTTTATTGTGAAAATTAAAAACCACTCAAAAAGGAATAATGAGTGGCTATTTTCAATATGGTTATTGGCAGGATTCACAATCAGGATTATCAATTGAACAGAAATTGGTTTCTGGTTCATTTTTAATCACTTCTTCATAACTCAATTCAGAAATTTGTTGTTTCAAGTAATAGGTTGATTTCAAACCTAATTCCCAAGCTAAAAAGTACCAATTTGAAATCACATTGCCTTTCACATTCGCGCGTTTAAACAAATTCACCGATTGCGATTGATCAATGTAACGCTGACGAACAGCCGCTGCTTTGATTAACCAATCTTGATCGATTTCAAACGCAGTTTTACATAATTCGGGGCGATTGTGACGCATTGCAGGATCAACAACTTTGAACTTGCCCGATTTGTTTTCTTTGACAAAAACTTGTTTGTAAATCGGTTCAATACAAGGCGTTGTCCCTACGATATTTGCAATTGTCGCAGTCGGCGCAATCGCCATACAATTTGAGTTACGCATTCCGTATTGTTTTATTTCAAAACGCAAATCTTCCCACGCATCTTGCGAAATGCTTGAATGTCGCCATTCTTTTGGCAAATTTCTGGCGGTATCAATTGGCAAAATGCCACGCGACCATTTTGAACCTTCGTAACTCGCGTAATGACCTTTTTCTTTTGCAATTTCAACTGACGATTTAATCGCCCAATACGAGAAATCTTCAAAAACATAATCTGTTAAACGTAAATGTTCGTTTGATTCCCAATCAATGCCTTGTGAAATAATGTAATCCGTCCAGCCCATCAAACCTAAACCGACTGGACGATGTTTTAAATTTGAGCGTTTCGATTTTTGCGTAGGGTAAAAATTCAAATCAATCACGTTGTCGAGCATTCGCATGGCAATTGGAATCACTCGCGGAAAATCGGCTTGATTACAAACTGACACGTTAATCGAACCTAAATTACACACGGCAGATTCGTCGTCGCTGGTATTTAGCGAAATTTCACTGCACAAATTTGAACTGCGAATAACGCCAGCGTGATCTTGTGGATTTCTACGATTGTGTTCGTCTTTGAACGTAATTAACGGCGCACCTGATTCGACTAGCGCGGTAATAATGCCTTTCCATAGTTCCATTGCATCAACGGTTTTAATCGCATCACCACGACCTTCAGCGGCGTAATAAGCGCGTTCAAATTCGTCACCGTAGGTTTCGCAAAGTTCTGGATTACGATGTGAACAGAAAAGCGACCATTGCTCACGGTTTTTTACACGTTTCATGAATAAATCATTTGCCCAGATGTACGGGAAAATTTCACGCGCCCTTAAACGTTCGTCTCCGTTGGGTTTTTTCAAATTGATAAAACGCTCAATATCACCGTGCCAAGGTTCTAAATAAGCCGCGAAAGAACCGTTGCGTTTGCCACTTTGATTTACGCCAACAGCCGTATCGTTGAAAACTTTTAAGTAGGGAATAATGCCTGAACTTACGCCATTAGTTGATTTGATTTCACTACCAGCGCAACGAACGCGCGTCCAGTCTGTGCCAATGCCGCCCGCAAATTTTGAATACAACGCGCATTCGGTCATCGTGGCAAAAATGCCTTTACCGAAATTTACGCCTTCTTGTTCTTCCCAAATTGAATCGTCAGTTGTTGTGACAAAACACGATGACATTTGTGAAAACTTTGTTCCTGAATTGAAAAGCGTCGGTGTTGAGCTGATAAATTCAAATTTTGATAGCACGTTATAAAATTCGATTGCCCATTTTGTGCGAGTTTCAGGCGTTTCATTTAACGCGATTCCCATTGCGACGCGCATCCAAAAATGTTGAGGCATTTCAATGAGTTTTTTCTCAGTATCGCGCAACAAGTAGCGGTCATAAACCGTTTGCATTCCTAAATACTTGAACAAATTATCGCGTGAAACATCGATTGCCGAATTTAATTCTTCTAAATCAAAGTATTGCATTTCAGGTTTAATTTTTCCAAGCTCAATTGCTTTTGAAATGTAATCCGAAAGCATTGGATAATCAGTATGTTGTGTGACTTCTTTATAAATTTGTTGTAACAATAAACGTGCTGCTGCAAATTCGTAATCGGTTTTGCCAACGTCAATTAAGCTCGCTGCGCTATTGACGAGAGCAGTATGAATTTGTGCAGTTTTGATTCCGTCAAAAAATTGAATGTGTGCATTTGTTTCAATTTCTGATAACGAAACGTCTAAACCTTGGCACGCCCATTCAACAGCTTTGTGAATTTTATCAATAGCAATTTTTTGTGGTTGACCATTTCGTTTTACAACTAGCATTTTTGATTTACCTTTTGTTGGCAGAATAGGGGAAGGGGAATGTTTTGCGTAATGTAAGAAATTAACGATAATCGCAATATATAGATTGTATATTTAAAATAAACACAAGATATAGTATTTTGTTTTATGTAATTTAAGTCCGATTGAAAATAAACAACTTTAAATTTTCTGGAATGGCGTTTAATGCGTTAGATTTTTTATTTAACATAATAATTATTATGCGAAATTTTGTTTGTCTTACATCACTTCGGTGGTGAGCATCAAACCTGCCACAGAAGCCGCATTTTGCAACGCCGTACGAGTGACTTTTGCAGGGTCTAAAATCCCCATCATTGGATTCATGCCAGCGGCAACCGCTTTTAAACCTTCGTTTACGATTACTTACATTAAATCAATCGATTCGTCTTGAATATCAGAGAAGTAATCGAAGCAATTGCCGTTGTAGAGGGTTGTTGATTGGTTTGATTTTTTTAGGAATTTTCTCATGCGGCAATTCTACACAAAAAAGCAATTGAACTATTTGAATGGTGTGCCTACATTTTGCATTTCAGACCATTCACCAGTTTCTGTTACAGTTCTAGTCCTGCGGAATGTTTTTTGAACATTGCCAATAGAAACATTAACGACATCTTCGTTCATCGGGTCGTTATCAGCTTTAACAGATATTACATCTATGTCGTCTTTAAAAAAATCAAAAACCTTATTCAATGCTTCGTTTAATGTCACAATCCGTACCATTAGCTTTAATTTGATTTTATGGAACACAACATATAACTTTATGTATTCCATAAATTGTTATGGTGATAACTACAATTACAATGTTGTGTAATCACCAAGATTGGAATTACAAACTTTACACCCGCCAGCAACTATGCAATTCCAACAACCTACAGAACCACACTTGTTACACCTGTAAAGAGACACTTGCCCTAGATTTAGATTCACAATTATATTCTTGTTGAACCTTACATATTCCTAAAGCCATTTTTCCCCCTTGATATGTATATGTTTTAGTTTCTTTTTATAACAGTTAAGCCTCGATTTACATTTTGCAAATCGAGGCTAATTCTAAAGCAAAAAGCGTTTAAGCCAACATGATTACATCATGCCGCCCATACCACCCATTCCGCCCATATCAGGCATACCATGACCTTTGTCATCGCTAGGCGCGTCAGCAATCATCACTTCGGTGGTGAGCATCAAACCAGCAACAGAAGCCGCATTTTGCAACGCAGTACGAGTGACTTTTGCAGGGTCTAAAATACCCATTTCAATCATGTCGCCATATTGACCTGTTGCCGCGTTGTAACCGAAGTTACCGCTGCCTTTTTGAACTTCGTTGAATACAACCGAAGGTTCATCGCCAGCATTAGAAACGATTTGACGCAATGGCTCTTCCATCGCACGACGTAAAATGTTCACGCCAACGGTTTGGTCGTGATTGATGCCTTGTAAATCTTTAATTGCTGCCAACGCACGAACCAACGCTGTACCGCCCCCAGCCACAACGCCTTCTTCAACCGCTGCACGAGTTGAATGCAACGCATCTTCCACGCGAGCTTTTTTCTCTTTCATTTCGATTTCAGTTGCCGCGCCGACTTTGATAACTGCAACGCCGCCCGCTAATTTAGCTAAACGTTCTTGCAATTTTTCTTTGTCGTAATCAGAGGTTGATTCTTCAGCTTGTGCGCGAATTTGAGCAACGCGAGCTTTGATTGCGTCTTCTGAACCGTAACCGTCAATAATGGTGGTGTTGTCTTTGGTTATTTGAACACGTTTTGCAGTACCTAATTGTGCGAGTTCTGCTTTTTCTAAACTCAAACCGATTTCTTCTGAAATCACAGTACCGTTTGTTAAAACTGCTATGTCTTCGAGCATTGCTTTACGACGGTCGCCAAAACCTGGTGCTTTTACAGCGGCAACTTTTACGATGCCACGAATAGTGTTCACAACTAAAGTTGCTAACGCTTCGCCTTCAACGTCTTCCGCGATAATCAATAATGGACGACCTGCTTTTGCAACGCCTTCTAACACTGGCAACATGTCGCGGATGTTTGAGATTTTTTTGTCATAAATCAAAATCATCGGGTCGTCTAATTCGACGCTCATGCTGTCTTGTTTGTTGATGAAATAAGGCGACAAATAGCCACGGTCGAATTGCATCCCTTCAACTACGTCCAAAGAATTGTCCAAACCTGAACCTTCTTCAACGGTGATAACGCCTTCTTTGCCGACTTTTTCCATCGCTTCAGCAATGATTTGACCGACTGATTCGTCAGAGTTTGCAGAAATTGTACCGACTTGTGCAATCGCTTTGTTGTCTACGCAAGGTGTAGCCGATGCAACGATTGATTCAACCGCTTTCGTGCAAGCCAAATCGATACCGCGTTTTAAATCCATTGGATTCATGCCAGCGGCAACGGCTTTTAAACCTTCGTTCACAATTGCTTGCGCCAAAACAGTCGCGGTTGTTGTACCGTCACCCGCTACGTCAGACGTTTTTGATGAAACTTCTTTCACCATTTGTGCGCCCATGTTTTCGAATTTGTCTTTTAATTCGATTTCTTTTGCAACCGATACACCGTCTTTAGTAATCGTTGGTGCGCCGAAACTTTTGTCTAAAATTGCGTTACGACCTTTAGGGCCTAAAGTTACTTTTACTGCGTTTGCTAAAATGTTCACACCACGCGCCATACGAACGCGAGCATCATCACCGAATAAAACGTCTTTTGCTGCCATGTTTAAATACCTTATTTGTTTGAGAATGTTTGTTTAAAAAGAATTAACCTAAAATCGCCATGATGTCGTCTTCACGCATCACGATTACGTCTTCGCTGTCGATTTTGACTTCGTTGCCTGAGTATTTGCCGAATAAAACTTTGTCGCCGACTTTAACGTGCATTGGGTGGATTGAACCGTTGTCTAACACTTTTCCTGCGCCAATAGCTAACACTTCGCCTTGGCTTGGTTTTTCAGCGGCTGAACCTGGTAAAACGATACCGCCAGCGGTAGTAGTTTCTTCAGCAACACGTTTAACGATAACGCGGTCGTGTAATGGGGTAATTTTCATGTAAAACTCCTAGATAGATTAAAATAAAAAAATCCTACGTTTGTAGGGAAAACTTTTGAACCACTTTCTGCCAATTCTAAAAACCATGAATGACAACCAACTTCTTCGCTATTCCCGCCAAATTATGCTTCCTCAAATCGACATTGACGGGCAACTTAAATTGCAAGGTGCCAAAGTCTTAATTGTCGGAGCAGGCGGTTTAGGTTCACCCGTTGCAATGTATCTTGCGGCGGCGGGTGTCGGTCATTTAGTGATTTATGACGATGACAGCGTGGATTTGTCTAATTTACAACGGCAAATTATTCATCACACCGCAGATATAGGGGTGGCAAAAGTCATTTCAAGTGCGAACACGTTAAAAAATTTAAATCCCGATGTGAGTGTTCGTGCTGTGAAAGCAAAACTCGAAGGTGAAACGCTTGAAAATGAAATAAAAAATGCCGATGTCGTTTTAGATTGCAGTGATAATTTTAAAACGCGATTTGCGATAAATTCTGCTTGCGTGAAAACTCAAACACCACTCGTTTCAGGTGCAGCGATTCGTTTTGAAGGACAGGTTTCAGTTTTCACGTCGGGAAAAAATGAAAGCCCGTGTTATAACTGTTTATATCAAAGCGATGGCGAAGAACTGCAAACCTGTTCGACAAACGGTGTGATTTCACCGATTGTCGGAATTGTTGGCAGTATTCAAGCCTTAGAAGCCATTAAATTGATTTGTGGAATTGGCGAAACATTAACAGGACGTTTGCTGGTGATTGATG
>JBASLW010000161.1:0-19713 GCA_049656545.1 Methylococcaceae bacterium
GTGTTAGTCCGCACAACGTTGTTATCGAATTAACCGAACACAAACCGACTGACGATTACGAAATCATGCGTGAAGCGGTAACTCATTATCGCGGTATGGGTTTTGAAATTGCGTTAGATGATTTAGGCGCGGGTTACTCAAGTTTGCGTTTATGGTCAGAATTGCTACCTGAATACGTCAAAATTGATCAACATTTCATTCAAGAATTGCAAAATGACCCTGTAAAACTCAATTTTGTCCGCTCAATTCAAGGCATTGCAAGTTCACTTAATTGCAGTGTGATAGCAGAAGGCATTGAAACCGAAGCCGAATTTAAATTGATTGAAAAATTGGGTATTTCACACGCACAAGGGTACTACTTAGCGCGTCCGTCAGCGATTCCTTTAGCAAGCATCGACGCGACACTTTTCTTAAAAGAAAATGCGCTGGAACAAAAAATACTCTTATCAAATTCAACATCTGTAGAAAGTATCAGTCAATTTATTACGCCAATTTCTGCTGAAACACCGATTAGTGATGTGATGAATTTGTTTCAACAGCAAAGTGATTTGAACATTGTTCCGTTAGTTGATTACAACGTGGCATCGGGCATTATTTTTCGAGATGTTTTTTTGTCGAAATTATTTTCAAATCGTTATGGTATGGAATTGTACGGACGAAAACCGATTAAAACGTTTGTCGAACAAACGCCATTAAGTATTGATTTTAATACACCAATTGAATTAGTCAGTCAGCAATTAACCTCAACGATGCGTCATGAACAAGCATTTATTATTACAAGAGAAAATCAGTATCTTGGCGTAGCGACTATTTTGGCGTTGTTGGAAAAAATTACATTGCAACAAATTGATAATGCAAAGCATGCAAATCCATTGACATTATTACCTGGAAGTGTGCCAATGAACGATGAGGTGAATCGATTATTGGCAAATAACACCCCGTTTGCATTTGGGTATTTCGATTTGGATAACTTTAAACCGTTTAATGATATTTACAGTTACAGTGCGGGTGACGATATTATAAAAGTTGTAGCTACAACCTTAAAAGAAAGTGTTCCTATCGAATCGGGCAGAATTGGACACATTGGCGGTGACGATTTTATCGTGATTTTTACAGGTGAAAATTGGCTTGAATATACTGAAAATGTGTTGAAGATGTTTGAAAAATTAGTTCCTGCTTATTACACAGAAAAAGATGTTCAGGCTGGCGGAATTCATGCTGAAAATCGAAATGGCGAAAAATGCTTTTTTCCAATGACGAGTTTATCAGTGGGTTTAGTGCCTCCTGAAACGACAAAAATGTGCCACTCTCATGTTGATATTGCGGATTTAGCATCGGAAGCGAAGAAAATAGCAAAGAAAACCGAAGGGAATAGTTATTTTGTGAATTACCGAAAAACGCCTACGTTTTAATATCGTCGACGAAATACATTTCTACTCGATTTATAAGGGGTTTCTTTTCGGATTTTTAAACGTTTGATATTAAGTTTATAACCGTTGATTTCAATGTTTTTCAAATGCAAAAAAATATCCGAAGGCATTTCATCAGGCAATTCTAAAAGTGTGTAATCGTTACGAATACTGACATTTTGAATGTTGTTTCTGTCAACGCCCGATTCTTCAATCAACAAAGCGTGCAATGATTCAAAATCGACACGCTGTTTTTTACCTACATCTAAACGATAACGCTGCATTTTTATCGGTGGTAATTCAATCGGTTCAATCGGAATTAACGGAATTTCAGGCGGTGGCGGCGAAACAACTTCGCCTTCAAAACGTAGCGATAACAACGCTGCTGCACAATCAAGCGGGTTAATTTCGAGTTCATTCGCTAAAATTAAAACGGCATTGCGTTTCCCATCCAAATGACGGTGTTTAATAATGCTACGAAGCTGGCTAACGATAATTTCAAACGTATTATTTTCAACCATAAGAATTAAATGCGGTTTTCTTTGATTTCAACAAAGGCTTCATCACGCAATTTTCGTAGCCACAATTCCGTTTCTTCTTCGATTTTACGTTTGCGAATTGCATCACGCACTTGGTTTTTCTTAAATTCCGCGCTGTTGTCACGATTTTCACGGTCTAAAACTTGAATAATATGCCAGCCAAATTGGGTTTGAATAGGGTCACTGATTTCATTGACTTTCAATTTTGTCATGGCTTCTTCAAAGGGTTTTACCAACGCACCCGATTCGACCCAATCCAGTGAACCGCCTTTAATTGCTGAACCTTTATCGTCAGAATTGGCGCGTGCTAATGTGGCAAAATCGTCACCGCTTGCAATGCGTTCTTTTAACGTCCATGCCCGTTTGCTGGCTTCTGCATCGTCTACAAGTTCGTTGGTTTTAATTAAAATGTGACGAACTTTCGTTTTAACAACAGTGTGATTGTCGTTTAATCCTTTAAGTTCTAACATTTTAATAATATGAAAACCGCTTGGACTGCGTAAAGGTTCAGAAATGTCACCTTGGCGTAATTTACCAACTTCACCGACAAATAACGTTGGCATATCTTTCAACGTCCGCCAGCCTAAATCACCGCCTTTTAACGCATTTCCATCATTCGATTCACTCATCGCTGTTTGGGTAAAATCCTGTCCTGCGCGTAATTTTTTCACCAAATTAGTCGCTTTTTCTTGGGCTTTTTGAATCGCAGTTGATGATGCGCCTTCAGGCAATGCAATTAAAATATGTCCAATATGATACTGAACTAAGTCTTCACCGACTTTTCCCTGTGTTTCTAAATAATGCTCAATTTCGCGGTCAGTGACTTTAATTCGTCCGCCAATTTCCCGTCCGCGTAGTTCATTTACCACGATTTCGTTTTTCAAATTTTCTAAAAACGCCGCGTAATTCATGCCTTGTTTTTGAAGTTCAACTCGAAATTCTTCGGGCGACATATTATTACGTTTTGCAATGTCAGCGGCAGAGGAATTCAACATTTCGTCATTGATGTTGATACCTGCTTTTTCAGCAAGTTGGCGTTGTAATTTGTCGATAATCATTCGTTCTAAAACTTGATGTCGCAAAATTGACAACGGTGGCATGGGAGATTTACTTGCCGCAATACGTTGTTCAATTGTTGATACTTCGCGTTGCAATTCATTTTCTAAAATCACATCGTCTTCAACGATGGCGATGATGTTATCTAGCACTTCAGCATTTGAGAAAGCAGAAATGAGTAACGTGCCACAAAGTAGGGCAATTTTTTGCGTTTTTCTAAAGTTCATTATTGCGCTGACTGATAACCGTAAATGTTTTGTTCTAAGAAATTGTCTAATTTTTCGCCCATTCCTGTTAAACCTTTGAGTTCAACTTGGAAGAAAATCCCTGTTTGGCTAACACCTTGCACATCAGGAATTTCACCATTGCGATATACATTCAAGTTATTGACGTAACGTCGCCCCACGACACGAAATTTCCAGCAGCAATTTTCTTTTTCAACCCCGAAGAAACTTTCTTGGGTTGAATTGTAAAGTAGTGAGTATTGCCAACGCCCAATTGCTGACCAATTGTCATAAATGGGATAACTAAACGACACATCACTTTGTGAAATGCCCGTTGAAATGTTTTGTGGAAAATCAGGAATGGTATTTTTACGATAACGATAACCGATATTCAAAATTTCATTGGGTTGATTTGTTAAATGCAAAATCGCCTTACCGCGAGCAATATCGGATTCGTGTGGATTCCATTGCAAGCCTGAATCAATGGCAATATGGTCGTTAATGCGTGCGCCTAATTCACCAATGATGTTAGAAAATTGACTGGTTTCAATCGGCGAATCACCAATTTTTTCACCCGTTGTTGGGTTAATAATTGGCATCGTGACGGTTCTATCTTGGAAATACACGATATTACCTAAACTAAATTTCGCGCGTTCTTTACCTGTTTTTTCATCGATTAAACGTGACGTAATCGCGGCGGTAATTTGATTCGCATCTTGCATTCTATCGATGCCGCTGAAACGGTTTTCACGAAACAAGGTGTTAAACCACATATCATAAACAGCGGTATCAAAAACTTGAATGTCGTTTTGATTCTTGCGTGGAATGTACAAATAATACAAACGCGGTTCGAGCGTATTTGAAAAATTTTTGCCGCCTAAATTGACATTTCGTTCAAACGTCATACCGCTATCAGTTGAAAAAATTGGCAACGTGCGGTCAATTTGTTTTGAATCCCCTGACGTTAAAGGATTACTCAAAAAATAATTCGTATATTGCAATGAAATTTTTGGTGTGATGTAAGCACTTGCCGATTGCAATGGAACGCTAATTGACGGTTTGATATTACTACGTTGCCCATTTAATAAGCTGGTGTGTTGAAAATAAACAAATTCGTTATCCATTGCGACATTTACAGGTGCAGGCAATTGGTCAAATTCATGTTTTAAGTTCACATTGACTTGTGGCAATTTTCGATAAGGTAGTTTTTCGCCTGTCAGATATTTGTCAATCGATTGATAATTCTCAACTCGCGCCACAGCACTAATTTCATCACCGTAATAGCCAACATCTGCCTGACTTTTTAAATAACTGAAATTAGGCATACTCAACGCGCTGCCTAATTCGGCAAAATAATTTTTATCAGACACAAAATTCAAATCGATATTCGCGTGAATTCGGTCTGTAAATCGCGTGGCATTTTTGAACGAACCAAAATAACGGGTTCTGTTTTGACGGATGTAATCGCCTGGCAACACTTCGATATTGGCTTGACCGTGTGAATTCTCGGTTAAATAACGTGATTCACCTGCTAATAAAATGCCACGTTTCGTTAAATAACGGGGTCTAAATGTCGCATCATAATTGGGTGCAATGTTGAAATAATACGGCGTACTGATGTTAAAACCTGCACGTTGCGTACTGCCAAAGGATGGCGCAAGAAAACCTGAACTTCGACGGCTATCCGTTGGAAATTCTAAATAAGGCGAATAAAAAACGGGAACACCTTTAAATTCTAACCACGCATTTTTGGCAGAACCGCGACCTTCTTCGCGGTCAATTTCTAAATCATTTGCATGAACCACCCAATCTTGATTTCCTGTTGGACAACTAGTGTAAGCAACATCTTGATAATGCGAAATGGTTTTGCTTTCACGTTGTACTGCGCCTGCATGACCGCGTAACGGTGCGCTTGGCGCAATGAAAAGTACGTCATGTAATTTAACTTGGTCATTGGCTAAATCAAATGTCGCTGAATCGGTATGAACAGACAAATCGTCGTCGCTGTAATACACATCGCCTTGTGCGTCTAACTTTCCTGTTACGCTGTCGTAATTTGCGGCATTTGAAAACATTTGTTGATCAGCACGTTTTATTTCAACATTACCAAAATAACTGCTGATTTCGTTTTCAAAAATTTCAGAATAATTGGATTTAACGTTAATTGGTGAACGATTTCGCTCGCCTTTGTTTGAACTAATTGGAAATTGTTTCGGCGCGTTTGGATTGCTGCAATGTTCCCAAGGGTCAACTTTTAATTGTGATTTTAAGGTATTGAACGTTTGTTCTTGTGTGTCATCAAACGCAGCAGGGAAAATCCCTAAACGGCTTGAAGATTCGATTTTGGTCGCAACAGGAATAGGGCGAGAGATTTCTTTTTCAACAACCGCTTTTTCAATTGGTGGCGCAACAAGGGGTTCTGAATTTACTTTTTCAACAACGGGGGCAACTTTTTCAATTTCAACAACAGGCGTTTCAGAAATGGGGGTGGGTAGTGCAATTTCAGGTGATTTTGCATCACCGTTACAAACCCATTCTTTACCGTCTTTACTTTGTTCACAATTCCACGCAGAAGAATTCGCTTCAGACTGGCTGGCATACGGTAAAGTCGATAACAAAAGTAGGAATAAACGTCGTTGCATAAGGGCGATTTAAGTCTAAAAGGTCGAGTAGTGATAGAATGCGAAAGTGCTTTTGAGCGGCATTTTAACCTACTTTTACTGCTGTATTCTAATAAACAACACCACATCATTTTTTGGAGTTTCAAACATGACAAAACCAAAAGTTTTTATTACGCGCCGCTGGACAGAATCTGTTGAAGCGAAATTGCGTGATTTGTACGATGTCACATTGAACGAAACCGATCGACCTTTAAGTGCGGACGAATTCAAACTAGCATTGCAAAATTACGATGCTGTTTGCCCCACTGTTTGTGATTCATTTCCTGCTGACGTTTTAAATGTGGAAAATAAACGCTGCAAAATTTTGGGAAATTTCGGTGTTGGTTATAACCACATCGATATTGAAGCTGCGAAAGCAAACAATTTAATTGTCACAAATACGCCAGGCGTTTTAACACAAAGTACTGCTGATATTGCGATGACACTGTTATTAATGACCGCGCGACGTGGCGCGGAAGGCGATAGATTGGTTCGAGCAAAAAAATGGCAAGGTTGGTGTCCGACCAGTATGCTGAGTTCAAATGTAACGGGGGCGACCTTAGGATTGATTGGATTCGGTCGAATCGGGCAAGCAATGGCACGAAAAGCCCATCACGGTTTTGACATGAACATTATTTATTTCAGTCCACGCGAAGCTGATGAATATGTGGTTCAAGATTTAAAAGCGAAACGTTGCAACACGTTGGAAGAATTATTGGCACAATCCGATTTCGTATCGTTGCATTGCCCTGCTGGAGAGAAAACAAAACATTTAATCAATGCCGAAACCTTGAAATTTATGAAACCCACCGCGCATTTAATCAATACAGCTCGTGGTGATGTGGTTGATAGTCAGGCGTTAATTGACGCGCTGAAAACGAAACAAATCGCGGGAGCAGGTTTGGATGTTTATGAAAATGAACCAGCTATTCATGAGGGATTTTTGGCATTAGAAAATGTGCAGTTATTACCACATTTAGGTAGCGCAACGCTTGAAACACGCACTGCAATGGGTGAAAAAGTGTTGGCGAATTTAGCCGCATATTTTGCGGGTGAGATTTTACCAGATAAAATTTGTTGAAATTCGCGCCCCGAAGCGGAATCGAACCACTGACCTGTCTCTTAGGAGGAGACCGCTCTATCCTACTGAGCTACCGAGGCGGTAGGTAGCAAGTTTAACATGATTTTAAACGTGATTTGTTGGTTAAACAGAAACGAAGGTGTTATTTGAAAAATCGCCAATAACAGCGCCGTCACGCCCGTAACTAGTGACGTTTTCAGATTTGCCTTTCAAAATATGAAGGGTTCGTTTGTTATTACGCGCCAAAATATCGATACTTGCGCCATTTTGTTCATTAAGATTTTTACAATCTGTGCAAAGTTGGATAAGTTTTTTCCAATTTGTTTCTGAACTATCTGTTGATAGTCCTGCTATTTTGACTAATTGAAAATACGCTTCCACGCCTTCGGGTGAGTGTGGCAATTTTTCGGCGGCTAAAATTTGTTCTAACTGTTTATTGAACAAATCCAATTGCGTTACCAGTTCACGTTTGTTATTTGCGACAGTGTTAATAAACGCCGCTTGTGGCGTGCGAATCAAACTGTCGGCTTCTTGCGTGAGTTGTTGGAAAAGGCGTTGCGAGAGCAGCACTGCATTGGCAAGTAACTGCTCTGCAATTGGAAAAGTGTGTTCAATCATAGCTAGGTTTTATCCCCATAAAATTATCTTAGATGCAATTCGTTCTGAATTGATTTGGTAAGTGCCATTTTCGATTGACGCTTTAATGCGTGCTAATTTTGCCAAACGTTCTGTATCTGCCTCCGATTCAGTTGAAGCAGATTCAACACTTCTACGAATCTGTGTCACCGCATCAGTAATAAAAACACTATCAGTACGTTCAATAATGCGACGTTCTACCGCAGGTTGAACTTCAGATAACGTTAATGCAAATTCAGGTTTCTCACCTGCAACGCCAGTTTTAAGTGTTGTTTTAAAAGGGGATGAATTGATGCCCCTATTTTTGTTGATTTCTTCGATAGCCATGCCGAGCTCCTTAAAGTTGTCTAATATGATAGACACTCGTATCGGCAAGGCAAAGAAATTCTTTAACCAAATTTACATAAATGTCGTGTAGAGCGTTGTTATTGCGTCACACTTACTTTTCCAACATCGATAACTATCGCATTGATAACCCGTTCCGAATTTTGATTTTTAACGCGAATAGATTGCCCTCGCTTACCATCTGATTGAGCTATGCCGTTCATACTGATTCCAATTCCTGACTTTTCTGCCGTAATTGCCACGCGATCGCCGCGTTTAATTAGCTTTGGTTCAGTTAAATCTTTTTGCATTAACACGGTTCCTGTCGCTAAATTTCGCGTCACTTGCTTGCCTAACACTGCATTTAATTGTGTCAAATAATTTTCATGCAACGATGAAACATCGCGTCGAACTAATGTGACATGACGCTCTGTGATGACTTCATTGTGTTGCAACGGTTGCGTTAAAACAACAATGTTTTCAAACGGTGTCACTGTCGCCGACACAAAAATTGCCCACGTTTTACCTACATTACAACGCACATTGATTGCCGTTCTGCCTGCTTTAACTAAACCTGGTGTTGAAGCCTTTATTGGTTCAGCACAAAGCGGTAATTTTACTTGCGCCATCAACGGTACTAAATTGATTTCATATTCGTTTGTTGTATTGATGTTGTGAGCGACGTAAGTTTTTACGGTTTCATAAATTGATTCATGAGATTGCCATTGTGGCTCGGCATGAGGTGCATTTAGGTTTAAAAATGCAAGGGCAAAAATCATAAAAAATCGTTTCATAAATAAAACCGTAAAATCGTTAATACAATCGCTTCGTAATTTTTTAAAGCAGATTCAATGCCACAATAAAAACCGTTTTTTAAATGAAATTGACAATTTTTTGACGTGTTTTTTTCCCTTGATGTCAAAAAGTATTCGACGAAATAAAAATGTTTAACTTTATAAGAATCGTGTCGATAACCTTTCGACTAAAACGGCTGAAAACTGACAGATTTAATTTTTATTTGAGGTTATGTTTTTTGGCATATAGCGTGCTTTATGCAATAAGTACGAAAACATTTTTTAGGAGTGATTCTGATGGCAATTAGTTTTGATGCCGCCTTAGGTAAAACACCGCAGTTATTAGCATTGCGTGAAAAACGTAGTGAAATTTTAGCGGCAAATTTAGCCAACGCGGATACACCCAATTTTAAAGCGCGTGATTTAGATTTTTCTCAAGTATTGAAAAAAACGAATCCTGCCCCTGTGTTAATCGCGCATACGCAACCTGGGCATTTCGCGCCAGAAATGCCGTTTTTGGGCGCACAATTGAAATACCGTACACCAAATCAAGTGTCACTAGATGGCAACACGGTTGAAGAACACATCGAACAAGCCAAATACGCAGAAAACGCCACACAATATCAAGCGAGTTTGCAATTTGTTGGCGGAAAATTTAACGAATTACGCACTGCATTTTCAGGACAAGTCTAATGTCAGCACTTAACATTTTTGATATTGCAGGCAGTGGCATGAATGCCCAAAACCTGCGCTTGAATTTAGTTGCCAGTAACATGGCAAACGCGAATAGCGTCAGCAGTTCACAAGGCAGCGTCTATAAATCACGCCAGCCTGTTTTTGGCGCAGAATTAAAGAATGTCATTGACGCACAAAATGCCGCAAGCAAAGTTGAAGTGCTTGGCGTTGTGGAAAGTAGCGCACCTGCCATTATGGAATACGCGCCAAATCATCCAATGGCAGATAAAGACGGTTATATTTTCAAACCGAACGTCAATACGATTGAAGAAATGGCGAACATGATGTCTGCATCACGTTCATATCAAAATAATATCGAAGTGTTAAACACCGCTAAACAGATGATGTTACAAACACTGCGAATGGGGCAATAAATAAGGGGGTTTTATGGCAGTATCAAACAATACAAGTAGCGCGGCGAATCCATTTGCATCGCTCAACAAAAGTACCAGCGAAGCATCGGCAGCGGCTGTTGCAGCAGCGTCGCGTGACACAGCAAAAAAGAAAACACAATCACTTGGACAAGATCAGTTTTTGAAATTGATGACGACACAAATGACGCATCAAGACCCGAATAATCCTATGCAGAACGGCGAATTTTTGTCGCAAATGGCGCAATTCGGTACCGTTTCAGGGATTCAAGATTTGCAACAATCGTTTGCATCATTTGCCAATTCAATTCAATCCGCACAATCGTTACAAGCCGCGAGTTTGGTTGGTCGTTATGTTGCAATTCCAACCGATACAGGTGTTTTACCTGCAGGTGGTGAAATCAGTGGCAAAGTCAATTTGGCAAACAGCACATCTAGTTTGCAAATTACGATTACAAATGCAGCGACAGGCGAAATGGTTGAAAACATTGATTTAGGAACACAAGCAGCGGGCGATATTTCATTTGCTTGGGATGGCATGTCAAAAAACGGTACTTTGGCAAATCCAGGTACTTACAAAATTGCAGCATTTGCAAACATTGATGGCAAAAACACAGCACAAACAACAGATATTGATTCAAAAGTTGAAAGCGTTTCAATGGCAAGTGGTTCAACACCGATGAAAGTGAATCTCGCTGGGGCAAATAGCGTTGATTTTTCACAGGTTAAACACATTCTTTAAATTTACACACACTTTTTTCAAGAGGTAACACATCATGGGTTTCGCAACAGCATTAAGCGGTCTTAAAGCCGCCTCAACATCGTTATCTGTTACAGGTAACAACATTTCAAACTCACAAACGGTTGGTTTTAAAGAATCTCGCACACAGTTTGGTGATATGTATGCCGCGTCACTTGGCGCATCTGCTAGAACAGCTGTTGGAACAGGTGTTCGTGTTTCTAATGTCGCGCAACAATTTAGACAAGGCACGATTGAAGCAACAGGCAATTCGTTGGATTTAGCTATTAGTGGTGAAGGTTTTTTTGCGATGGCGGAAACGATTGATCCGATTGCGCCGACTAGACCCTTAGAAGCCACTGCATTTACTCGTAATGGTGCATTTCATGTGAATGATGCAGGAAATGTTGTCGATGATAATGGGCGTTATTTATTGGCATTTGAACCCGTTAAACCAGACGGCACGACAGTGACTGCTTTTAATCCTGGTGTAAAATTGCCAATCAAAATTGATACTGATCAAGGTGCGCCAACCGCAACAAAAAATGTCACCATGAAATTAAATTTAAATGGGAATGCACCTAAAGTGACACTTCCATTAGCTTACATGACTGGTACAAATATCGTTGATCCAAAAACTTACAGTCATACCACATCAATTACGACCTACGATTCCTTAGGTGGTTCACACATTGTTACAAGTTATTTTTCAAAAACAGATCAACCAAATCAATGGATTGTTTATTCATTTATTGATGGTAAACCTATTACTGCTAGCGGTACTCAAGCCGATCCAACTGCTGTGCCTGCTCTTCCTGCAAGTGGTGCCACGATTGGTGACGCATTAGCGGGCGAACTTCCAGTTGCTGTTTATATGACGTTTGATGGCAAAGGGGCTATGTTGATGAGTGACGGTACAACGCCGCCTGCTCTTACAACTGATGGAACCGCGCCACTCAATACTGGCGCATTGATGATAAACACGATGAAGCTTGATTTTGGTTTTGATGAAACCGAATTCAATAAACTGCTTACAATGGAAGATCCAGCAAACAGCGGAACGTTCTTGAATGTTCATAAAGCCGCTGCACAAACGATTACTCTCGATTTCACTGGCTCAACAGAATTTGCATCACCATTTGCAGTAAATGATTTACGTCAAGACGGTATGGCAGTAGGTAGTTTGACTGGTCTTGATGTCGATACGAAAGGCATCATTTACGCAAAATACAGCAACGGTTCGGCAAAACAGTTAGGTCAAGTTGCGTTAGCGCGTTTTGCGAATAATCAAGATTTGGCAAAAGTAGCTGGGACAACCTGGCTTGAAACAGCCGATTCAGGCAATGCGATTTACGGTGCAGGTGGTGATAACAATTTTGGTGTGATTCGTTCATCCTCACTTGAAAATTCAAACGTTGATTTGTCAGAGCAATTAGTAAAATTGATTGTGCAACAACAAGCTTATCAAGGTAACTCACAAACAATTTCAACTGAAAAATCGTTACTTGACACGATTTTAAGAATTTAGTTTTTGTTTTATGGGCGTGAAACCTTCACGCCCATTTTCGTTTAAGCGGAGAATTTTATGGATCGCAGTCTTTTTATTGCGATGAGTGGCGCAACACAAACGATGCTCGCGCAAACATCAAATGCCAATAATTTGGCAAATTCACAAACCACAGGTTTTAAATCCGATTTAGAGCAATTTCGAAGTATGCCTGTTTTTGGTGACGGTTATCCGACGCGCGTTTATGCTCAAACTGAAAAACCAGGTACGGATTTTTCGCAAGGGGGGTTGCAAACGACAGGAAACGATTTAGATATTGCAATTAACGGCGATGGTTTTTTTGCAGTTCAAGATAGCAAAGGAAAAGAAGCCTATACCCGCGCAGGCGATTTAAAAATCACGATGGATGGGCAATTACAAACAGGTTCAGGATTGGCTGTTTTAAACGAAGAAGGGCAACCGATTTCGATTCCGCCTTCTGAAAAATTTGTCATTGGTCATGATGGCTCAATTAGTATTCGCCCACTTGGCGCACCTGCAAGTGGAATGCTGGCTAATGTAGCAAAAATTAAATTGATTTTGCCTGATATGAAAAACGCTGAAAAACGTACTGATGGTTTAATTTACATGAAGGATGGTGCGCCACAACCTGACAGTCCATCAGTCCGCGTTGCACAAGGCGTTATTGAAGGCAGTAATGTGAATGCGATTGGTGCAATGGTTGATATGATTGAATTGGCGCGTAATTTTGAAATGCAATCCAATGTGATGAAAAATGCAAAAGAAAATTCGGCAGCCAGTGCAAAATTATTGCAAATGTAACAACTGGCATGGATAGTGCAAATAATTTAGGAAAATCAACTAACACATTCGGAGAATTATCATGACAGAACGCGCATTATGGGTGGCAAAATCGGGGCTTGATGCTCAACAAACCCGCATGGCTGTTATTTCAAATAACTTAGCAAACGTGAATACGACAGGCTTCAAAAAAGAACGCCCTGTCTTTCAAGATTTGATGTATCAAAATATGCGTCAAGTTGGCGCACAAACCTCACAGACCAGCCAATTACCAACAGGTTTGCAATTGGGGACGGGTGTTAAAGTGATGGCGACAGAAAAATTGCACATTCAAGGTAATGTTGAACAAACAGGAAACCAATTGGATGTTGCGATTAACGGACGTGGTTTTTTACAGGTCACGATGCCAGACGGCACAATTACTTACACGCGAGATGGTTCGTTAAAATTAGATCAAAATGGACAAATTGTTACCGCAAATGGCTTGCAATTAAATCCAGCGATTACCGTTCCGCAAGATGCGTTAAGTATCACAATTGGTAACGACGGCACAGTGTCTGTTTTACAACCAGGTTCTGCGACACCAGCTGTATTGGGACAATTACAAACCGCTAACTTTGTAAATTTGGCTGGTTTAGAACCAATTGGTGAAAATTTATACCGTGAATCTGCCGCAAGTGGCCCGCCAATTGTAGGTAATCCAGGACAACAAGAATTTGGTGCTATTGTTCAAAATGCACTTGAAACGTCAAACGTGAACGTTGTTGAAGAATTGGTTGGTATGATTGAAACACAACGCGCTTATGAAATGAATTCAAAAGCGATTTCGACAACGGATCAAATGTTGTCTTATGTGACACAAAATCTGTAATCGAGAATTAACATGACAACACGCCGCCTTCAATTATGTGTGTTATTGCCAATTTTTTTAACGGCTTGTAGCACGCCTTTGCCAAAACGCGAACCTTCATTTTCACCTGTCGCGCCAGCGGATTTGCGTCCGCCACCAAACAGCACAGGCGGAATTTATCAAGCAGGTTATGACGTGCGGTTATTTGATGACCCTACAGCGCGGCGAATTGGCGATGTGTTGACGGTAACGTTAAATGAACAAACAAATTCTAGCCAAAGAAATCAAAATAAAGACGAAAAGAAAGATTCTGCTTCTATTTCATTACCTGCCATATTCGGTTTAGGCGGTTTGCTTTTTGGCGCAGATATGAAAACGGCGATGAGTTCCGAAAAGAAATTTGACGGAAAAGGCGATAATAGTCAAAACAACGTATTACGCGGTGCAATTACAGTCACGGTTGTTGAAGTTTTACCTAACGGAAATTTAAAAATTCGTGGTGAAAAACGTATTGCCCTAAATCAAGGCGATGAATTTGTAAGGTTATCAGGCATTGTCCGTCCTGCTGATATTTCATCAAATAACATTATTGATTCGCAAAAAATCGCAGATGCTACTTTTATGTACACAGGCGAAGGGGCAACAACCGATGCCGCAACGCAAGGCTGGTTGGGACGTTTCTTTAATAGCCCTTGGTTTCCTCTTTAAATTAACGAGCAAAACTCATGACAAAAAGATTACAGATTTTGCTTTTAATTTCGCTCTTTGCGGGATTTTCAACGTTAGCTAACGCTGAACGCATTAAAGATATTGCCTCAATTGAAGGGGTGCGTCCAAATCAGCTAGTCGGTTACGGTTTGGTTGTCGGTTTAGATAAATCAGGTGATAACGGTGGTCGAACGTTACCAACAACCGCGCAAAGTTTAGGAAATATGTTGCGTCGTTATGGCATTCAACTTGATCCGCGTGATTTGCCACAAATGAAAGCCCGAAATATCGCTACCGTTGCGGTACAAGCTGAATTGCCTGCGTTTGCAAAACCTGGAATGGCAATTGATGTCACTGTTTCATCAATTGGTGACGCGAAAAGTTTGCGTGGCGGTTCACTTTTAATGACTCCGTTAAAAGGCGCGGATGGTGAAGTTTATGCCATTGCACAGGGCAATTTAGTCGTTGGTGGTATTACCGCATCGGGAAAAGACGGTTCAAGTGTGACAGTGAATAATCCTAGCGCAGGACGTATTTCAAATGGTGCATTAGTTGAAAAAGTCGTACCTACACCATTTTCAGAAGGTGGTGCATTGGTGTTTAATTTGCATCGTGCCGACTTTACGACGGCGAATCGAATGGCAGAATCGATTAACAAATTGCTTGGCGCAAATACAGCAAAACCGATTGATGCTACGTCGGTGCGTGTTAATTCACCAATTGATGCAGGACAAAAAGTAATGTTTGCGTCTGTTGTTGAAAATGTCAATGTGGATATGGACGAAGCACCAGCACGAGTGATTGTAAATTCACGCACGGGAACAGTGGTTGTGAGCAATAAAGTTCGCGTTACACCAGCGGCTGTTTCACACGGTAGTTTAGTCGTCACAATTGATGAAAATATCAACGTATCGCAACCTAATCCGCTTTCGCGTGGTCAAACGGCGGTAACACCCAGTTCAAATGTGGGTGTTAAAGAAGAAAAAAATCGAATGTTTGCCTTTAAACCAGGGGTTTCACTTGATGATTTAGTGAATGCGGTGAATCAAGTTGGCGCAGCCCCTAGCGATTTAGTAGCGATTTTGGAAGCGTTAAAATCAGCAGGCGCATTGCACGCAGAGTTGATTATTATCTAAGCGAGAAATGTCATGTTGAATACGCCAGCTTCCGTTGCAACGCCTTCTGTTTATAACGATTTTAGCCAATTTGCGAAATTAAAAAATCAAGCAAAAACAGATTCGCCAGCCGCGTTGCAAAAAGTAGCAAAACAATTTGAAGCTCTATTTTTAAATAACATTTTGAAAGGAATGCGGGCGGGAAAATTGGCAGAAGGTGCGTTCGATAATGAACAAAGCAAAGCCTACAACGATATGTATGATCAGCAATTGTCACAACATTTAGCGGGCAAACCAGGTATCGGTTTAGCGGATTTAATCGTGAAACAACTCAGCCCAAAAGGTGAAAATCCAAAACCGCAAAGTCTGGAAGACTACTTAAATAATCCCGTTACGATGGTCAAAACGCCAAACGGCATTCGTTTTGAAGGTGAAAACGATAATGACGAAACATTTAAGAATAAACATTCTGCGCCGATACAGTCCGCGATAGATTTCGTCAAACAAGTTCAACCTTATGCACAACAAGCCGCAAAAATTTTGGGTATCAATCCAAATGCGTTGATTGCACAAGCGGCATTGGAAAGTGGCTGGGGGAATTCAGTAATTAAAAATGCTGACGGAACAAGTAGTTATAATTTATTTAACATTAAAGCGGATCGCTCTTGGCGCGGAAAACAAGCGCAAGTTTCGGCTCTCGAATTTGACCAAGGTATTGCACGGCGAATCAGTTCAGGTTTTCGGTCTTATACGTCGTTTCAAGACAGTTTTAATGATTATGTGAATTTTATTAAACATAATCCACGTTATGAAACAGCATTAACCAAAGCCCATAACGTTGGACAATATATGCGTGAATTGCAACACGCGGGTTATGCAACAGATCCAAGTTATGCCGATAAAGTGATGCACATTTATCAAAGTAACGCTTTAAATATATTTTCAGATAATCCAGCGGTAGCGGTGAAATAAAAAAATAGCCGCTTGTTTATTGTTTTAACACTTTAAGAAACAGGTTATTCCTATGCCAAGTGGAATTTTAGGTACAGCGTTGACAGGCTTAATGGCATTTCAACGCTCCATGCAAACCATCAGTAACAACGTTGCTAACGTTCAAACGGATGGATTTAGCCGTCAAAGCACCAATTTAGAAACTGCACATACAACGTTTAGTCGCGGCAATTACATCGGCAATGGCGTAAATGTATCCAATGTGACACGCAGTTACGATAAATTCATCAGTAATAATGTGCGTACATCAAATTCATCTTTGGGCGATGCAGAGCGTTTTCAAACAATGACGAAGCAAGTCGATAACTTGATGGCGAATCCCGAAACGGGCATGGCAAACGCCATGAAATCATTTTTCAATGCTGTCAATACGGTTGCTAGCGATCCCACGTCTGTTCCTGCTCGTCAAGTCATGGTCACAGAAGCCAAAACCTTGACCACGCAATTCAACAATGTTTCATCACAATTAGATACGCTGCGTTTACAAAATAATGCGTATATGCAAACCAACATTGATGAAATTAACGCTTACACCAACAACATTGCCGATTTAAACAGCAAAATTTCGGCTGTAACAAAAGGTGGCGGTACACAATTTCCGAATGAATTACTCGATCAACGTGATCAATTGTTAGCAAAATTGTCTGAAAATATCGACATTTCAACTTTGGCACGCGAAGACGGTTCGGTGGATGTATTTGTTGGTCAAGGTCATGCGTTAATTTCAGGCGATTCGCGTTCGGTTTTGACACTTGCGAATTCAACGACAGATTTCATGCAGAAAGATATTTTGATGAACGGCATGAATGTGAATAATCAATTTTCAAGCGGCTCATTAGCAGGTGCGGTGAGATTTCGTGATCAGGTTTTAGATTCAGCACAACAACAATTAGGCGTGGTGGCTGCGGGTGTAGGCATTGCGTTTAACGAAGTCCATAAACAGGGGATTGATTTAAATGGCGAGACTGGAAAGGATATGTTCACTTTTCAACCATTAGAAGTACCTGTTTATGCCGCGAATGTGAATCAAGGCGGTGAAATTAACGTTACTTTCGATAGAGCAACATTGAATCAATTAAGCGCAAGTGATTACAAATTGGAATACAACGCAGGCGCGTATTCGTTGACACGATTAAGCGATAACGTCAAAGTCGTTTTGCCTTCGGGCGGATTACCTGCAACAGTTGATGGCATTACGATTAACGAAATTTCAACACCATCGGGTTATGCCAGTTTCACGATTCGCCCAACCTATCAAGCGGCTAAAAACATTGATGCCGTAATTGTTGACCCGAAAGAAATTGCCGCTGGTACAACAACCGCTGAAGGTGACAACACCAATGCGTTAGCATTAGCGAATTTAGAAACGCAAGGTACATTGCTTGATGGGCGCACTTTTAGTCAGTCATATCAACACATGGTTGCACAAGTTGGCGCATCAGCGAATGCGGCAGCGGTGAGTTTGTCGGCGCAAAAAGCCTTAAATAATCAGGCAATTGAAGCACGAGCGAATTTTGCAGGCGTGAATTTAGATGAAGAAGCGGCGAATTTAATTAAATTTCAAAATGCTTATCAAGCATCTTCTCAAGTGATTGCGATTTCGCGTTCATTGTTTGACAGTTTAATTGTCGCAGTTCGATAGGAGATTATCATGCGTATTTCAACGGCTTTTCCACAACAATTTAACATCAATTCGATGTTCACTCAGCAAGGTAAAGTGAACGAATCACAGATGAAAATTTCGTCTGGTAAAAAATATCTTTCACCTGCTGAAAACCCTTCTGCTGCGGCGTATTCACTTGGTTTTAAACAATCAATTGGTGAAGCAACACAACATCAAGAAAATATCGCCGCCGCCTCACAACGTTTAGGTTTGGAAGAAACGACGTTAGCGAGCGTGATGGACACGATTCAACGTTTGCAAGAGTTAGGTTTGCAAGGCGTGAGTGATTCAGGCAATTCAATTGTGGCGCGTAATGCGATTGCAGACGAATTTGACCAATTAAATGAACATTTAATGACGTTAGCGAATACACGAAATTCAAATGGTGAGTACCTTTTTTCGGGTACAAATTCGACAATTATGCCGTTTAGTAAAATTGTGCCGCCTGATAGTGCAACGCCTGTTGTGGCTGACCCAACAGCGAATTTCATTGAAGCGGCAAATGGTGCGTCAGGCGTTACAGAAAAAAATTATACGATCGGGGCGGCAGGTGGTGATTTTAAAGTCACTTACAACATGGATGCTGTGCCTGACAAAATGAGTATTTACGTCAACGACCAGTTGATGACCAGTACAAATGGTGCAGTTGAAGGTGCAGGCACATTAACTATTCCGAAAGCAGATTTACCGCTTGGTGCAAAAGTCAAAGTCGTTGTAGAAGGGGCAGATAGTACATCATGGCGTTTTAACGTCAGTTATTCAGGTGGTATTACCGAAGATGGTGTGGATTCTGGCGCAGGCGTAACAACGGTTGAAGCGCAAGCAGTGGTTTCTCCACCACCTGAAGCGATACCATCTGCATTTAATTACGCGGGTTCGGCTATTCAACGTGCAATTCAAGTCGGTGTTTCACGCACGATTACGGATGGCGACACGGGGTCAGCGGTTTTTATTTCGACTTCAACAGGCAAATCACTTTTTGATACCGTGAAAAATTTTGCCACTGAATTAAGAGCAGACCGTCCAACCCTAGAAACATTGCAAGAATTAGATAATGCGTTGGTTCAAGTTTCGACGATTCGTTCTAATATCGGCGCACGTTTAAATGCACTTGATAGACAAAAAGCAACGAATGACGATTTTATTATCAACGTGAAAACGGCATTGTCACAAATTGAAGATTTGGACTATGGCGAAGCAATTACGAAGTTGAACGCGCAACAGCTTTCTTTACAAGCCGCGCAACAATCGTATGCGAAAGTGCAAAGTATGTCGTTGTTTAACTATTTACGTTAGAAATTTGTGTTCAAGTAAAAAGTAAAGCCTTAGTAAAGTGTGGTTATGCTTAACAAGGTAGTGTTAGATGCTGTAAGATTCATTCGGTATTTTTTACTTTAATTTCGATTTACTAACGGAGGAAAGAATGGCGAGTATTCTTGCAGTTGATGACTCAGCTTCAATGCGAAAAATGGTGTCGTTCACTTTAAAAA
>JBASLW010000162.1:0-25406 GCA_049656545.1 Methylococcaceae bacterium
CAGCAAGCCATTATGTTGTTTTCTGCTACTCAGTTTATGGAGTCGGCTTAAATTACTTCGATTGCTCATAATTTTTTCGTAATTATTCTTGTGTTTAAATTTAATAGATTGCTTATCCAATCCCAACACAACCAAATTCGGCAAATGCCGCAACGAATCAGGTAATGACGTTATCGAGTTTCCCGACACGTCCAATTTTTCCAACGCCGTGAAATTATCAATCCATTCAGGAATTTCAGTCAGTGCGTTGTAGGCTAAATCTAATTCGGTCAAATGGGTTAAATTTGCTAGCGATTCAGGCAACTGCGTTAATTTGCAAAAACTCAAATTCAACGCGGTTTGTGACAAAAGCGTTTCTTCATCGCGCGGCAGCTTTTCCGAGCTGATGTGGTTTTCATCAGCCCACGCGAAAAATTCAATTGTCCAATTTGATTTTTGTGTCACATTTTCACCATGACAATGATTCAACTGAAAAATCGACATTAAAAAATTTTAATGCCGATTTTAAAAGTGAAAAATTAACGTTGATAGGTTTCCGTTCCCGCTGAACCATGATTTTGACTAACGGTTGATACGCCATAAGGTTGTTTCATTTTGTCATAAACGCCTTGCGTTGGTGCAACCCAAACCATGCCAGGACCTGTGAACGTTTGTAACAACAATTCACCACTGACAACCGTTCCAAAAATGGATTTGCTTGACATTTCGGCATGAAAACTAACACTAGCTGTGCGAACAAATGCGAAATTACCATCGACTGATAATTTTTCACCCGCCGCTAATTCATAAACCACCAATTCGGCAACAGGAACAGGTGAAACTAACACGACAACGCCCGTTCCAGCGGCGTGGGTTTGGAAAAAACCTTCGCCACCAAATAATGCGCTAGAAATGTTGCTTTGCAATTTCGCGCTGACTTCGATGCCCTGTGACGCACAATAGAACGCTTTTTTATCAAAAATAAGCCCGTCATTTTCGATGTTAAACAGTAAATAATGTCCGAAGCTGGGTTCTAAAAAAACTTCGCCTGAACCTTTGATTCGTGATTGAAAAAGTGTTTCACCCGTCAAAAACTTACGCATCAAACCTTTTGCAATCCCACCGCCTGTTGTCGATTCCAATTGCAAATGTCCTTTCATAAAATACAACGCACCTGGCTCAATCAATAATTCGCTGTTTTGCAACGTGACGCGCACCATTTTCAAATAAATGTTCGCTTGATTTGCGAAAAAAATCTTTTCAGCAACATCCAAATCATCCGAACCGAGCAGTTTTTCATAACGCACGACATCGAAAATAGCCCCTGCAATTTGCTCACTTTCGATAACGGTAAAATTATCTGTGCCGCTCATTGTTATAAACCGAATTCAGCAGGATTTAACGCTAACTCTTTCGCAATTTTTGCCGCAACCGCTTGTTCTTGCGAATCAAATTCACCATCCGATGACGCAATCGCAATCATCATCCGAATCAATAAACGCCCAGCTTCGGCATTCGATTTCATTTTTCCTAACGCAGAAAAGGCTTTCGCTTCGCCGATGTCGTTGTCAAATTCAATTTGTCCGACAAAATCTTGGAAGGCTTTAATTACGTCGCTAGTCGTGAAAATTGAAAGTGCATCGTGATTTTCGATGAACTTAATCATTTTTTGTTTTTCTTCGGAAGAAATTTTGCCATCCGCCATAGCAATCAATGCAGAACCCGCCATTGCAGCTTCTAAAAATTCTTTGTTTTTGAATTTTAAGGCCTCGGTTTTGAGTTCACTCGCTTTGGTTTTTAAATCGTTTAAAAAATCACTGAAATTCATAAATCACCTGTTTTAAAAAGAATAGAAAGAGTTTTTTGTGCATGGCTATCTTACGAAATGCACTTAAACGTTGCTTAGTTTTTTGCTTTCATTACAAAAGCGTTTTCATGTAAGCCGAGTGATTTTAACCATTTTTCGCCATCTTTTTCTTTAAGCATGGCAATTGTGGCAGCACTTCCCGCAATGACGCATAAATCCGCTACGATGCTCACTGCCGCTAAATGCTGAACGGGATAACCTGTTTTAGGGTTCAAAATATGACCATAACGCACGCCATCAATCACGATGCAACGTTCGTAATCACCGCTACTGGCTAATGCGCCTTTTTTTAATTTTATGGTTTTCCAGACTTTGGACTTATCACGCGGATGTTGAATGCCCACGCGCCATGCTTTACCATCGGGATGTGCGCCGATGATTTTTATGTCGCCGCCTAAATTGATAATGCCGTGTGAAATGCCTGCGTTTAAACACAATTTAGCTGCTCTGTCTGCCGCATATTCTTTGACGATTCCACCGAAATCGAGTTCCATTTCTGCTTGTGAAAATGTCAGTGTGGAATTTTCAAGTTGCAATTTTTGCCAACCGATTTTTTTTAATAACGATTGAATGATTTTATCGTTAGGCAAAATATCCGTATCAAAACGCCATGCTTGCCTCAAAATACCTGACGTAATATCAAATAATCCGTTACTTAATTCATAACAAGTCTGAGCATAATTTAATAAACTTATCGTTTCGGTATCAACTGAAATCGAACCGCCTAATGCTGCAACTTGATTGATTTTAGAAAGAAAACTGTCTGCACGATAACGTGAATATTTTCGTTCTAAACGTTGAATATCATTGATGATTTGCTGAATAATTTTTTGGGAAAGGAAATCGTTTTCGGCATAAAACTGTAATTCACAAGGTGAACCCATTGCCGAAAAACGATAGTGATTAAAACGCATAACTCCATGTTGCTGATAACGCACCTTCACGCGGTAATTGGTAGCCGTTCACATCATCTAAAACAGGTTGTAACCATTCAAAACTCAAGCGATTGCCTTGCAAACTACCGTTTGGCATTGAGGCATTGACGCCAAAACCAACATCAACAAATCGCCCGCCATAACTATTTGTAAAGTCCATTGCGCCAATTTGATGATAAACGCCACGATACCCACCTTGCAACGCACCTTGTAAGGTATAAACGCCTCGAATTGAAGTCGCTAACCAATTTGTCCAACTGTAACTTCCCCAGCTTGTAGCTTGGAAAATATCACCCAACGCAAAACCTGCTTTGTTACTCGATTCTAATCGTTTTGTGCCATTTAATTGTACGCCAAATGACCAATCCTCAATGTTTGCAGTGTAAGTGATTGCGGGTTTGAAATCCCACGTTCCACTTCCAAGTTGCATTCCGTAATGAATAAAACCTAAATCTTGCTGGTGTGTGTTTCGCAAACGAATGTCTGAATCGCCTGTAGGAGCAGTTCCACCTAAACTGATATTGAGTTGTTGATTTGTGGATTTGTACACGTTAAAAATTGCGTACATTCCTGTATCACCTACGCCACCTGTAGTATGTTCATGACCAGCGTGTAAAATTGCTGCACCTAAAGGCGTTGTCATCGATGGTGTTTCAGGCGCACCATTTAGAGGTCGCATTGTCATGTGCATATCCATAAATTGCGGCATTAACATCAACGTCAGCCAATCTGTCGGCGCAAACATTAAATCGAGCATGTGCATATTCATGCTCATTTCATTCGGCGTAACGAAACATTTTTGTGACCCACAGGCTTGATTCACAATTGCCGAATCACTGACAGTATTTAAACCATTTTGTGTTGTACCTGTTTGATTGGCGTACATATAACGATAACCGACCATGACATCACCTGCATTTGGCAAAACGTGGTCAAACATAATACCAGCGGGTACGCCTGTACCATGATGATGGTGTGCGTGATGCGAATGTTCACTGTGATTTGAATTAGCAATCGACAATGTAGCTAAATCAACTTTTAAAGCGGCATTCACTAAATAACCATCAAAATCGGCGTAATTTCCCTCACCGCCACCGCCTAATTTTAAACTACCTTCGTGAGTGTAATACTCTGCGCCCGCTTGTAATTCCAAACCTTTTGCGAATTTTTTATTGATAGTTACGCCACCACTTAACGCACCATAACCCGACAAACGCACATCACTGGAATAATTTTTCGGTAATAATTTCGTATCGTATTTTTCAGATTGCTTTGAAACCAAATAAGGCGTGTAAAAATTGGCGGCATTTTGGGAGTAATAACGCACGCGCGGTGTAATTGACCAACCATCCCCTAACGGTTGAATCCAATCACCTGAAATTGTGTGTGCTTGAATATCCCAGTCGTCATGATAAAAACGGTAATCTAAATGCAATGCAGCATCCAACGCATCAATGTGTTGAACGTAACGCAAATTTTCTGTCCATTGCTGACGTTTTTCAGGGCGATTTTCTAAAAATGCTCGCATCGTTGCATCAATTTTGCCTTCTTCATCAGCCGTTTTATTTGGATCAATAAATAGAATTTCGACCGCTTTGTAAGGATTTGACATATAACCGTTACTTGATGTGTAACCCACACTGCCTTCAATTAAAGCCGACTTATTCAAAATTTGTGTAACACCTAAACTTCCCGCCCAATCTGTTTTTTTACCACGCAAAATTTGATTTTTCACTCGTCCGTTAAAACTGGATTTTTCAAGATACGGATACGCATCATGGTCAAGTAAGGCTTCAGTGTCACTTTCGGTATAACTTGCACCAAAATTGATGCTGGTTAATTTTTGATTAAAATCAAGCCGCCCGCCGATATTGCCAAAACTGGAGTTGTAATCATTTTCTGCTGACGTTCCCGCGCCAAGGTCTAAACTCGCTTCATCCCAATCATAACCCACACGAAAATCCCCTTGTTTACGCGTTTCAGGGGAAGCGGTCGAAAGCGTATGAACGAGTTGATTATTTTTTGTAAATTGACCTGTATTTGAATTTTCTTGTAACGGATTAAAATTTTTATCAACATAGACATTGCCGCTATTGGGCTGCAAGTACGGCGACGCACCGCTGATTGTTTTGGCACGAAATGGACTTTTATAATTGGTGTTAAATGCTAAAGGTGCAGTCGTAACAGGTGTTGCACCGCTCCAAGTATCTTGTGTGTAATTAAATGCTAAACGAACGCGGTCAGCCAGTTTCAGTTTGGTATTCGTTTGAATGCTATCAACTTGAATCGGTTTAAAATCGCTTTTTGTGTTGAATAAATTTCGTGCGCCATCTTCGTAATGCCCATATTGAAAAGTCGCTTCTTCGTCGCTCGCAAAAACAGTTGCAAGCGGTAATGCCAAAGCAGCGGCAGTTAAAAGTGTTAAAGATTTAGTAACAGCCACAACCACCGCCCCCACTTTGACCATCGCCCGAAGCCGCTTCACGACTGCCATATTGATGCGAACGCAAACTACTTTGCAACGGTGCAGTGTCTAAACTCATTTCAGATTTTGCCAACGTACCGCGTTCCCAAGGAGAGACGCTACTGCAACCTGATAGCAACAAAAATACTAAACAAAAAAAAGCCCCCTTTTTGAAGGAGGTTGAGGGATTTTTTTTTCTGATCATTTTATTTTTCAGCCAACAATTGTGTAATTTGGATTTTTAATTCTTCCATTTCGCCTTCTCTAAAACCTTGATGAATATGCCGAATTACACCATGTTTATCAATTAAATAAGAGGTCGGCATCGCTTGAACATCAAAATTTTTCGCGCATTCTTCGCCACCGTGATTGGCAATCGTAAATTTTGATGGATGATGCGCTAAAAAGGCTTGAGCCTCATCAATTTTTTCATCCAAATTTACGCCAACAATATGCAAGCCTTTATCACCAAATTCATGGGCAAGCTGATTTAAAAATGGAAAGGATTGTTGACATGAACCACACCATGAAGCCCAAAAATCAACATATAACACTTGACCTTCATAATCATGAAAATTTGTTGCAACATTGTTTAACGATCTCAAGGCACAATTGGGTAATTTTTCACCAATTCCTGCTGCGTTAACACTCGAAATACTTAAAAATAGTAAAAAAAAGAAAAAGCGAATCATATTATTGATTTTGAATTTGATTTATTTCTGTATCGGTATGATCACCAGAGGCGGCTTCACAATGATATTGCATCGCAAAGTTGGCTTTTCCATTCATATTTTTATTTATTAAAATAATCAAGCTACTGGATTCAACATAAACACTACGGCTTTTCAATTGATCAGCACTACTTTCATCTGTAACAGTAATCGTGTCTTTACCACCTAATAATTCAGCACTTACAACTAAATTAGATGGCGATCCTTTAGGTAATGATGCAAACAATTCAAAATAAACTTGATGCGTATTTTCACCACAACCTACTGTAAAAATATCTGTTGCCGAAGCGTTATCACCCAACGTTCCACTTTTATCGTGTGCTTTTGCCGTAAGCGAACAAAACAAAATAACAAACAATAATGCCGCGCCGTTAATTTTTTTTATCATGCTAGTTATCTTCCAAAGATGTCAAAGTAGATAATTTTTCATTTCCTAAATCATCTAAACAACGGAAATCAAAAGTGTAAGATTTGGCGTTATTTTTAGATTCGTTTGTGGCATTTGTGCCTATTAACGCTAAATAATCACCTGCCCCTGCTTTTAATGTTGCTTTTTCACTGTAATTTTCATCCAGCACTAAATCGGTAACATTCGTGGCTTTTTGATCTTTAAATAATTGAGCTGACAAATTAGGTGAATCGTTTTTAACTAAACTGGTATCAAGTTTGAGTTTATTCGTGATTTTGACATACAGTTTTTCGCTGTCTTGCGGCGTTAATTTTTTATTTTTTGCACAAGTGAATGTAAATTTTGCCGTTTTTTTGTTTGCAATGCTTTTAATCGCTGATTCAATGCCTGTTTTTAATCCACCTGTTGAAGCGGTTGTTTCATTCCCTGCTGAATTTAAACATTTGTATTGAACCGTGTAATTTTGTTTTGTTGTAATGTTTGAATTAGTGCCGATTGTGTCGATGTCTAACCGATATGCACCATTACCACCTACCAGTGTTAATTCTTGTGAATCGTTTGGAACAATGCGTAACGCATCAACATTGCTTTTTATTTTATTTGTCGTTTTTGACAAATGGGCGTTAATCAATTGAGGGTCTACTTTTGGTGTTGAATCCGTTACCGTGGAATTGGTTGAATCAAGCAATTTAAAATCTAAATGCGTAGTTGTCACAGCGCAGTTAATTTTATAAGTATCAACAATGCCTACTTTATTTGCTAATTCTTTTACACCTGAATCGTCAGCGAAACTTTGTGATTCATAACTACTTAAAAAAATTAACAATAGTGGTAAAAGCGTTACTTTTTTAAAACACGTCATTCATTCACTCCAAAATTAAAAAATTTACTCGTCGTATTTAAAACAAAATCAGCATCTCTTTATTGATTTGTAGAGATGCTGATTTTTTACAGCAGAATTGGCGTGAGCTTTACATTATTTAACAGTTGGCCAAAACAATTGTCCACTTGTCCCAGCTGGCCATTTTGCTGATTTGATTGGCAAGTATTTATCAATAAACGCATTTGAAGGTTGAAGAATAACCGTGTCATAAGTTGCATTTTCACAGCCTGTTACGGGAAGTGGCGTTTTTGTTAAATCACGGTTGATTGTTAATTTAGGAGGAAACGTTGCATCTGTAATGTCGCTTGTCGCGCCAAAAACAGTCGTTGCTGATTCAATCCACGCATCTAATCTGGTTGGTGAAGTAAATGATTTTTTACCCGATTCACACCAATTCACCGATGCGGCATAAATTTTGAGTGTTTTCACACATGAAGCAGGTTTAAAAACGATTTTGCTCAATGCAAAAACACCCGAACCTGTTGTGTTAATCGCTGTACCAGAATCATCTTTTACTGTTTCAAGAATGGGAGAGCCACCTACATACGGCTTACCTAACCAACTTTGAAAACCCACAACTTTACCCGTAACGGCAACAGGAATCGTGTTTGGAAAAATGTTTCCCGCTGTTAATGCCGTAATAGTTGGAGTTGGGTTTGCAATTGTGTTGGGTGCTGTACCCGTTGTTCCAAAATCAAAATCCACTGATGGATCGTATGACGCATCAATTGCGGCGGCAGTTGCGGTTGCTGATGTTAAAGCGGTCGCCAATCCTTTACTTGCAACAACATTTGTTGAAAAATCTGCTTTTGCAGCAACAGGGAATAAAATACTTAATGCAATAACATCTTTTTTTGTTGTTCCTGCCACATCGCCGCAACCATGTGTAATGTTAATCGCATTCCACGTTGTTCCAGTAGTATCAGCAGACGAAAGTGTTGATTGTTTAAAACCAGAATGTGCGTGTGCAAATTGCGCCGTGCCAGCCAATAAAGCAATTGAAGTTAATGCTTTGAAAGTGTTGTTCATCTTTTATCCTTCATAATTATAAGTAATCATTATTAAATGAGTTTCTTTTAACCAGCACGATATAAACCATCATGCTGTTTTAATTTGAAATTCATCAAGGTACAAATATTACGTTATAACCAAGAAATTTAAAAATTGGGTGATATGACACAAATAAAAATAAAATTACGTCATATAACACACTTTCTTGCATTTATATAATTATTGAGAACGAACCCAATCACCAATTTTAACTCTTGTTTTTTTCACAGAACTTTCAAGCGTCCCAATTGCATACCTTGGCGTAACACTCTCAATTGTTAAAACATTAACAGGTTGTTTATCGCTTTCGATAAAACTACTACCACCATCTAACGTTAAGTTATCACTCGCTGTTGCGTAGACAATAAGTTGATCACCTACATTCAATTTTTCTTGTGCGCCCGCATCGATAAAAATACGTTCACCTTTAACATCTGCAATGCGTGTTGAAAAGGGATAACAACTTAATGATTGTTGAATATCTTGACTAGCTTTGCTGATGATATTGGTGATTTTTTGTCCTGTTTCTGTTGAACGAAACCCATCGCTTCCTACTGTATAACTTGAAGGAATCATTACATCACCTTCAGATTTATCGACATAACGTTTTTGCAACAACAATGCGCCTGTCAGCCCATCATGAACATAAACATCGATACCAATACTGCGTGTACCTGAAATATGACGCATCCAACTATTTGCATACGCTTCAATTCCACTTCCCGTTACATATTCAGAAGAAGCAATTTTCAAATCTCGAATCACACCTGACAAGACAAATTGTGCGCCTGATTTGTTTGCCATTTGTAACACTTTTGAAGGTTGGTAAGGATTATTCTCTTGAAAATTTGGTGCTAAATCTGGGCGAGGATAAAGCGCGATATTCGTTGCGTTAATACCAATAAATTGATTTGATTCCATCAACAAATTGTTGATTTCTCGTGGAATACCATTATCTAAATCATTGGTTTCGTAATCGCTGATTTGTTCATGTGCAACACGCGGAAAAGCGGTGGCAATAATACGTTTACGATACGTTGGCTGACACATCCCCGTTGGTGATAATTCAACCATTGCTTTAACGTGATAAATACCGCCTGTTTCCCATTCTTTCAAAATCTTGGTGTTGCTAACCGCTGCAGCGGAACGAATTGTTGTTGAATCAAGTTGTAAATTCGCGTTAGCCATAGTCGATTGGCTATGAACAGCCACTGACGACTGTTGAGATGCAACACGAATCGCATCTTGCAACGCCTGTTTTTTCGCAAGCTGAATCGCGCCATTTTGAACTGCCGCTTGTCCTTCAACAGTAACGATACTTGTTGTAGTTGGCGTTGTAACGACGACAGCTTGCTCTGTTGCACAAGATAGCGTACCGATTAACGCAACACCTAACACCGTCAATTTAAATAAGCGCGTAGCCATAGTTATTCCACGATTGAAGGACGATTAAAGCCTGATGTAATTGGATATTCGTAACAGTCCATGCTATTGCAATGCGCGGGCGTATTCACACTAGCAACGACATTTTCAACAGGTTTAACACGAGGTGAAACACTTGAAAATGGACTTAACAATTCTGGGGAAACAGGAATCGGTTGATGTAAACACAAATTAACCATTTCAGGTGAACCATTCATACATTCATAAAAATGCGGTGTTAATTCAATTTCAACCACCGTTTCAAATGTGTCATCACCTGCATATTTGTCTGTGTTAATCGCAACGGTTCGTAACACTTTTGCGCCACGCAAATACGCATCAACAAATGATTTGTAGTTATCATGGGTAACAACCATATTTTCAACCGTTGTGACACCCGTTAAACGCAAACCATAAACCTGTTCTGACAAACTCCGATACGCATCTAATTTTGATGAACGCATCGACATCAATTTAATTTGTGAAAGCGAGTATTTATCGCTTTTTTCAGCAGTACCGTAACCTGTTGCGGTTAATCTTTTTACAGGGGGCGGGAAATCATACGAATAGGTTGGTGATTCCGCGCAACCAGATAATGCAACAACTAAAACACCCGCTAACAGCGGTTTAAAAACATGATAATTCATTGGAAACTCCTTATGTTAGTAGTCAAATATAACGGCAAAAAAACAAATTTCTTAAATTTTAGTTCATGAAACCGATTAAACCGTAAATTGTCTAACGTGTAAAATAGTGTCATTGATTTTAAATGTGGAAAATTTTATGAAAACGTATCTTGTTGGTGGTGCTGTCCGCGATAAATTATTGAATCGTCCTGTAACAGAGAGGGATTGGGTGGTTTTAGGAGAAACGCCTGAATCAATGTTACAACGCGGATTCCGACCAGTGGGAAAAGATTTTCCTGTTTTTTTGCATCCTAAAACCAACGAAGAATATGCGTTAGCCAGAACAGAACGTAAAACAGCAAAAGGTTATAAAGGTTTTAGCGTTGATGCGTCGCCCGATGTGACATTAGAACAAGATTTATTACGCCGTGATTTAACCATTAACGCAATGGCAATGAATGAAAAAGACGAGTTAATCGACCCTTACGGCGGACAACGCGATTTAGAAAAACGTGTTTTTCGTCATGTTTCCCCTGCGTTTGCGGAAGACCCAGTGCGAATTTTACGATTAGCGCGTTTTGCCGCACGTTACGCGCCATTTGGTTTTACGATTGCAGATGAAACTCAAAATTTAATGCGTGACATGGTTAGAGCAGGTGAAATTGACGCGCTTGTTCCTGAACGAATTTGGGCTGAAACCGTCAAAGCATTAAGCGAAACAAAACCGTCAGAATTTTTTTATACGTTACGATTATGTGGCGCGTTGGCAAAAAATTTTCCTGAAATCGATGCTCTTTTTGGTGTCCCACAACCTGAACAATATCACCCTGAAATCGATTGTGGTGTTCATATTTTAATGGCGTTAGAGCAAGCCACTTTATTATCGCCCAAACTAGAAGTCCGTTTTGCGGCGTTAGTTCACGATTTAGGTAAAGCCATTTCACCAAAAGATAATTTGCCACATCATTATGGACACGAATTAAAAGGCGTGCGCCTGACTGAACAACTTTGTAATCGTTTGCGTGTGCCAAATCATTTCAAAAAATTAGCCTTACACGTTACGGAATATCATACACATTGTCACAAAGTGCGTGAATTACGCGCCACAACCTTGGTGGATTTATTACAAACATTAGGTGCATTTAAACCTGAAAATAACGTGGAAGATTTTATTTTAGCTTGTGAAGCCGATGCACGAGGACGATTAGGACTTGAAAAAAATCCTTATCCACAAGCAGAATTTATGAGAAAAGCCTTTAAATACGCGGCAAATGTCGATTCTATTGATATTTTAAATCAGGGCTTGGAAGGCAAACAAATTGGTGATGCAATTCGTCGATTGCGTGTCACAGCAGTGAATGAGTTTTTACGTCAACATTAGATTAAACAACACACAAACCGTTTTTGAAGTGGCTATTTATTGAAAAGGCAATGGTTAAAGCTGTTCCAGAACCTGAAAGTTATGTTTTGATGTTATCGGGTTTAATGATGATGGCGTTTAGCGTCAGAAAAAAAGCGTAAGACTTCAAAAACATTTGTGATAAAAAACCCTTCGAGGAAACTCGAAGGGTTTTTTTTGTTGAACGATAATTAACGATTAAATTTAAACTCTCATCAAAATCAATTCCAAAACAAACTTGCTACCAAAATAACCCAATAACAAAAACAAAAATCCCGCCAAAATCCAATTCACTGCAACACGCCCCCGCCAGCCATAACGTTGTCTTCCGATTAAAATGGCACAAAAAATTACCCACGCCAAAAGTGACAATACCGTTTTATGCACTAAATGTTGGGCAAATAAATCGTGTAAAAATAAAAATCCTGTTCCTAACGAAACCGATAATACAAAAACCCCCGCTGCAATCATTTGAAATAACAAGGTTTCCATCGTTTGCAAAGACGGTAAAAGCAAAATAAATCGCGCAGGAGGATGTTTTTTTAATTGGTTATTTTGAATGGCTAATAAAATGGCTTGAACCGCCGCGACCGTTAATAAACTGAACGCTAAAATGGAAGTCAAAATGTGAATACCCATTGCACCAGTGTGAACAGGTAATAAATGTGGTGATGGATTGATTACGATGTCCAAACCTAAAATAATTGCTGCTAAGGGAAATAAAATGAGTCCTAATTTTTCAATCGGTTTTGTTAACGCGGCTAACAATAAAACCAAAATGACACCCAACACATTTAAAGATGCAACGCTTAAAATACTAAAACTAAAACCATTTTGTTGTTGGCAAAGCAATCCAATATAAAGCGTGTGCAAACTTGCCGCAAACCAAGCAAATAAAAGCGACGTGCTTTTTTTATTAGATTTTTTCAATCCCCACGCCAAATATCCTGTATTGACGCTGTAAGCGAGTATTGAACTGATTGCAATAAATTTCATCATAACTAATCTCAATGTTGTGAATGCGTACGCCTTTTAGGATGTGCCTTTTGCCTGTTTAAGCGTTATGTTACCATACCACTTGAACGTCAAGCCGACAGCGTGTTGGCTTGTTTTTTTATCCGCGTTATTCATTTTGAGTCACACCATGTTTGATAATTTAACCCAACGCTTAAACGGAACGCTTAAAAAGCTCAAAGGCGAAGCCCGATTCACTGAAAATAATATCAAAGACACCTTACGCGAAGTGCGAATGGCGTTATTAGAAGCCGATGTTGCTTTACCAGTTGTCACCGAATTTTTAGACAATTTAAAAGAAGGCGCGTTAGGCAAAGAAGTTCAAGCCAGCTTAACACCAGGTCAATCGATGATTAAACTGGTTCATGCTGAACTGGTTAAAACAATGGGGGCGCAAAATGAAACGTTAAGTTTAAACGCGCAACCGCCAGCCGTGATTTTAATGGCCGGTTTGCAAGGCGCAGGTAAAACGACAACCGTTGCAAAATTAGGACGTTGGTTACAAGAAAATAATAAGAAAAAAGTCGGCGTAGTGAGTGCAGACGTTTATCGTCCAGCCGCGATTAAACAGTTACAAATGCTTGCTGATGAAGTTGGGTTAGTTTTTTTTGAAAGTGATATTTCACAAAAACCGATTGATATTGCAAATAACGCCATTGAAGCGGCGAAGCGTAAATTTTTAGATGTCATTATTGTTGATACCGCAGGACGTTTGCATATTGACGATGAAATGATGGGCGAAATTAAAGCCTTGCACGTAGCGATTAACCCCGTTGAAACTTTATTTGTCGTCGATAGCATGACAGGGCAAGATGCGGCAAATACGGCGAAAGCGTTTAATGATGCGTTGCCTTTAACAGGTGTGATTTTAACCAAAGCGGATGGTGATGCGCGTGGTGGTGCGGCGTTGTCGATTCGTCAAATCACAGGTAAACCAATTAAATTTGTTGGGATGGGCGAAAAAACAACGGCGTTAGAACCATTCTATCCAGACCGTATGGCTTCGCGCATTTTAGACATGGGCGATATGCTCGGTTTAATTGAACAAATCGAGAAAAAAGTCGATAAAGAAAAAGCCCAAAAACTCGTTGATAAAATCAAAAAAGGAAAAAGTTTTGATTTAGAAGATTTCCGCGAACAATTGATGGAAATGCAAAAAATGGGCGGTATTGGTTCGATGATGGACAAAATGCCTGGCATGGGAGCTGTGCCGCAAGAAGTGAAAGAAAAAATGAATGACAAATTGCTTGCGCGTCAAATTGCCATTATCAATTCAATGACAATGCAAGAGCGTCATTTTCCTGATTTAATTAAAGGTAATCGTAAAAAACGCATTGCAGAGGGTTGTGCTCAAGAATTGAGCGACGTAAATCGAATGTTAAAACAGTTTTTAATGATGCAAAAAATGATGAAAAAAATGAAGTCAGGTAATATGGCGAACATGGTTCGCGGTGTAAAAAGCCAGCTCCAAATGCGTGGTATTCGTCGTTAAAGTTGTTTTGTGTTGTTTTATAAATAAAATTGCGTAGAATAACGCGGTTTATTTCAGTTAATTTATTTAGAGGTTTAGATGGTAACAATTCGTTTATCAAGAGGCGGTTCTAAAAACCGTCCATTTTATCAAATCGTTGTAACAGACAGCCGTAGCAGTCGTGATGGTCGTTATATTGAACGTATTGGCTTTTTTAATCCGTTGGCGCGTGGTCAAGAAGAGCGTTTACGTTTAGATTTAGACCGCGTTAATCATTGGAAAGCAAACGGCGCACAAGCATCTGACCGTGTTGCTAGTTTGATTAAAGATCAAATCAAAGCTGCGGCGTAATTGCTTTTGAGCAAAGAAACGTTATTGCACGTCGGAAAAATTTCTGGCGTTTTTGGCATTAAAGGCTGGGTAAAAGTTTTCTCTTTTACAGGTTATCGTGAAGACATTTTGCAGTATTCACCTTGGCAATTGAGAAAAAATAGTGTTACAAAACACGTTGAAATCATTACAGGGCAATTGCAAAATCAATTGGTTGTTGCACAAATCAAAGGTATTGACGATAGAAATGACGCGGAAGCGTTAATCGGTTGGGAAATTTTCATTGAAAAATCGCAACTACCGCCTGTTAAAGAAAACGAGTATTACTGGTCAGATTTGATTGGTTTAGAAGTTAAGAATACCAGCGGCGTAATTTTAGGCGTGATTGATAACTTACTTGAAACGGGTGCAAACGATGTCATTGTGGTGCAAGGTGAAGAACGTCAACACGCAATTCCATTCATTCAGCCTCAGGTGGTGTTAGAAATTGATTTGGCAGCGCGAAAAATGCGCGTTGATTGGGACGCTGATTTTTAAATGCGTTTTGATGTCATCACGCTTTTTCCTGAAATGGTTTTGGAAGCCGCACAAATCGGCGTAACAGGTAAAGCCATTGAAAACAACATTGTGTCGCTCAATGTTTGGAATCCTAGAGATTACACGCACGACAAACACAAAACCGTTGATGATAGACCGTTTGGCGGTGGGCAAGGAATGGTGATGAAATATCAGCCTTTGCACGATGCCGTTGAAGCTGCAAAAGTGGATGCTAAACCAGATTGCAAAGTAGTGTATTTAAGTCCGCAAGGCAAACCGATTACACAATCATTACTGCAAGAAGCGAGTCAATTATTGCAACTGATTTTAGTTGCAGGGCGTTACGAAGGTTTAGATGAGCGATTCATTCAACGCGATTGTGACGAAGAATGGTCTCTAGGCGATTATGTGATTAGCGGCGGTGAACTCGCAGCATTGATTGTAATTGATGGGATAACTCGATTATTACCAAATGTGTTAGGTAATGAACAATCAGCTTTGCAAGACTCACACAGCGATGGATTGCTCGATTATCCGCAATTTACGCGACCAGAAGTGATTGATGAAATGGCTGTTCCAGATGTGTTACTCAGTGGCAATCATGCAGAAATTGCCCGTTGGCGAATGAAACAAGCGTTAGGGCGAACGTGGCAAAAACGACCCGATTTATTGAACAAAAAAACATTAAGTGCCAAGCAAGAACGCTTATTGGCAGAATTTAAAGAAGTGGACTAAGGTGTAAAAATGAACATTATTGATCAGTTAGAACAAGCGCAATTAAAACAAATTCCTAATTTCAATTCAGGTGATACCGTTGTTGTACAAGTGCGTATTAAAGAAGGCGAACGTGAACGTATCCAAGCCTTTGAAGGCGTTGTGATTGCAATTCGTAATCGTGGTTTAAATTCAGCTTTCACCGTGCGTAAAATCTCACACGGCACAGGCGTTGAACGTGTTTTCCAAACACACAGTCCATTGATCAGCGAAATCCAAGTAAAACGCCGTGGCGATGTACGTCGTGCGAAACTTTATTACTTGCGTGATTTGACAGGTAGAAAAGCGCGTATTAAGGAAAAATTAGCCGTTAAAGCATAATCTGCATTCATGATTTTCTAAAAAAGGCAGCCTAGAGCTGCCTTTTTTATCTTTAAAATACGGATAAACGCTTTAATTAAAAAATCATAAATAGTATTTTAAGTAAAACAAAACTGAAACATAGAGATATTAATTTATGTTAAAATCAGAAAATTTCACTGAATGAATATAGCTTATACGTCATTCAAAAATATACACAACCTCTAGCTTCTAAAAAGCCGTAATACAAAAAAAATGTAGGTTTAAATCAATGACAACACAATCTCAATTGAGCAATTCACAACCATTGCTTTATGACGCTGACCAGTCGCAAGACAGTTGCGGCGTTGGTTTTATCACGCACAAACGCAGTCTGCAAACGCACGATTTATTAGTTAAATCACACGAAGCGTTATGTACGATTCCGCATCGTGGCGGCATGAGTGCTGAAGGCGTAGGTGACGGCGCAGGTGTGAACATTGATTTGTCATTGAAATTTTTTCGTAAACTTACAAACAATCCAAACTTAGAACTCGGTAAATTTGGCGTAGCAAACTTTTTCTTCCCTGAAGATCACGCGCATTATGATTCTGAAGCCAATGAACTCGTTAAAAATCATTTGGCAGAATTCGATTTACCGTTAATTGCTCGCCGTGTGATTCCTGTTGATAACTCGGTTATTAACGAAGCGGCTGTGAAAGCGCAATTGCCGATTGAACAATTTATTTTTGGTCGCCCTGAAAGTTTGAAAAATGCGACGCACGACGAATTTGAAAAACATATCCAAAAAGCCTTAGTCACAATTGAAGTTGAAGGTTTTACGCGCCCAGAACTCGCAGGTTTTTACCCACTTTCAATGAGTTCACGCACGCAAGTTTATAAAGGGCGTTTGAATTCGGGCGAGGTGATTCCATATTTCAAAGATTTGTACGATACCGACCACGAAATCAGTACGCTGTTTTTTCACACCCGTTTTTCAACCAACACTGCGCCTGCAACGATGATGGCGCAACCGTTCCGTTACATGGCACATAACGGCGAGTTGAATACCGATAAAAAAAATCGTCTCAGCGAAAACGCGATTGCGCGTCAACACAATAAAACAGTCTGTTTCCCATGTGGTCAATCTGATTCGAGTCGTTTAGATCAAACCTTAAATCGCCGCATTAACGAAGATAATTTGAATATCGTCGAAGCGATTTTAGCGATGATGCCACCTGCGTGGGAAAACGATACAACGTTGTCGCCAGAAGTTCGCGCAATGCTTGAATACTTCAGTTTATACGAAGAAAAAAATGATGGTCCAGCGGCGTTAATTTTCAATGATGGAATTCGTGTTGGAGCGCGTTTAGATCGTTTAGGTTTGCGTCCATTGCGCTCAGTTGAAACGACCGATTATTTAGCCGTAATGTCCGAAGCGGGACAAATTGATTTTCCACCGCAAGACGTTTTAAAACGTGGACGTATTGAAGCAGGTGGAATGCTCTATTTCGACCACAGCACAGGCGAAAGCTACGATTCACACCAAGTTTTAGCTCGTTTAGCAAAAGAAAAAGATTACACAGCGTTATTAAAACAACGAGCTGTGAATTTGTCGGATTTGCCGAAAGTCGATTTAAGCGAAATCAGCAACGAACATGATTTAAATGTTGACCAACGAGCAACGGCTTATTCGCTTAATCAAGAAAGTTTCCGTTTCTTGCTTGATCCAATTTTGGCGACAGGCATGGAACGTATTTCGGCAATGGGTTACGGGCTTGCACCGAACGCGCTTTGTGGTGCAGAAGGCGGGATGTCACGTTATTTCAGTCAACGTTTCGCACAAGTGACTAATCCACCGCTTGATTCGATTCGTGAAAGTGACGGGATGACATTGCGTGTCGCTTTAGGTGCAAAACCGACTTTTTCAGAAAACAGCAAACAGCTCGTTATCGAAACCCCGATTTTGCAATGCACGCAATTAGAGCAAATTCGTCGTCAAAATGCGGTTTCAACTATCACAATTGATGCTTTGTACACACCTGATTTTGATAACGCCGAAGGCAATGAACACGCTTTAACTCGTGCAATTAACACAGTTTGTGACCAAGTTGAAAAAGCCGCGTTAAATAATATCGGCATCATTATTTTAAGCGACGCGAAAATTACGAAAACTCAAGCGGCAATTCCAGCGTTATTGACGATTGCCGCCGCAAATCAACGTTTAGTGCAACAAGGTTTGCGTTTTAATTCGTCATTGATTTCAGAAACAGGACAAGCAGCAAGTCCACACGATGTGGCAACGATTTTAGGTTTTGGCGCGTCGGCAATTTGTTCGTTAAGCGTTCACAATCGCGCAATGACACTTTACTCGGGTGCTGACCAGCAAAAAGCTCTCGATAAATTTTCAAAAGGCACAGAAAAATCGCTCATGAAAACGATGGGCAAATTCGGTTTATGTACCGCTGAAAGTTATATCGGTGGTGAATTTTTCGAGTCGAATTATTTAGATACGGACGAACCCAAATTAAGCCCCTATTTCCCAAACATTCATTCATCAGTTGGTGGTGTTCAATATGCTGATATTGCCGCAAGTGCAACCGAATGGCATCGCAAATCGTTGACCGTCGAAACCGAAAAAGACATTCCGTTTTTGGGCTTGTTCAAAGAACGTCAAGATGGCGCGGGGCATTCTTATGGCAACACAGCCGTGCGCGAATATATCAACATGACTGATGAAGCGATTTTATATGTTGAAAAATCGCCAGAAGCGAGTGATTTAGCGTATTTGGATTTGGGTTACGAAAAACGCACACCTGCACAAATTGATAATTTTGGCATTACGCCTGCGTATCGCAGTTTTGCTAAAAATTTGTACGCGGAACGTGATGCAAGACCCGCTGCGTTGCGTGACGTTTTAGCGTTGAAATTGGCTGAAAAACCGTTGCCATTATTAGAAATTCAACCCGCACACGAAATCACTGCAACTCTAGCCTCTGGCGCGATGAGTCACGGCGCGTTACTTGCCGAAGCTCACGAAGCGGTTGCACAAGGCACAAACATTGTCGGCGCGTTAAGTAACTCGGGCGAAGGCGGCGAACATTACAGCCGTTTCAACAGCATCAAATCCAGCAAAATCAAACAATTTGCTTCAGGACGTTTTGGCGTTTGGGTGGGTTATTTGGCTGACCCCACGATTGAGGAAATCGAAATTAAAATTGCCCAAGGTGCAAAACCTGGTGAAGGCGGACAACTACCTGCGATGAAAGTGTCGGTAGAAATCGCAGCATTGCGTGGCGGTACGCCAAAAGTAGAACTCGTCAGCCCACCACCGCATCACGATACTTATTCAATTGAAGATTTAGGGCAGTTAATTCACGATGCCAAAGCGGCGCGTGTAAAAGTTGGTGTAAAACTCGTTTCGTCAGAAGGTATTGGCACAATTGCAGTTGGTGTGGCGAAAGCAGGCGCAGATGTGATTAACGTTGCAGGAAACACAGGCGGCACAGGTGCAGCGGCTGTTACCAGTTTGAAACACGCTGGACGTTCGCCTGAAATCGGAATTGCCGAAGTGCATCAAGCGTTAGCCATCAATGGTTTGCGCGATAAAGTGATTTTGCGTTGCTCAGGCGCACATCAAAGCGGTTTGGACGTGGTGAAGTCAGCGATTTTAGGCGCAGATTCTTTCGAGTTCGGTACGACCGCGTTGATGATGTTGCGTTGCGTGATGGCGAAAAACTGTAACATCAAATGCCCCGCAGGTTTGACCACCGCACACGAAGAATTCAAAGGCGACCCGCGTGTTTTGGCGCAGTATTTTATGAACGTTGCGCACGAAGTTCGGGAATTACTCGCTTCGCTTGGCTATAAATCGTTGCGTGACATTCGCGGCAAAACCGATTTGTTAGAGTTAATCAATCATCCTTGCATGGTTGGAAAATTGAATTTGACCAAAATGTTGCGCCAAGTCAAAGAAATCAAAATCGAAAAACCGATTTATTTGGAAGCTGATTTTAAAACCGACGACAAAATTTTAGAGCGCGTGAAAGCGTTTTTAGCAGATGGCAAAGCGCAACAACTCGTCATTGAAGGCGCAGAATTCAAACTCAACAACAACGACAAAACCGTTGCAGGACAGTTAGCAATTGATGTTGAACGTATTTTAAATTACGAATTCAAAGGCAATGCGGCATTCATTTATAAAGCTGAAAATGGTCGTCGTTATTTCGCCCCTGAAACGATTGCAATTAAAACCAATGGTTCTGCGGGTCAAAGTTATGGCGCGTTTTTAAATGACGGTATGAAATTGCATCATTTGGGGACGGCAAACGACGGCGTAGGCAAAACCATGAGCGGCGGCACGTTGGTCGTTGAATCACCAGGTGGAGGCATCAAAACCCCAGGCAACAACGTGTTAATCGGTAATTTCGCATTATTCGGCGCGACAGGCGGCAAAGTATTTGTCAACGGCGAAGCAGGCGACCGTTTTGCGGTGCGTAATTCTGGTGCTATGGCGGTGGTTGAAGGCGTGGGCGATTTCGGTTGCGAATACATGACTAACGGTGCGGTGCTGAATATAGGCGGATTCGGCAAAGGTTTCTGCAACGGCATGTCGGGCGGTAACGCTTACCAATATGACCCTGAAAATAAACTCGCGGCGTTGTACGACAAAACGTCTGTTGAATTACATGATTTAACCGAAGACGATGCACACGAAAAAATCGTGTTGCACATGCTCGAACAACACGCGGAATATGCGAATTCAAGCAAAGCGCGTAACTTGCTCGCCAATTGGGAAAATGAACGCAAACATTTCAAATTTGCAATGCCGCTTTGGCTCTATAAAACGCAAACTGCCAGCTATTTAAAAGCGTCGATGGATGCGAAAGAAATGGTGGAAGAATTGGCGGTTGATTTGGCGCAACAACAAATCGCGCAAGTCAAAAAAGCCTATCAATCAGGTCAACCGTTGTTTAACGGTGTAATTCCTGCGTTTGGCGAAATCGATAGCGCGTTAGCCTTCGATTTGATTAACAGTTTTGCAGTCTTTGATAAAGCGCAAGCGGTGGCGGCAGAAATGCTGAAAACCGCGCCAGAATCACAACGCACACCAGTTCACATTGAAAAAGCGGCGAAAAAATTGATTTTGGAACGTCCACGCAAATTGCAAGATGCGTTAGTCAAAATCACTCGTGAAGCCTACAGCAGTTATAACGATGATGAAATCGCGGCGTTGCTGGCAAATAAACGTTTGAATGATTACAAAACTGCGTTAATCAATCGCTCGGTGCAAAGCATTAACTCGATGGGTTCAACGGTTTGGATTATTGAGCAAAACCACGCAAATCGCGCGGCTCTGGCAAACATTACGCCTGTTGAAAAACATTTGGCGAGTTTGGTTGGGCTGGAATTGGCACAAGATGGATTTGCGGCTTAATCGGGAAAATAAATTTTAGGTTTAATGAAATGAAAACACACCAACTTCCAAACGACGCACCTTACAGCGACAATCAACGTGCATGGCTGAGCGGATTTTTCGCTGGCTTGCATTCGCAACTTGTGCAAAATAGCTCAAACGCGCAAACCGCTCGCACAATCCATATTTTGTACGGTTCACAAACTGGCACAGCCGAATCGGTTGCACGTGATGCCGTCAAAGTCGCTAAAGCACACGGTTTAAATCCTGTCATCAAAAGCATGGACGAAGTCGATGCCGACGCGCTGACAAAAATGGAAACCTTGCTTAATGTCACCAGCACTTACGGCGAAGGCGAAATGCCTGATAACGCACAAATGTTATGGTCTGCGGTCAAAGCTGATTCGATGGCGAACACGAAAAACTTAAAATATGCGGTTTTAGCGTTAGGCGACACCAGTTACGATTTATTCTGCCAAGCAGGGATTGATTGGGACAACCGTTTAGCCGAATTGGGCGCAACCCGTTTGCAAACGCGCGTCGATTGCGATGTCGAATATGAAGAGCCTGCCGAAGAATGGATGCACTCTGTCATTCCAGCGTTAGCAGGTAGCGATGCAACTACGGCAATCGTTTCTGAAGACAGCAACGACAAATCACAATACAACCGTAAAAATCCATTCCCAGCAAAATTGCTGGTGAATCGTTTATTGACGGCTGAAAATTCGTCAAAAGAAACCCGTCATTATGAAATTTCAATCGCGGGTTCAGGTTTAAGTTATGAAGCAGGCGACGCACTTTGCGTTGTACCGACGAATTGCCCCGATTTGGTTGCTGATATTTTGAAAGCGATTAAATGCGATGGTGACGAAATCATCAACGACGTTTCTTTGCGCGAAGCATTGCAAAATCAGTTTGAAATCAAAACGCCCAGTAAAGAATTGTTGCAAGAAATCGCCACTCGTTCAGGCAATCAAGAATTAAATAACGCACTGAACGACAAAGATGCGTTGAGCAATTACTTATGGGGACGCGATACGCTCGATTTGTTATTGCAAAATTCCAGCGTTGAATTTTCAGCGGCAGAATTTTTAGCGTTGTTAAAACCGTTGCAACATCGCGCTTATTCGATTTCATCGAGCGGCAAAGCAAATCCTGAAACGGTACATTTGACTATTGCCAGCGTGCGTTACAACGCTTTCGACCGTCAACATAAAGGAGTTTGCTCAACATTTCTTGCGGATTTGACCAACGAAACAACAGAAATTCGCTGTTTCTTTACGCCAAACAAAGTTTTCCGTGTGCCAGACAACAACGATTTGCCAATGATTATGGTTGGACCTGGAACGGGGATTGCGCCATTCCGCGCGTTTTTACAAGAACGCCAAACTCGTGGCGCGACAGGTAAAAACTGGTTATTTTTTGGTGACAGAAATGCTGCAACCGATTTTATTTACCGCGACGAGTTAGAGCAAATGGGCAACAGCGGTTTGTTGAACCGTTTAGATTTAGCGTTTTCCCGTGACCAAGAAGCAAAAATTTACGTTCAAGACAAAATGCACGAACACGGCGCAGAATTGTTTGCATGGTTAGAACAAGGCGGTTATTTCTTCGTCTGTGGCGATGCGTATCACATGGCAAAAGACGTAGATAAAGCCTTGCATGACGTGATTGCAACGCACGGAAATAAAACCGAACAACAAGCGATTGATTACGTTAATCTACTCAAAAAAGATAAGCGTTACGTTCGTGACGTGTATTAAATGACGGTTGATTATTTCGATTTGAACTGCCAAAAATGTCCGCGTCTCGCGGCATTTTTGCGAGAGGTAAAAGAAAAAAATCCGACTTATCACTGCAAACCTGTCGCGCCATTTGGCGATGAAAATGCAAAATTAGTGATTGTCGGACTTGCTCCAGGAATGCACGGCGCAAACGCTTCGGGGCGACCTTTTACAGGTGATTATGCAGGTTTATTACTGTATCAAGCGTTGTACGATTTTGGTTTTAGTAATAAACCAACGTCGGAATCATTAAGTGATGGTTTAGTGTTGCAAAATGCGCGAATTACTAACGCCGTAAAATGTTTGCCGCCACAAAATAAACCAACGGGCGAAGAAATTAACGTTTGTAATGCTTTTTTAGCCAAAGAATTAAAAACGCTTCCTAAAAATTCGGTAATTTTGGCTTTGGGTTTGATTGCTCATCAAGCGGTTTTAAAAGCCTACAACTTGAAAGTATCGAGTGCAAAATTTACTCACAATGCCAAACATGAATTGCCAAACGGACATTTTTTAATCGATTCGTATCACACAAGCCGTTACAACGTAAATACAAAACGCCTGACAAAAGAAAGTTTTAACACTGTTTTTCAAACAATTATGCCATTGTTAAACAGCTAAAGTTTGCCCTTAAACAATGTTATGATAACGCTATCTTCTTAATCTAAAACCCACGAAATTCAACATGGCATTAGCATTGAATCTTCCCATATATTTAACTTTGTTACGCATTGCGTTAATTCCTTTGTTGACGATTGTTTTTTATTTGCCATGGGAAAATTCTAATGTGGCATGTATGTTTATTTTTTTACTGGCTGGTTTTACCGATTGGCTCGATGGTTATTTAGCACGAAAAATGAAACTCGAAACGCAATTCGGGGCGTTTTTAGATCCCGTTGCTGATAAATTGATGGTTGCAGTTGTTTTGATTTTGTTGGTACAAAGAATCCCCGACGTTTATTTAGCGATTCCAGCAGCAATAATTATCGGACGAGAAATTACTATTGCATCGTTGCGAGAATGGATGGCTGAACTCGGCAAACGTGCTCAAGTTCAAGTGTCACAAATGGGGAAATGGAAAACCAGCGCACAAATGCTTGCGATTGGCTTCTTGCTCTATCACGACGACTTACTCGGTTTTCCCGTTTTAACTTTCGGTTACGTCTTACTTTATATCGCCGCAATTTTAACATTATGGTCGATGATTCAATACTTACACGCGGCTTTCACCGCGATTAACAAAAATTAACAGGAACACATTTTGATTCAGAAAAATGATGACACACAAAACGAAATTCTTCGCGCCGCGTTGAGTTTATTTGTGCAAAAAGGGTATTTAAACACGTCGCTTTTCGACATCGCGCAAGCGGCGAATTTGTCACAAACGCAAGAAATTTATTTGTATTTTTCAACTAAACAAGAACTTGCAACCGAAGTTTATAATGCGATTTTAGATAGTTTGAGCGTATCGATTGATGAAATTCGTCGTCGCAATAAAAAAGCATCAGAGCAGCTGCACAGTTTAGTCGATTTACTTTTCAAATTGACAAATGAAGCTCCCGATACTTTACGTTTTATTTTTGAAATTAACACAAACGATTTTTTACCCAATGATTCAAAACGTTATTTACAAACACCTGCGGTGAATAAAATGTTAAAAATGATTCAACTCGGCATCAATAATGGCGAAATAAAAAGTCTCGCTCCAATGCTTTTGTACACTTATTTTTTCGGCATTATTAACACCACGTTGCAAATGATTTTGAACGGCACGCTCGAAAAAAGAACAGAGTTGTATCAATCACAAGCCTGGCTTACCGCATGGAATGCTATCGTCAAAAAATAGTAATTATTTTTTTGAAAAAATTATTTCAATCACCTCAAAGTCAAAATCGGTTTGTCGTTTATGACTAAAAAGTCTGGTAAAAAAACACCCATCTCAAAATCGAAAACAACCAGTTTAAACAACGTAACTTATGCCATTTGTGGTTTGACGATGTTGGGAATTTTGGTTTTGACTGTAGTTACAACGTTACAAG
>JBASLW010000163.1:0-1787 GCA_049656545.1 Methylococcaceae bacterium
CTGTAAGTGTTTATGAGTGGAGAACCAAGAATCTAATCCTTTAAAAGTGATAGCAAACACACAACTTTCAAAGAGGTTAGTTTAAATTTGATTATGATGAAAACCTATAGGAATTTTTCCTAAACTTTCATCATCAAATTCAATGACAACCCAATATGTGCAAGTTCTGCACTGGAATTGACGTTTAATTTTGCTCGAATGTTTGTGCCGTAATTCGCCACCGTTTTATAACTCAAACACAATTTTTCAGAAATATCATGTGCCGTCAATCCTTTTGCAAGTAACAAAAAAACATCAAATTCGCGTGGTGAAAAATCATTCACAATCGCTTGAAAATTTGAATTGGGTATTTTTATTAAATTTGGTTCAACATAGATTTCACCGTTTGCGACTTTTTTAATCGCGCTGATTAACACGTCTGGATGGGCTTGTTTGCAAATGTAACCTTTTGCACCCGCATTCATCGCGCGAGAAATATACACATTTTCATGATGCACGCTAAACACAATGACTTTTGCATTTTCGTAACGCGAAACTAAACGGTGCGTCGCTTCTAAACCGCCAATTCCCGACATTGACAAATCCATTACAATCACGTCTGGTTTTAAATCGGCGTAAAGTTGCAAGACTTGTTCACCTTTTTCAGCTTCGGCGATAACGTCAATATCGGTTTCAGTCGAAAGCAATAAACGAAAACCTGCACGAACAACAGCGTGGTCATCAACTAAAATGACGGTGATTTTTTTGTTAATTTTTAACGTCAATTTGTACATCCCAAATTAAGCGCGGATCAAAACTTTTTACCGCAAACATGGTTAAAATTACTACCGCTGCAAAAGCGGTCGCCGCTGAACCTGCAATCACTTGTGCTACACCACCTAAATTCACCAATGACACCAAAATCGAAATCATAAAAATATCGAGCATCGACCACCGTCCAACAAAAGCGATAATGCGATAAAGTTGCGTCCAACGTTTTGCGTTCACTTGCCAACGAAAATGCACACACGCCAGCAATAAACTCAAACCAAGCAATTTCAACAACGGTACTAAAATACTTGCCACCAAAACTAGCATTGCAATCGGCAACATATTTCCATGAATCAACGCAATAATTCCGCCTAAAATTGTGTGCGGTTCACCCACATTTAATTGCGTGACGGTCATAATGGGAAATAAATTTGCAGGAATATAAAGCGCGAAACTGCTAATCAATAACGCTAATGTCCGTTGAAAACTGTGCGGCAAACGCGCGTGCAATTCGCTGCCGCATAATCGACAATTTTCGGTATTTGAAATAATTTTTTCTAATTTTCCACAATCATGACAACGGATTAAACCTTGCGAAAGGGCATTATTTATTTTCATGTTTATTCATTTTCTCAATTTCACGCCAAAATAATGCGCCATCAAAATGACTTGCCAACGTTAATGACACAAATAACAACAACACAAACGCGGTCAAGCCTAATCCAAATTGTAATTCTGCCATCGACGCTAATTTCACACAGGCAACAATAATTCCTAATAAATACACTTCTAACATTGCCCATTCTTCAATGTGTTGCAACGTGCGTAACCACAAACTTAAATACCGATTTGGACGCTTAAAATACAAATGCCCACTAATCAATAACGATAAAACAATACTCAACATTGGAAACAAAATACTCGATAAAAACACCACGATTGAAACCGCCCACATTCCTTCATTAAAAAGCGTCAAAACACCACTTAAAAGTGTGCCATCGTGTGAGTTTCCTAGAATTTTTACGCCCACAATTGGC
>JBASLW010000164.1:0-11170 GCA_049656545.1 Methylococcaceae bacterium
GCAATTCCTGCGTGTGAACGCATTCCCACGCCGACAATCGACACTTTCACAATGTTGTTATCGCCTGAAACTTTGCGTGCATTGAGTGCCTCACAAATCGATTCCAAAATGCTTTTTGCTTTTTCAAAATCATTGCGATGAACCGTAAAAGTAAAATCGGTTGTGCCATCTGCACCGATATTTTGCACAATCATATCGACTTCGATATTCGCGTCAGCAATCGGGCCTAAAATTTTAAACGCGCTACCTGGCAAATCAGGCACGCCCGCAATCGTCAATTTCGCTTCGTCACGATTAAAAGCAATACCTGAAATTAACGCACTTTCCATCTGTGTATCCTCGTAAGTAATTAGCGTGCCGTTACCTTCTGCAAACGAAGACAACACGCGCAATGCAACATTATATTTTCCCGCAAATTCCACCGAGCGAATTTGCAACACTTTTGAACCTAAACTCGCCATTTCGAGCATTTCTTCAAACGTGATTCTATCTAAACGACGCGCTTTGGGTTCAACACGCGGGTCGGTGGTATAAACACCGTCAACATCGGTGTAAATATGACATTCATCGGCTTTTAACGCCGCCGCGAGTGCAACCGCTGTGGTATCCGAACCGCCACGACCTAACGTTGTGATATTGCCGTCTTCGTCAACACCTTGAAAACCTGCAACCACCACAACTTTACCTTCAGCTAAATCAGCATGAATGCGTGTATCGTCGATTTCTTTGATTCGCGCTTTGGTAAAAGTGTTGTCGGTTAAAATCCGAACTTGTGTTCCCGTGTACGAACACGCAGGGCAACCGATTTCATGCAAACGCATACTAAGTAACGCTACCGTGACTTGTTCGCCCGTTGAAACCATTGCATCAAGTTCGCGCTCATTAGGTTGCGCTTGCATTTCTTTCGCTAAACCAATTAAACGATTGGTTTCACCGCTCATTGCCGAAAGCACAACAACTAAATCGTCGCCAGCTTCACGGACTTTTTTGACTTTTTCAGCAACAGCTTTGATTCGGTCAATTGAACCCACCGACGTGCCGCCAAATTTATAAACATAAAGTGCCATTTCTAAAATTCTCTACGATACTTTTTTAACAAATTCTGATTTTAATTGCATCGCACCAATCCCTTCAATTCTGCAATCAATATCGTGGTCGCCATCGACAAGACGGATGATTTTGACTTTTGTACCGACTTTGACAACTGACGATGAACCTTTGATTTTTAAATCTTTAATTACGATAATTATGTCACCGTCTTTTAAAACATTGCCGTTTGCGTCTTTGATTACTTTTTCTTCTTCAATGTCAGCAGCGGTGTTTTTATTCCATTCATGTCCGCATTCTGGGCAGATTAGCATTTCACCGTCTTCGTAAGTGAATTCACTGCTGCATTTTGGACATTTTGGTAAGTTGCTCATTATTTTTCCTTTTGTAAAATTTAACGCAATATATTACTGCAATTAAACAACAGTTTTATTGATTTTCGTCATTTTAGCCATTATGCCGTTGCGTAAAAAATAGCCCCTGCGCCACGTTGAGTATTGTTATCTTGACTAAAACTTATTGCGAGTTGTTTTAAAAAATCTTGAAAATTTATCGTTGGGGACGTGTTATTTGATGCTTGAATTAACTGCGTAAAATCACTTTGCAAGGCGATAGTTTTTTCACTGTTATTACCAAGTGATTCAATTGACGTGACAAAATTATTTGTATTTTGAACTTTCAAATTTGTTGGCAAAACTCCTGTAACGTTGATGCCCATATCTTCAAGCATCGCTACATTTAAATTTGAAATACTTTTGACTTCATTTTTACGAATTGATGGTGACATTAAATCATTGGAAATGGCAACGTGATAATACGCAGACCCAGCACCTTCATCAACAGACGATAAAGGAACGGGATTTCCACCGTTTGCGGTTTTAGCGTGACGACCCACAAAAATCAGTGAACCATTTTCTTGTTTTGTCATCAATCCATCGTAAGCAGTTTTTAAATCGCTATTTGTCGGTGAGTCAACTAATCCTGTAAATGCTAAACCATGCAAAATTTCATGCGTCAAAATGCTGGTTAAATCGTATTTATCAGGCGTTGGCAAACCTGTAAATGACATTTGTTCAAGTTTTTCTGAATTGATGTAAAGTTTTGAATCGTGTAATTCAGAATCAAAATCTGCACCACGAATCGAATCAGCGATAAATAATGTATCGGCATTAACATCGTCAGGCACATTTTCTGTATGAACAATAGCGGCGTTGGCTTGTGCCAACATATCTGTTTTTTCATTTGTTGCGAGGATTTTCAAATTAAATACTGCATCAGAACGAATATATTTACCGATATTTTCAAGTGCGGTTATAACGTTCGCTTGAACGCTAGGTAAAAAATCTCCTAAATCGGCCTCACTAAAATCGACGCTGTATTTAAAATTTGTGCCACCTGAAATTTTTAGCGGCGCAGAGGCGTTACTCGTTGATTCGGTAACATCTAAGTTTTCAAGTGGCGATACAATTGATATCTCATTATTTTGAATTAAGGCTTTGTACAAATTTTGTGTAAACGTTTGTATAGCTTCATTATTTGACGCATCAACGCCAAGATGTTTCAGAGCTTGCAAAACATTTTCAGCAAAAGCGGCATTTTCTGTTATTGAATTAAGAGGCGTTTCCGCGCTGGCTGATACTGTTTCAGTATTTGCAGCAATAATTTTTGAACCAACATAATTTGCCAACGGCTTTGCGCTAAACTGTGATACTTCCATTTTAATTCCTCATTTCTTGAGCGTAAATTTAACGTGATTATCGGCAGAAATGAGTGAAAGTATAATTTATTGATTGATTGAAAAGCGATAACCAAATCCTCGAACTGTTTGTACTAAATCTTCGCGGTTATGCGTTTCTAAAATTTTTCGCAAACGCCGAATATGCACATCAACCGTTCTTTCTTCGATATAAACGCTACGTCCCCAAACTTGGTCAAGTAATTGGGTACGATTAAACACTTTATCTGGATGTGTCATGAAGAATTGCATTAACCGAAATTCTGTCGGACTAACATCAACAAGTTGTTCCCCAATCGTTAAACGGTGTTGTTCTGTATCTAAGGTTAAATCACCGACAATAATTTTCGGTGACCATTGATGTTTGCTGCTACGGCGTAAAACGGCGCGTAATCGGGCGACTAATTCACGCGGTGAAAACGGTTTTGTCATGTAATCGTCTACACCACAACCAAAACCACGGATTTTGTCTTCTTCTTCACCGCGAGCGGTGAGCATCACAATTGGCAATGTTTGATAAATTTCTTCTTTTCTCAATCTACGAGCAAATTCTACGCCGCTAATTGTTGGCAACATCCAATCTAACAAAATCAAATCGGGCAAGGTATCATTTAAAAAGCGTTGTGCATCGTCGGCATTTGAAGCGGCTTGAACTGTAAAGCCTGCTTGTTCAAGCACCACTACTAACATTTCACGAATTGCATCTTCGTCTTCAACAACAAGAATAATAAAATTAGGCATTATTTATTAAGAATAAAAATTAAAATCGTATTCTAACAATCGGATTATGACTTTTTGATTACGATGTCACATTGTTGTAGCGTCTAAAGCGTGTTAAAAGTGATATTCAGGTTTTTACACTTCCAGAGATTTGTCTTTAATTGTAAGCTGTTGAAAGATTTTATTTTTTGATTTTAGGATTTTTATGACTGTTATTCGCCAAAATGATTTGATTGAAAGTATCGAACAAGCGTTGCAATTCATTTCGTATTATCACCCGCAAGATTTTATTCAAGCCTTGAATGCCGCGTATCAACGCGAAGAAAGCCCCGCTGCAAAAGATTCCATGGCACAAATTTTAATAAATTCGCGTTTGTGTGCTGAAGGAAAACGTCCGATTTGCCAAGACACGGGCATTGTGACGGTTTTTGTAAAAATTGGCATGGGCGTTCAATGGGAAACAGATTTGAGTTTGACAGACATGATTAACGAAGGCGTACGTCGTGCTTATCAAAATGTTGATAATCCCTTGCGTGCTTCGATTTTGAGTGACCCCGCTGGTAAACGTTTAAACACCAAAGATAACACCCCCGCTGTGATTCATACCGAAATCGTTTTAGGCGATAAAGTTGAAATCGACATTGCCGCAAAAGGGGGCGGTTCAGAAGCGAAAGCCAAATTTGCCATGCTCAATCCGTCAGATGACATTGTGGAATGGGTTTTAAAAATGGTGCCAACAATGGGGGCTGGGTGGTGTCCACCAGGAATTTTAGGAATTGGCATTGGTGGCACGGCTGAAAAAGCGATGCTACTTGCCAAACAAGCCTGCATGGGTTCAATTGATATTCAAGATTTACAAGCGCGTGGCGCGTTAAATCGCTTGGAAGAATTGCGTTTAGAACTTTATGAAAAAGTAAATGCGTTAGGAATTGGCGCACAAGGTTTGGGCGGTTTAACGACCGTTTTAGACGTGAAAATTTTAGATTATCCAACGCACGCCGCGAATTTACCAATTGCTATAATTCCAAATTGCGCTGCAACACGGCATGTTCATTTCACGTTAGATGGCAGCGGCGCAGCAGAATTTACGCCGCCAAAATTAGAAGACTATCCGAAAATTTCATGGGATGTTGGCTCTGCAAAACGCATAAATTTAGACACACTAAAACCCGAAGATGTCACAAATTGGCAAGTCGGAGAAACGCTTTTATTAAGCGGCACGATTTTGACAGGACGTGACGCCGCGCATAAACGACTTTGTGAAATACTTGAACGCGATGAAGCGTTGCCTGATGGCGTAGATTTTGCTGGCAAGTTTATTTATTACGTTGGACCTGTTGATGCGGTGCGAAATGAGGTTGTCGGCTCGGCTGGTCCTACGACAGCAACGCGCATGGATAAATTTACTGCGCCGTTGCTGGAAAAAACAGGCTTGCTTGGCATGATTGGTAAATCTGAACGCGGCGACATGGCGATTTCTGCAATCAAAAAACACAAAGCAGTTTATTTAATTGCAGTCGGTGGCGCGGCGTATTTGGTGTCAAAAGCGATTAAAAAATCGCGCGTGATTGCATTTGAGGATTTAGGCATGGAAGCGATTCATGAATTTGTGGTTGAAGATATGCCCGTCACGGTTGCAGTCGATTCGCAAGGCATTTCAATCCATCAAATTGCGCCAAAAAAATGGCAAGCAAGAATTGGTAAAATTCCTATTGAGATAAGCACAAAATGAAAACAACACGTCTATTTTTAGTCAGTTTTTTAATCATCACCGTGTCAATGTTGACAGGTTGGCGTTCGCATCGACATCATAAAAAGCATAAAGCTGAAACGCCGATTGAAGATGTATCGATACCGAAAAAATTAGATTTATCGTTGCCGTTAAAAATTGAAGAAAAATCAGATATGCCTGTCACGCAATCTAAAATTGAAAAACCGAAAAAAATTAAACGTGACATTGAGTTAGAACCTCAAACTATTCTTTCTGCTGAACCTGAAAACGATAAAATTAAATCGTTTGATGGCGCAGGATTGTCTATCAATATAAAACGTTAAAACGCGAAATTATGGATTTATTACTCACAATAAAAGTATTGATTTTAGGCATTGTCGAAGGTCTAACAGAATTTTTACCAATTTCTAGCACGGGACATTTAATTTTAGTTGGCGATTTGCTGAATTTTAACGATGAAAAAGGCAAATTGTTTGAGCTTGTAATTCAAGTCGGGGCAATTTTGGCGGTATGTTGGGAATATCGACGCAGAATTAGCGATACATTTAGTGGTTTATTTCATCAAGAAAAAACGGCTCAAAATCTTACAATCAATTTAATGATTGCATTTTTGCCTGCTGCAATTTTAGGATTTTTGTTTGGCAAACATATCAAAGCTATTTTGTTTAATCCTGTTCCCGTAGCTATGGCGTTTATTGTTGGCGCATTTATTATCATTTGGGCGGAAAAACGTGAACATACAATTCGTGTGAACACTGTTGATGAATTATCAAAATTAGACGCGCTTAAATTAGGTTTTGCTCAAGCCTTCGCGTTAATTCCAGGTACATCTCGTTCAGGTGCAACAATTATTGGTGGGTTGTTATTTGGACTTTCACGCCAAGCGGCAACAGAATTTTCATTCTTTTTAGCCATTCCAACGTTATTTGCGGCGAGTGCTTACGATTTGTACAAACACCGTGAATTGCTTGATGCAGCAGCTGATGCGCCTGTTTTTGTTTTGGGTATGATTGCCGCCTTTTTCAGTGCTTTATTGGCGATAAAAGCGTTATTACGTTATATAAGCCAGCATAATTTTTTAGTGTTTGCATGGTATCGATTAGTTTTTGGTGCAATTGTTTTAATTACCGCTTACAGTGGAATTGTGCAATGGTCAGCAGAGTAAAAGTAAAAAGCCCACAAAACGTGCAGATTTGTTGAAAAATTCACAAATGTGTTTAGAATTGCCGTCAGCACATCGTTTAACGATGGCTACTTCCCTTAAAACCAAAAATAATAATTATTCGAGGATAAATGTTGATGAAAACGTTAAAAAAAATCGCTTTAGCTGCAATGATTGCTGCTTCTTTAGGTGCAGTTTCTACAACTTCTTTCGCTGAAGCAGATGCAGGTCGTATTGTTTATACACCTACTGTTGCTATTGATAATACCGCTAACAAAGTTCAAATTGCTATTGATGCTTTAATCGCAGGTAACGATGCTGAATCTGTTTCTAAATTGATTAAAGATGCTTCTGATTCAACAAAAGAAATCAATGCAAGTGACGTAGTTTTCCGTGCAAGCACAAAAGCTAACAACATGATTAAAGCTGCTCGTAATCATGTAAAAGACGGTGCAACACAACAAGCAGAACAAGAATTACGCAATGCACACAAAGCGGTTGTTGATTTGAAAAAATTACTCTAATTTATTTTTCAAATAAAAAGCCCTGTAATTTTAGAATTACAGGGCTTTTTTTTGTCAGTTTTTTAATGTTGTCGTTTTGCATAAAATGCGTTTTTGAATAATTCAAATTCGTTACGTTCAATTGCCGTCCGCATTTCAGACATTAAACTCAAGTAATAATACAAATTATGAATCGTATTTAAACGTGAACCGAGCATTTCACCGCATTTATCCAAATGCCGTAAATACGAACGTGAAAAATTTTGGCAAGTATAACAAGCGCAATTGTCATCAATCGGATTCGTATCAAATTCATATTGTGCGTTGCGAATTTTCACCACGCCAAATGTCGTAAATAAATGTCCGTTTCGTGCATTTCGCGTTGGCATCACGCAATCAAACATATCAATGCCGCGTGAAACCGCTTCAACCAAATCTTCAGGTGTTCCAACGCCCATTAAATAACGTGGTTTATCAGTCGGCATTTTTTGATGAATTGCATCAAGTGTCGCCATCATTTCGTCTTTAGGTTCGCCAACCGATAAACCGCCAATCGCATAACCATCAAAACCAATATCTAACAAACCGTTAATCGATTCTTCACGCAAATGTTCATACATTCCGCCTTGCACAATCCCAAATAACGCATTCGGATTTCCCGTATGTGCATCTTTACTGCGTTTTGCCCAGCGTAATGATAAGCGCATCGAATCGGCAGCTTCTTGAACGGTTGCAGGGTAGGGCGTACATTCATCGAAAATCATCACAATATCCGAACCTAATTCGCGCTGAACTTGCATCGAACTTTCGGGCGACATGAAAATTTTGCTGCCGTTAATCGGAGATTTAAAAGTCACACCTTCTTCTTTAATTTTACGCATTGCGCCCAAACTAAACACTTGAAAACCACCTGAATCCGTCAAAATCGGTTTTTGCCAATTCATAAAATCGTGTAAATCGCCGTGTGCTTGAATCACTTTTGTTGTTGGACGTAACATCAAATGAAAGGTGTTACCCAAAATAATTTGTGCGCCAATGCCTTGTAAATCTTCAGGTGTAAGCGATTTCACCGCGCCATACGTTCCAACAGGCATAAAAATCGGGGTTTCAACGACACCGCGTTCAAATTTTAAACGTCCGCGCCGTGCGTGTCCGTCCGTAGAAAGTAATTCAAAATCCATAAATCTCTGTTTAATTAAAGTGAAAAATGTTTAATCTGCTAATAATAATTTTAAAAAATCATCCGCTGGAAGTGGTTTGCTTTTGATGTAACCCTGATAAATATCGCAGCCTTTTTCGCGTAAAAAATTAAGTTGTTCTGGGGTTTCTACGCCTTCAGCTAACACTTTGAAACCTAAAATTTTACCCATTGAAATAATAGTCGCGGTAATTTCCATATCGTCTTTGAGTTGCGGAATATCATCGATAAAACTTTTGTCGATTTTCAAAACGTTTAGCGGAAAGGATTTCAAATATGCTAGCGATGAATAACCCGTACCAAAATCATCAATCGCTAAATGTACGCCTTGCGCTCGCAATGTATTTAGAATTTCAACGACTTTTTCTTGATTTTCCATCAAACCGCTTTCGGTCAATTCCAATTCTAAACGACTAGCTGGAAAACCTGTGTCACGCAACGCATTCATCACTAATTCATTTAAATCACTACGTTGAAATTGAACAGGCGATACATTGACAGCAATGGTTAATTCGGTAATTCCTAAATCCATCCACATTTTACCTTGCCGACACGCTTCATAAACCACCCATTCGCCAATTGCTTCGATTAAGCCTGTTTCTTCTGCAAGTGGAATAAATTTAACAGGTGGAATCAAACCGTTCTCAGGATCTAGCCAGCGCAATAATGCTTCTGTCCCAATAATTTTTCCTGTTTTAATATCAACTTGAGGCTGGTAATACAAGCGTAATTCATTATTATTGATGGCACGACGTAAACGCATTTCCAATTCAATTCGTTCACGAACCGCAATCGTTAATTGTTCTGAAAAATAAGCAAAACAACCACGCCCTGCATCTTTAGCGTGATAAAGCGCGGTGTCTGCATGGTCAATTAACAATTCAGGATCATTTCCATGTTCAGGAAATAAACTAATGCCAATACTTGCCCCAATTTGAACGTTATCGCTTTGGGTCAACATGAAAGGCTGATTTAAATCATTGACAATAAATTCAGCAACACGCGCTGCATCATCAATGTGGGTAATGTCTTCCAGTAAAATTACAAATTCATCACCGCCCAAACGCGCGACGGTATCCACATCTCGAATACGGCTTTGAATCCGTTTAGCGACTTGTTTTAGTAAGTCATCGCCTGCCAAATGCCCGAAATTATCATTCACAGCTTTGAATTTATCTAAATCCATCATTAAAACTGCCATGCGTTTATTTTCACGGCAGCCACTTTCAATACCATGTTTTAAACGCTCTGCCATCAAACGACGATTTGGCAAACCCGTTAGCGGGTCATAAAAAGCCAGTTTTTGAATTTTGGTATCGTCGCGCCAGCGTTCAATCATTAACATTACTAAATTGGCATACTGTTCAATCGACACTAATTCTGGATGTGAAGGTGTCGAAACATAACGGTGATAAATCGCAAATGTTCCTAACACTTCGTTTTGACTATTTTTAATCGGTTGTGACCAACAAGAACGAATATTTGCCAGTTGTGCTAAATCAACAAAATTTTCCCAATACGGATGTGTATAAATATCTTCAACAATAACTTTTTCACCTAAAAATGCCGCTGTTCCACACGAACCGACTTTTTCACCAATTTTTAAACCATCAATTGCATCATTGTAAAATTCAGGCAAACTCGGTGCTGCGCCATTATGTAATTCATTTGTTTCACGATTAAGTAACAATACAGAACACAACATTCCTGCGTGTTGCATTTCAATACCGTGAATCAATTCGGTTAATAGCGCGTGCAATGTGTGTAAATCAATGGTGTTGCTACCAACTTTTTTGAGAATTTGATTGTGCAATGCTAAATCATTACTTTGTTGTAATAGGGCGTTAGCAATTTTGCGCCGTTCTTTATTTTCACGACGAATCGATTTGTAGGCAACGATTAGAATAGTAAATATGAAAAATACAACGCCGCTAGTGACAATTGCAACGCCAAAATAACCGTGCAAAGTTTCTTTATCTAATTTAATAACAGGGTCGTAGACAAAATTTTCTAATTGTTTTTTTACTTGTTTTTTATCTGCCATGCCTGCTTTCACAAACGTGTCAGCCATGGATTGCCAACGTGCAGGGTTCATGTGACCAATTTCAATTAAATCAGGAACAACTAACGGGCGAATCGCTTCAGCTTCAAATTGCAAATGTCGGCGCGATTTTTCGACAAAATACTTGTTAATCAGTAATTCAATAATTTCATCAGGATTTTCAAGCGCGTAAGCCCAGCCTTCAATCGTCGCTTTTCTAAATGCTTTAACACGTTCTGGATGATTGCGAATTTCATCTTCAGAAGTAAATAAAATATCGCTATAAAAATCCACTCCATAATTTCGTGGATTGATCACGGTAAAAGGAAATTTTTGCCATTTTAAAAAATACGTCTCGTTCGTGAGATACGCATTAAACGCATCGACACGTCCATCAATTAAATCTTGTAATTCAAAACTGCTCGCTAAAATGCCAACCCGTTTTGTGTCTACGCCTTCATTTGTCAGCATTGCTAATAAATCAGTATCCATTGATTTATTAAACATCATCACTTTTTTGCCAATCAAATCACTGGGTGATGACAATTCTTTTCGTGCGACTAAAACAGACGGTGAATGTTGAAAAAAAGCCGCTAATGCCACTAATGGCGCACCATGCAAACGTTCGTAAAGTAATTCGCTGTTTGCTTCGGCATATTGCACATTGCCTTTTAACACTTCTTGAATCGGTGTTTTTTCAACTGAACCTTCGTGAATGACAACATCTAAACCTGCTTTGGCGTAATAGCCTTTTTCGAGTGCGGCGTAATACCCAGCAAATTGAAATTGATGATTCCAACGTAATTGTAAATGCACAGTTTCATTAGCCATTGCAGTTCCAGACAGCAACGTAGCTAACAACAGGCTAGTTTTTAATCGAGAATTTAGGCTTAACATGTTGAATTTAACGAGAACGGCGATTTTTAGAATTGGAAAAAGCGGTTTTAGATTTTGGTTTCGCAAAATCAGTATATTTTGTTTTAAATGACTGAGTTTTTTCAGATGTTTCAAAACCTTTCGGCTGATAACTTG
>JBASLW010000165.1:0-13442 GCA_049656545.1 Methylococcaceae bacterium
TTTGTAACGTTAGTTTGATGATGTTTTCCATGATGAAAATCTAACGTTTCAGCCGAAATATGAGGTGCAAGTGCATCTTTTGCGTAAGGTAAAGCAGGAAGTTCAAAAGCCATAACAATCTCCTAAAAATGAAAAATAAATACCAACCAATTTAATATGAAATATAACTTTAGCATTGATTACAAATTAAATAAACTAGCGTATGTAGGCGTGCTATGTAAACAGATGGGAAAAACTTAAGTCACTTTGGAAATTAAGTCTGCCGATAAAATACTTCTGCGCTAAAAGCTCTTGAAATAAAAACCACCACCTAAAGCTTGATAAATCTGAACCAAGGCAATCAAAACATCTAGTCTTGCTTGAACTTTGCTATTTTCAGCATTTAATAAACTACGCTGAGTGTTGAGCAAAACTTGATAATCAATCAAACCAAGGCGGTAACGTTGCAACGAAAGTTGATAACTCTGCTCCGCGTTATTTACCGCTTCAGAAAGCATTTTTAAACGTCGGTCAGAATTTGTGCGAATCGCGGCGGCATCTTCGACTTCTTTGAATGCCGTTAAAACCGTTTTTCGATACGTTTCAACCAATTCCGCTTGCCGTGCGTTAGCGTATTCCAAATTGCCATCTAATCGTCCACCTTGAAAAATCGGTTGCACAAGTCCTGCTGCGAGTGATGCCGCAATGCCTGCTGGTTGTGGCGAAGCTAAAATTGTGTCCAAATTGAGCTGTAATTTCGGATAAAAAGCCGCACGCGCAATACCAATATCGGCATTAGCGGCAAGCAATTCCATTTCAATTTGTCGAATATCGGGGCGACGTTCCAACAAATTCGCAGGTTGCAACAAATCAAATTTTGGCATTTGAACTGTCAAAAAAGGTTCTGTATTTTTTGTGGCTTGTGGCGGTTTTCCGAGCAGAATCGCCAGCGCATTTTCGGCTAACGCATAGTGTTGATTGAGCAAATCTAAACTCGCCCGTGCATTCGCAAGTTCGGTTTTTTGTTGCACAACGTCTAATTCAGAAACCGCGCCTGCGTTAAAACGCGCTTCAATAATCGTTAAAACGTCGGTGACATTTTTTAAAAAATCCGTCGCAATGTGTTTGCGTTCATTTAACGCTAAAAGATTGAAATAGGCTTGACTAACATTCGACATTACCACTAATTGCAACGCATCACGCGCAAACACTTCGCTTAATAAACGATTTTCGCCTGCATTTTTTGCGGCTCTATTTTTACCCCACAAATCCACTTCGTAAGCAATCGTAAAATTCATATTTTGCTTGCCAATTTCGCCCGTTTCATCAACGTTGTGCGCGGTGTTGCCTTGAATGCCCAGTTGCGGAAATAAATTTGCACCTGCAATTTTGGCTTGCGCTTTCGCTTGTTCAACGCGCTGTCCTGCTGCCGCTAAATCATTGTTATAAGCAATCGCTTGAAGTATTAACTGATTTAATTTTGGACTGCCAAACGTTTGCCACCATTTTGGGTCAACGGTAGTTTGTGTTGCACTTTGATTTGCGTCGCGCCACGTTGCAGGAATTTCAACCGTCGGTTTGACAAAATCAGGCGTGACGTTGCACGCGCTTAAACTGAAAACTAAAAAACTGAGCGGATATTTTAAAAATTTCATTCGGAAGCTAAGGCAACAACAGGGTCTAAATGAGCGGCTTTGCGAGCAGGTAAATAACCAAACAATAAGCCAATACTGAACGCACACGAAAATGCCAAAATGGCAGGCAATGGTGAAAAAATCACTGCCATATCAAAATAGCGCAGCAAATTTCCCGCACCAAATCCGAGCAATACGCCAATAATGCCGCCTAACGTACAAACGACAGCGGCTTCGGTAATAAATTGCAACAAAATATCGCTACGACGTGCGCCTGTTGCCATGCGAATACCAATTTCACGGGTTCTTTCGGTCACACTCACCAACATAATGTTCATCACGCCAATGCCGCCGACGAGCAACGAAATTGCCGCCACAATGCCAAGCATCAAGGTAAAAGTATTTTGCGTTTCCATCGCGCTGGCGATGATTGATGCCATGTTGCGAATTCTAAAATCTTCGGTTTGATGTCTTGTAGATAATAAGTCTTGAATCGCTTGTTGTGTTTCGTCGATTTTTGACACGTCACACACTTTAACCGTAATCCCGCCTAAATAATTTTGCCCAAATAAACGAATTAACCCCGTTGTAAGTGGTACAAAAATCGTGTCATCTCTATCATTGCCCATGGTGTCTGCGCCTTTTGAAGACATTACGCCAATCACTTCAAACGGAATGTTGCCCACCATAACGTAACGCCCCACAGGATTTACGTCTTCAGAAAATAAAATTTCCTTCACCGTTTGTCCTAAAACCATCACAGGCGCGTAACGTTTCATATCGCGTGTATCGAAAAAATCCCCGTTTGCCACAACCCAATCACGCACGGCAGTCATGTTCGGCGTTACGCCCTGAATGCTGGTGGCATAATCGACATTTCCATAACGCACGGTTTGACGCATACTGCGTTCAGGTGAAGCCCATTCAACATTTTCAATTTCTGAAATCGCGTCTGCATCAGCGGGAATCAGCGTTGCCACATCGTTACTCGCTCGCAAATTTGGTGCACCTGGTCGAATCGATAAGATATTTGTCCCCATTGCTCGCATTTGGTCTAACACTTTTTCTTGGCTACCTTGTCCAACCGCAAGCATCGTAATCACTGCTGCAACACCAATTACAATGCCGAGTAACGTTAAAGTTGTGCGAAATAAATTTGCATACAATGAACGCATGGCTGTTCGCGCAGCTTCCATCACTTCTGCGGCGATACCTGCTGAACCTTTTACGGGGTTTGGTTCGACGGTATTTTTAATCTGGTTGGAATTATCGGTTTCATTGACAATTTTCCCATCTCGCAAACTGATAATGCGCCCCGCGTGAGCGGCAACTTTTTCATCGTGGGTAATCAGTAAAATCGTGCGTCCTTCGCGGTGCAAGTTTTGTAACAACGTCATGACTTCTTCACCGCTTTGGCTGTCTAACGCGCCCGTTGGTTCGTCTGCCAAAATCACAGGCGGATTGTTCATCAACGCGCGAGCAATCGCTACACGCTGTTGTTGACCACCTGATAATTGCATCGGTTTATGATGCCCACGATTGCCTAACCCCAGACGCTCAAGTAATTCGATGGCGCGTTGATAACGCTGATTTTTCGGCAACTGGGCATATAACGCAGGCACTTCGACATTTTCAATTGCGGTTGCATTGTTGAGCAAATTGTAACGTTGAAACACAAAGCCAAACGTTTCACGCCGCAATGCCGCGAGTTGGTCATTGTTTAAGCCTGAAACATCTTTACCGTGAATTTCATAAACGCCTGCATTCGGTTTGTCTAAACAACCGATTAGATTCATCAACGTCGATTTTCCTGAACCAGATTGCCCAATAATCGCCACAAATTCGCCTGCATAAACGGCTATCGAAATCCCATCCAGAGCGCGTACCGTGTTTTCACCGTTGGGATAAAAACGCTCGATATTTTTGAGATGAAGTAGCGGTTTTATCATAAACGCGCTCCTGTTGGCGGGCGTTCTTTGCGTGAATTTTTGTCATCACTTTTTGATTGCAATTGCACTTGGCTACCGACCGAAACGCCGTCATGAATTTCGATAAAACGACGATTTTTCAAACCGACATGGACAATTTTTTCTTCTGTGCCAGTTGAGGTAATTTCTTTGATGCGATATGCCATGCCTTGTGCGTTATCTTCTTTTGGCAGCCGTTCGCCTAACGCTGTTACAGGCAACATCGGCACATTTTCCGCTTTCCCTAACACAAAGAAAATTTGTGCGCTCATGCCCGTCATCAATTGGCGGTCTTGATTATCGACATCAATTAACACATCGTACAACACCACATTATTGATAACTTGCGGAGTCGGTAAAATCTGCCGAACCGTACCTTTCCAGCGACGTTCCCCCGCGCCAAGCGTTGAAAAATAAACAGGTAAATCAGGTTTTAAACGCATCACATCGGCTTCAGCCACTTGAGCGCGAACGGTCATTAAATCCAATTTCGCTAATTGCAAAATCATCGGTGTTTGTTGATTGGCATTCAGCGTTTGACCAGCGCGGGCTTTTTGGTCAACCACTGTGCCATCCATCGACGCAAAAATTTTCGTATAACCTAAATTGGTTCTATCGCCGTTCAAAGTCGATTGCACTTGCTCAATTTGCGCTTCAATGGCGGCGAGTGTGGCTTGTGATTTTTTGAGGGTAAATTCGCTGTTTTGAAAATCTTGCTCACTCACGCTGTGCGTTTTGAGTAATTCTTTATTGCGCTCATATTGTTGATTTGCAAAAATAATTTCCGCACGTTGTCCAATTAACTGCGCTTGTAAATTTTTGATATTTGCTTCATCCGCTTGTACGCGAGCGGCATAAATTCGCGGGTCAATTTGCGCGAGTAAATCGCCCTCTTTGACGTTGTCGCCAATTTTGACGTAAATTTTTTGCAATTGTCCTGTGACTTGTGCGCCGACATCTACATATTCTTTGGCTTCTAATTTGCCTTGTGCGGTGACATTTTCTTCAATGTTACCCAATGAAACCGTGACGTTAGCTTTGTTTTTCGTATCGGCGTTTTGGGGTTTGTGAAAGAAAAAATAACCACCGCCTGCACACAACGATAAAACAATGACAATCCCTAAAAAACGACGACTTCTCATTAAACCTCTGCCCACATGCGTAATAAATTGTGATAACAACCTGTTAAATTGATAACGGCTTGGCTATCGCCTTGCGTACTGCGTAATTCTAAAATCGACATATCCATTTCAAACAATAATCGACGACGTTCTGTTTCTCGAATCATGCTTTCTATCCAAAAAAAAGAGGAAACACGACTGTCTTTTGTCACAGGTTCAACACGATGCAAACTTGAACTCGGATATAACACCATATTTCCAGCAGGTAATTTTACCGCGTGTGTGCCATAAGTATCTTCAATGACTAATTCACCGCCTTCATAATCGTCTGGGTTAGTTAAAAAAACGGTTGCTGACAAATCGGTGCGAATGCGTTGCCCCGTGACCGAGCAATGACGCACGGCATTATCAATGTGATTTCCAAACGCGTTGTGTTCGCCTTCATAACGATTAAACAGCGGCGGAAAAATTCGCTTCGGTAATGCGGCAGACAAAAACAACGCATTTTGATTTAAGGCTTCTAAAATAATCGCTCGCACGGCTTGGCATTGCGGCGTGTGTTCGGGAAGTTGAAAATTATTTTTCACCTTCGCCGATTGCGTGCCAGCAGTAATAATTCCATCTGCCCACTGCGCCGTAGCGAGATGCTCTCTACATTTTTGCAGGGTTTTTTCGTCTAAAACGTCTGGGATTTCAATTAACATTTTTCTAATTTCCAATCGCTTGCAAGGTAAAAAAGACCATCAAACCTAATGAACCGAATCCTAAACTTACGCCTGCTAATCGTGTGCCGTGTAAGCGCGTCCAAAGTAACGTGCCTGTTAAACAAAGAATAATTAAACCGCCTGCTAACGTATCGACTAACAACACCCAACCCATGCCCATTCCAACACCTTTATGCAAATTGGTGAGCAAATTCAAAAACGAACCTTCGCCTTTTTTGACGGTCACAAATGTGTTGCCTTGCCAGTATTCAGCTTGCATCATGAATTTTGGATTACGAACTGTGATTTGCCATTGTTCGGGTTGTTGCACGGGAACGTTATTCCATGTCACTATTTTTTCTTTTTCATTGCGAATTTTCGCGTTAGCCGTGTCGATTTCTAACGTTTGCCCCAACCATTGCGCCATCGCTTTGGCATCGGCAGGATGTGGCTCAGGTAATGGTAGTTGAATTTCTTTTTGCGGAATTCGACCTGTTGGAATTTTCATAATTTCACGATGATTCAGCAAAATGCCCGATAAACCAAATAACAAACCTAACATCGCCCCCCAAAGTCCAAACCAAGCGTGCGTGCGGCGTAACCATTTTAAAAATGCGCCGCGTGAGAGTTTATGCGGCAAAAACAAATAGCCACCGTTCATTTTAGGCGGACGTGGCGGTGTTTTTAATTCGTCAAAAGTGTTCATAGCTTGTTCAAAATACAGGTCGAATGGAAATGTTTAATACTTGAAATTCACAGAAAGTTGTCCCGATACAGGACTACCAGGTAATGCCGAATTGGTTTGACCAGATTCGTAATAAACCGTGTCTGTTAAATTAAAGATGTTCATTTGCACATCAAAATGTTTTTGATGATACGCAATCACGGCATCAAGTCTTGCATAAGCAGGTAAAACGGCTTCATTTACGCTGTCTGCGTAACGGTCAGAGGCATAATAAACACCGCCGCCCACTTCCCAATTTGGCGTAATGTGATACGTTGACCAAACAACGCCGCTATGTTCTGGAACATTCACCGAAGTCATGCCTTCAAAGGATTTTGTTAATCCGCTCACTGTTCCGACAGCGGTATTATTGGATTTCACGATTTCTGCATCCAAATAAGCATACGTCATCGACAAGTCCCAATTTGGCAGAACTTCACCCGCTAAACCTAATTCAATCCCATCGGTGCGTTGTTCACCCGCTAAAACTTGCAATGCGGTGTTATTGGGGTCAGTGGTTCGTGCGTTTTCTTTTTCCAATCTAAAAATTGCACCTGTTGCAGATAAACGCCCATCGAGAAAGTCTAATTTTGCACCGACTTCAAAATTGTTATTGGTTTCGGGCGGTAAATTTGAATTTGCCGCATTTAAACTCAAACTTTCTGCTGACGGGTTAAACGAATTGCCATAACTAAAATAATACGATTGTGTTTTGGTCGGTTGCCAAACTAAACCCCCTCGCGGACTCCATGCGGTATCGGTGCGACTGAAATTGCCCGTTTTTGGATTCAAGTAATTTTCAAGTTGCGCTTCAAAAACGTTGTAGCGCGTACCAAAGAGCAATTTCCATTCAGGTGTGATTTCAAATTGGTCTAACACATAACCCGCGTAGTATTGCGCTTGCGTGAAAGTATCTGTGCCAAGTTTTGTATCGCCACCAAAATTTCTTGCTAAACCAGCGGTTGAAGTTAAAGTCGGATTAAATACTGAAACACGCGACACCGTTGTTTGTGTGGTGGCTTTGAATGCGTAATCTTCCCAACCAAATTCACTGCCAAACATAAACGTATTACCAAAACCCAAAATCGGTTTTTTAAACACAAAATCCGTTTGGTTATACACATTTTCTTGAGTGTTCAAACGCAAGGCTTGAGAACGTGCAATTGTTCCTGCATTTGCGCCAGTATAAGCAGGTGCGCCTGAAAATAAATGTGTCAGATATTCGCGTTCATAACCGCCGTAACGCACGGTATTTTTAACCGAAAAATCAGAATTGAAACGATGCGTTAATGCGACGGTTGCCACATTTACATCGGTGTCCATCATACGGTCATCGGTGAAACCGTAGAATGTGTTAATTGGCACGTCAGCAGGTTTTCCTTTCCACATCGGAACGCCGTAATCAAACATTCCCTCTTCTTCTTGATGTAAAAGATTGAGCGTTAAATCCGTATCAGGCGTAATTTTGAATGCAAACGATGGCGCGATTCCCCAACGGGTGGTTTGATTGTAATCGCGGAATGAACCTGCATCTTGATACATAAAATTTAAACGTGAAGACAAATCTTGATAAGCCGTTTCAGCATCAATCGTTGTGCGTTTGAAATCATACAAACCGTAAGTAAAACCGCCTGAAAGATTGGTTTTTCCAGTCGGTCTTTTTTCAACTTGATTGATAACCCCGCCTGTTGCACCACGACCGAATAAAACCGATGACGCACCTTTTAACACTTCGGCTTTATCAATAAAAAATGTATCACGGTTGTATTGCCCGTTGTCTTTTACGCCGTCGATATATTGGTCAGAACTTGCCGCAAAACCACGCAATGTAATGGAATCACCTGTCCGTCCGCCTTCACCTGCGGCGATTGTTAAACCGCTGACATTTCGCAGAGCGTCGCGTAAATTGAACGCATTTTGGGATTCCATCAGTTTTTTAGGAATGACTGACACCGATTGTGGAATATCACGAATTGCCATATCGGTTTTGCTGCCAACGCTGGATTTTTCGGCTTTAAAATTGTTTTCTTTTTGTTCGCGGGTAGCTTTGACTTTGACATCTTCTAAAATCGTTTCTTGAGATTCTTTTTCAGAAAATTCAGGTTCAGCGGCTATGACCATTCCACTTAATGCTGCGCCTAATGGCACTAATGTACCAAGTTGCCACTTTGATTTTGTTTTATTGAGCATGTCTTTCCCCTTAATGTTTTGATTTTTCAATAACACATGGCTGCCTGGCGAAAGAATGCTGGGTGGCTAGATTTAAATTTCAACTTATTGCAAATAAGAATGATTCTTAATATATCGCAATTTATACACCGTCACAAGCGGAAATTGTATTTTTTCAAACACAATTTGTTGTTTTTATAGAACATAAAAATACCTTTACAATGCAAATAAGAATCATTATTATTTGTACAGGGTAAATAAAGCTAATGTTTGCCTTTTTTCATAAACTCTCCAGCGTACTTAATGTTTGGAATTTTTAAGTACGCTTTTTTTAAATCAGATTTGGAGTTTTTAGTTATGTCACAACAAGAACAACTCAAGAATTTGCAAACACTTCACATTAAAACAAGTATGTTAATGGCAAAATTTATTGATGGTTACTATTGCCCAAAAACAGCACATCTCATTGTTAGTGAATTAGGACAGCTAATTTCTTATGCACAATCGCTCCATATCAAAACCAATTTGAATATGTATTATCAAATGCTTGAACATTGGCAAATGGTGACAAATCAACTTTTAGAAAAACAAAAAATACAGACTTACCATTAGGAATTTGAAATGAATAAACCTTGTCATTATGAACATTTAGTATCTTCGAAATTGATTAACGTTTTTGTCTGTCGTGAATGCGAATTAGTGCATTGGAGAGTGCAGAATGTATCTCTGCATTTTAAACAAGATGATTTTTTAGAAATTGCCGATTCTTTAGTGCTAGCAGCATCACGACTAAAAACAACCACACCACAAAAAAAACAAAATTTTCTTTTTTTTGTTAAAAATCCTACCCGCCATTAAAAAAAACCAATCGTGCTAAAAGTCACGATTGGTTATATTAAAACTTACATCGATTTGTTATCGCATCGCTCAAAATCCTCTTTTTTGTGATGCTTATTATGTTTTTTAGCTTTCCAATCCTCTTCCAATTTCGTTTTTTGCTCTGCTGTTAAAATCGCATCAAACTGTTTTTTGAATTCAGCGCGATGCAACTCACGCTGTTTTTCATCTTCTTCCAAAACCGCTTTGATTTTTACTTGTTGTTCAGGTGAAAGAGCCAATTTTTCCGTCATGTGTTTTAGCTTACGTTCAACAAATTTCCCTTCGTCTGCGAAAGAAAATTGGCTCGAAAATGCCAAACCAAATAAAGTAATTAAGCGCATTTTTTTTAAAGTATTCATAAATTTTTTCTCATTATTGTGAAAGAGTGCGTTCAGGTTCAGAAATAAAGCCTATTTTTGTAATGCCAATTTTTGACGCATCAGCAAGCGTTTCTGCGACAAAATGATACGGCGCATCTTTATCAGCACGAAGATGTAACTCAGCTAATTCCGCACGTTCTTGAAAAAGTTGCGTCAAATGTTCATTTAAAATTTCTCTCGTCACGTTCTCGTTATTCCAGAATAATTGCCCCGCAACATCAATAGATAAATCAATGGCTTCTTTATCGGGCTGCTGCGCTTCACTGCTTGCTTTGGGCAAATCAATTTTTACCGAATGTGTCATCATCGGTGCGGTAATCATAAAAATGACCAGTAACACTAACATCACGTCAATTAGCGGAATCATGTTGATTTCTGCCATTGCATGACCGCCGCTTTTACCATTGTTAAAACTACCAAATGCCATTAGTTTTTCTCCATTGCCAAATCCATCGCATAATCGTATTCAAGGTTCTCACTGATATACGAACTAATCGCCGAACCTGTTGTTAATAAAGAAAATAAATCATGAGCAAAGGCATCGAGTTGCGCTAATAAAACGCGATTTGAACGAACAAAATTGTTATATGCCAACACCGCTGGAATAGCGACTGCTAAACCTAAACCCGTCATAATCAACGCTTCACCAACAGGCGCAGCAATTTGTTCTAACGTACCTTGCCCATTTTTACCAATGCCAATCAAAGCGTGATATACGCCCCAAACCGTACCAAATAAACCCACAAATGGCGCGGTACTCGCAATTGACGCTAATGCGGTTAAACCCCATTCAACTCGTGCTGTTTCTTCGTCAATCACCCGACGAATTGCGCGTGATAAAAATTCATTAGCATTGCCTGCTTCTTCTAACCTTTTCGAACCATGTTTCGCATGATGTCGCAGCGCATTCACGGCGTGGTAAGTTAAATGCGTAAAAGGTTCTTTAGCAGAATGTTCAGATAACGTTTTTGCCACTTCATTTAATGAAGCCGATTCCCAAAAATACGCTAAAAACGTTTTTGTGCGATAGCGCGTTAAAAAAGCCATTACTGCTTTAACGAAAATTAAATACCAACTCACCAACGACATGGTCATCAACATAAAAAACAACATTTGTCCAATGCCGTCACTTTGATTTAAAAAATGATGAATGCTTTCTTGGAAATCCATAATTTATCCTTCTAAACTAAATGAAATAGGTACAACAACCCATGCTGATACGGCTTCTGCACCGCGATGTGCGGGAACAAATTGCCAATTTTTTACTGTTTCTAATGCTGAATCGTCTAATTGTTCGTAGCCGCTAGATTTTTTCAGCGTGACTTTTTCTGCTTTTCCGTTTTCGTTCACAAATACTCGTACTAATACTTTGCCTTGCTCACCGTTTTGCCGTGCAAGTGCAGGATAAACGGGGGCGGGATTTTTCAAATAATCCGCATTTAAGTTAGGTAAAACAATCGGTTCGGATTTCGTTTCGCTGCTTTGAGAAGGTGAAGACGAACTGGGGGTTGTATTTTGCTGAGGCGGTGTAACGCTTTCGGTCATTTTGACGGGCGGTTGTGTTACTTGTTTGGTTTGTGCCACCACAAGCGTTTTCGATTCGTATTGTGAACTCATTAACGGCTTGGTTTTTACAGGTTGTACTTTTGGCTTAACTTGCGTAACCGTTTTAGGTTTTGCTTTTTCAACTTTTTTCGGTTTTTCAACTGGTTTCGCAGGTTCTACTTTAGGTTGTACAACAGCTTTTTTTTCTTGTGCAGGTGAAAACCAATTCACCATGATGGGTTTTGGTTGAGTTAATTTTTCTGGCTCAAGTGTTGTGTTCCCTAATGCCAGAAGCAAGATAATATGCAACGCAAACGCAACTAAAATGCTAAAAACATGAATGGTATTTTTAGAATACGATGTTGTTTTAACTTGTGGAACATCAGGGAAATAAACCTGTTTTTGCGTGGCAACAAACGCGAAATGATGAACTTTTGGGAACATAGAGCCTAACCATTTGATTTTATTAAATTGGCTGGCTACTTTTGGAAAAGATGGCTGGCTATAACTAAAGATGCAAAAAAACTATTTTGTTAGAATTAACTTACCGCTGCTTGTGATGCGTAAACGGTATTCGCTTCCGTCATGTTCAATAATGACTTCATTTTGATTATTAAAAAGTTGATGACTTTTAATAATCATCCTATGGGCATTTTGAGTAGGGCATTTCTTCTTTGAAAATTTATCATTGTTATCGTAAATGGTCATAGATATTACGTTGATTCATGGTAATTTTATTTAGTTAATAGTAATCATTCTTATTTAAGAAGTCAAAAATACAAATAATTGGAAAATCCAAATGAAAAAAATTGTTGCATCTTTGCCTTTTAATTCAACTATGAAAACCACACTTGCAAAACACGACTAAATTAGAACTCAATACTGATACATGCCTTATCTAGAATTAGTTTTAATCGTAAATTCAATATTCAAGTTTCGTAAAAAATGCAATAGCAAAATAATTAAAATAAATCCCCAAAATCCGCCACCGCTCACAATCAAGTTGTTGTAAATCAATCGTAATTTTTATCTTTTTGCTAATAAACATAAGATGTCAGTGTTAAAATGCAAACTCATCCTTTAATCTAAATTTTGAAAACCTAAATTATGCAACCTTACGTTCCGCCTCCAGAAGAAATTGATGTAATTCCTATCAAAGCCCCAAAATACCCTCTCAAAGATCACGACACACCTGTAAAAATTTTATTTACAGGCTATCTTTGTACGGTTGCGGTGGGTTATTTATTCGCCATTATTCAGATTTTATTTACGCACGGCATGGCAGACGGCAAATTTGGTTTGTCAGTCGATGACATCGTCTACAGTTATTATGGCAACCGTTCAGGCACAGTTTTAGAAACCAAACTCAACGGTTCAATGAAAGATAATGCGTCTGAACAAGAACGTTTTGACATTATTCAATGGGTGCGTGATGGCGCAGATAAAGACGATTATATTGACAATGGAATTAAAAAAATCATTGAAGATAAATGCGTCATGTGTCACAACAAAGATGCGGGCGGCCTGCCTGATTTCTCAAAATTCGAGAATGTTAAAGCCGTTAGTGCAGAAGATACAGGGGCAACTTTCGCTTCATTGACTCGAATTTCACACATTCATTTATTCGGTATCAGTTTTATTTTCATGTTTGTCGGCATCATTTTTAGCTTTGCTGAAACAACCGATAAACGCATTAAATGTATTGCAATTGGAATGCCGTATGCGTTTTTGATTGCCGATATTTTATCGTGGTGGCTGACAAAAATTCATCCGATGTTTGCGATGCTTGTGATTTTCGCAGGGATGGGGATGGGCGCGTCATTTGTTTATATGTGGATTATTTCCCTGCTTGAAATGTGGCTTTATAAACCCGTTTTTGTCAGTGGTTTAGGAATTCATTATTTACAATGGCGTGACAACGTGAAATCTGAAACAGTTGGTAAAATTGCGGATTATCTTTTTGATTTAGTTCGTAAAATTCACCCAATTCATGTTTCAAAAGTTCTTTGGCGTGTTATACGTCCTCTGTTGAAAAAATTGTGGCACTTTTTGTTAAGTAAAATTCAAAAGTAACCATCTAGTTTTAATGTCAGCGCGGTAATCGATTTGTCGATTATCGCGCTTTTTTATTTGGAATTTTTATGAAATTCGCACTACAAATCAATTCCTCGCCATATCATTCCACCGCCAGTTTAACCGCTTATAAATTTGCTGTTGAAGTTTTAGCACAACACCATGATATTTTTAGAATTTTTTTTTATCACGACGGAATTTACAATGCGTTTAAATCTGCAAATCCGCCTGATGATGAAAAATCAATTTTTAAAAATTGGTCAGAAC
>JBASLW010000166.1:0-3563 GCA_049656545.1 Methylococcaceae bacterium
GTTTTAAACGTTTTAGCGTCACATTCAAGTTCTACATTTGCACAAAGTGACGAACCAATTTCTTTATTTGAGCGCAATTGTTCAAGAACTTGACTGACTTCGGCACGAACATCCATCACGGTTTGCCAGAAATCGTGATTAAATTCAGCATCAGAATTCAACGGCACCAAATCTTCATACCACGTTGTTAAAAATACCGACGCTGGACGTTGATGAACGGCAGGCAAATGTTGCCAAATTTCATCTGCGGTATAACTCAAAATCGGTGCAATCCAACGAGTCAAGGCTTCTAAAACATGGAACATTGCCGTTTGTGTTGAGCGACGCGCCAAGCCATCTGTTTTTGCAGTGTATTGACGGTCTTTGATGATGTCGAGATAAAAGCTACCCAAATCGATTACGCAGAAATGATGCACTTTTTGGAAAATTGTTTGAAATTGGTAACTTTCGTAAGCAGCTTTGACTTCTTCTTGCAAGGTGAAAGCGCGGTCTAACACCCAACGGTCTAGCGGCAATAATTTCGCTGTTTCAACCAAATCTTCGGCAGGATTAAAATCATTTAAATTCGACAACAAGAAACGCGCGGTATTTCGCAAACGGCGATAACCGTCTGAAGTTCGATCTAAAATTTCATCCGAAACACGCATTTCACCGCGATAATCAGTCGAGGCAATCCACAAACGCAACACATCCGCACCCAACGTTTTCATCACCGATTGTGGCGGAATAACGTTGCCTTTCGATTTCGACATTTTTTCGCCTTTCGCATCGACCGTAAAACCGTGCGTTAAAACGGTTTTATACGGAGCAACGCCATTCATGGCAGTTGATGCTAAAAGCGATGATTGAAACCAGCCACGATGTTGGTCAGAACCTTCCAAATATAAATCGGCGGGGAATTGGAGTTGTTCACGACGTTCTAAAACCGCCGCGTGCGTCACGCCTGAATCAAACCAAACATCGAGCGTGTCGGTCATTTTGTCGTAATCGCTTGCTTCGTCGCCTAAAAATTCAGCGGCTGTCGCATCAAACCACGCATCAATGCCAGATTTTTCAATTTTTTGCGCGACTTGCTCAATCAATTCAGCCGTTTTGGGATGCAATTCGCCTGTTTCTTTGTGAACAAAAAACGCAATCGGCACGCCCCAAGTGCGTTGACGTGAAATGCACCAATCAGGGCGATTTTCCATCATCGTTTCAATTCGCGCTTGTCCCCATTCGGGAATCCACGCGACTTTTTTCACTTCGGCTAAGGCTTGTTCACGCAATTTATTTTGGTTCATCGAAATAAACCATTGCGGCGTAGCGCGGAAAATAATCGGGGTGTGGTGTCGCCAGCAATGCGGATAACTGTGCAAAAGCGTTTGTTGATGCACTAACGCGCCTTTTTCATGCAATACTTCTAAAACGTGAGCATTCGCTTTGAAAACGTGTTCACCTGCGAAAATTTCAACATTTGGCAAAAACACACCATCGCCACCGACGGGACAATCAACTGGCAAATCATAAACACGACCGACAACGTAATCTTCTTGACCGTGCGCGGGTGCAGTATGAACCGCGCCCGTTCCCGCATCAGTCGTAACGTGGTCGCCTAAAATAATTGGCACTTGGCGGTTATAGAATGGATGTTGCAACAACTGATTTTCCAACGCGCGACCTTCGCACTCTGCCAAAACCGTATAATTCAAATTGCCGTAACGGTGCATCGCCGATTCGAGCAAATCTTGAGCAATCACTAAACGTTCGTCGTGATGCTGAACCAAAACGTAAGTTAAATCTGGATTCAACGCTACACCTTGATTGGCTGGCAATGTCCAAGGTGTGGTTGTCCAAATCACCACCGACACTTTGCCGTGACCTTGTGACGAACTGAAATTTAACAAAAAGTCTGCGCTATCAACTGCGGCAAAACGCACATCAATGGCAGGTGAATGCTTGTCTTCATATTCGACTTCGGCTTCGGCTAAGGCTGAACCGCAATCCGTACACCAATGCACAGGTTTTGCGCCTTTGACAATGTGACCGTTTGCGGCAATCCGTCCGAGTGAGCGCACAATGTCCGCTTCAAAGGCAAAATCCATCGTTAAATACGGATTTTCCCAATCACCAAAAACACCTAAGCGCACAAAGGCTTCTTTTTGGATTTCAACTTGTTTAGCGGCATATTCGCGGCACGCATTTCTAAAAACTTGCGGCGATACTTTCACGCCTGCTTTGCCGACTTTCTTTTCAACTTGCAATTCAATTGGCAAACCGTGGCAATCCCAACCAGGTACATAAGGCGCGTCAAAACCACTGAGAGTTTTAGATTTGATAATGAAATCTTTTAAAACTTTGTTGACGGCGTGACCGATGTGAATTTCACCATTTGCATACGGAGGACCATCGTGCAAAACGAATTTTGGACGGCCTTTTGAAACTTCACGGATTTGTTTGTATAAATCGGCAGCTTGCCATTTCTTGAGTTGTTCAGGTTCACGTTGCGCTAAATTCGCTTTCATCGAAAAACCTGTATTCGGTAAATTTAGCGTTTTTTTATAATCAGTAGTCATGTTTTTTTAATCCAAATAATAAAAATTTTGTTGATTTTACCGTTAGTAAAATTCATTTGTTACATTTATGTATCAAATTGTGTGGGTAATTAAAATTTTTTATCTAACGTTTTTAAATTCAATTTTGATTTGGTTTATTTTTGTACCAAAATCCAAGGTTTGACGACAACCGCCCATAATTCGGTGTTAGTTTCAAACCAATGCAAGGCTTGTTCATCAGAAACCAACGCAATTTTTTGATTTTCGAGCCAGTTTTGAACGTTGATTTTATTATCGATTGAAAATTGATAACTGACTTCAACTAAATCTAATTCGTTACTCACCCAAACAACTTCGCCTTTTGCAAAAAAACGTTGTAAATCTGTCCACGCAATTTTTGCTGTTTCTAAATTGACTTTTTCTTTTTCTAATTCATTCATTTGTAAATTCTGAAAATAAAAAAAGCGCGTTGAATTCTCCAACGCGCTATTGTTTTTTGAAATAAATTATGCAACGTCTTTCAAATCATGAACCGTGATGCTACCACGTCCCGTTTCTGTAATTTCGTCATCGCTCATTTTGAAATTATCAACTTTCATCGTGAGATATTTGTCGAAATAGGCTTTTAAATCTTTTTCAACTGATGTATCAAAATTCGGCTTCACAACGTGCGTTGTTCCCCATGTTTCTTTGACAACTTTGCCATTAACAACCACTAATTCGCCGTCTTTGAAAACATAATCAGGTTTTTCAAACATTTTTTGACGGTCAACATCATCGGTATAAACCGTAATATCTGCCCAATTTCCTGCGCTCAAACCACCACGATTTTGCAAGCCAATCAATTTTGCCGCTCCTGCTCTTGTCATAATCGCAATTTCTTGCAAAGTGTATTCACGTTCAATTGAAGCAAGCGTGGTCATTTTTTGCGCTTCTGGGTGAATCGTTGAAAGCACGTCATTTCTAAATGTTCTATCCATCAATAAACGAATTAGATGCGGATAGCTGGTAAAGGGCGCACCGTTTGGA
>JBASLW010000167.1:0-6564 GCA_049656545.1 Methylococcaceae bacterium
GTTTTAAACGCGCTAACGTATGTGTTAAAAAATCTTTCGATAATCGCCGAGCCACACTCGAACTAAAACCAAAGTATTTTCCTAAATTAGCACGTCGGTCAGAATGCCCAATGATGACTCTGTCAACACCAATCGCCGCCAGCATATCCGCCGAAATTTCACCTGTGAACGCGCCTTTTGATTCAAAAAATGTATCTTGTGCCAATAAAAAAACGTTTCGTCCAATGCCATATTCACGTCGTAAAAAGTCAGGTTCAAGATAATCTGCTAACGTTGATAATCCTGTAAAAGGCGGTGCAAATCCCATATCCACGTCTTTGATGTCATGACATAAATCAAAAATTCGGGCGGCTAATGCCACACCTGCACGCGGAATTAAATTCATTTTCCAATTTCCCGCCAAAAATGGACGAATTGCACTCGGGTCGCCAAAGTCAGCAGGAATTTTTCGCCACTGATTTGCCGTGCGCTGACGGTAATAATTTCGATAAATTGATTCATCATTCATGAAAAATGTCTCGCTAATAGTTTATGTTTAATAACTGACTCGAATTCCGACTTCCGCACTACGCCCCGCTTCGGGTGCAAAATTTCGCAAATACGATACCGAACTTCGGATATTTTCATCGAGCAAATTTTTCCCTTTTGCAAAAAGTAAAATTTCCGAATTCGCAAAACGAGCAATTTTATATTGCGTGCCAACATTTAATAACAAATACGCGGGGGTGGTAGTTTCATTTTCACCTGAATTTGTTTGCGATTCGCCGCGCGTTAAACGTACATTGCCTGAAAAATCATTTTTTTCATAACTCAACTGCGTACCGTAACGCAAAGGCGGCATTCTAGGAACATCGCCGCCTTTTTCAAACGTTCCGCGCGTGTAATCGCTAAAAAAGGTTAAATCCACCGCACCAAATTTATTGTCAAGTAAGGGAAAAACCGTTTTTGCTTCAAAACCTTTGAAAATAGCCGCTTGTTGTTGGCTGTGCAAAAGCGGAAAACATTCCGAGCAATCGCTGTCATTTGCAACAAATTCGCCATCTTCAGCATTAAATAATTGCGTCGAATCGCGTTGCTGGTAAATGTAATCGTTAACCCAATTATGAAAAAAGTTGAAATCCGCTTGCACCCAAGACGCATCAAATTGATAGCCTAAATCCAAATTATTTGACAATTCTTTTTGCAGATTGGCATTTCCCAATTCATAACTGCGCGTGGCGTGATGAAAACCCTCTGAAAACAATTCTTGAATTTGCGGCGCACGTTGCGAATGCGTGAATGCTAAACTCAATTTGTTTTGCGAATTCACTTGCCACATCGCAGACATCGAAACACTTAACGGAATATACGAAACATTGTTGCGACCTTCGGGCTTGATTTGCGTCGATTCAACGCGCCCCCCCATTTCATAAGTCACTGCGCCTACTTTTAACGATTCAACATTAAAAACGCTATACGTTGCAATATCGGATTTCGGCACAATTTTCCCTTCTTCACCTAAACCTTCAAACGTGCTGTTTGTCGATTGAAAGCCCAAAACACCTTGGTTATTTTTCAAAATCGGCGCGTGTTCTAATTCAAAACGGCTTTCGTAGGCTTGATTTAAAAACGTCGTTCCTGCGACATTGCCATCAAATTCGGTGTGTGCGTAATCGGTGTAACCAAATTTCATTTTGAGTTTTTCAGCAAACGTAAACGGTGAATTAAGCTGACTTTTAAAATCATATTTAGTTTGTTTCATTTCGACGTGAACAAGTGTTTCGCCATGTCCATCGGGTGGAATGCCGTAATTTTTCTCGTTTTGATTGATTGCCGCGCCAATCAAACCCACATCACCAATCATCGAAAATCCAATGCTTCCGCCACGCGCTCGATTTTGAGTATTTTGAATTTCGCCAACTGAGTTTTGCAATTCGCCTTCGCCAACGGCACGAAAACTTGGGTCGTGCTGACGCACTCGCGCTTCATCAATGGCAATGCCGCCAATTTGTGTATTTCCTGCGTCACGATAAAAACCGTCAACGTGATAGGCAAAATTTCCTTTGCCGCCTTCGAGTTTTAACGCGCTAGATGTTTCGTCAGTTGCTGAATCGTAACGTTGCTCGCCTGCGCCACCGATGACTTTGTCGAATTGTTTTTCGGGAATTCGGTTGTCAATTACATTTACAATCCCACCGATTGCACCGCTACCATAACGCAACGTTTCTGCACCTCGCAAAACCTCGATTCTTTCAGCAATAATTGGGTCAACACCTGTTGCGTGGTCAGGACTTAATGAGGATAAATCATTGTTGCCTAAACTGTTTTGCATGACTTTGACTCGCGAACCCGATTGTCCACGAATAACAGGAATCCCAACCCCGCTACCAAAAGATTGATTACTTACACCACCTTCATTTTGCAATGTTTCGCCTAACGTTGATGCAACTTTGTGGCGTAATTCATCATCTGTTAAAAGCAACGCATTTTCTGTTTCAGCAGAAGTTGGTGCGACAGATTTAACGTTCATGTCGTCGAGTTGCTCAATTTCTTCGGCAAAAATTGGGGAGCTGAAAAGTAAAAAACACGCCGTTATTTTTGTAAATTTCATGCTGAAATCTCCACATTAAACGTTTGAGAACAATTTTCACAAATTCCATGAATTTCAATCGCTTTGCTGTGCGCGATAAATTTTGCGTTTTGTAATTCTTGCGCGAGAGCTTGCATCACCAAATCGGCGTGACGTTCTTCAACGTCGTTGCATTGCTTACAAATCAAAAGTAATTGTTCGTGCGCGGTTTTCAAATCACAGCAACCAATAAATGCATTCAAACTTTCGACCCGATGAATAAAACCTTGTTCGCGTAAAAAATCTAACGCGCGGTAAATTGTGGCGGGTTTTGCGGCACTTTGTAGCGGTTTGATTCTTTCAAGTAAATCGTAGGCTTTGACAGCGTGATGGTCTGCCCAAATGAGTTCTAAAACTTGTTTACGAATATCGGTGAGTTGTACGCCGCGTTCATTGCAAAGTTGCGAAGCGGTATTTAACGCGGTTTGAATACAGTTTGAATGATTGTGAATTTCTGACATGAGTGAAAATGAAGTGAAAATAACGATTGTTATAATATAACATAACTTATCGGAACGATAACCCCGCTACTGCATTTTTCGGCTATAATTTGTTATCTTTTTTCGTTTAATTTCGGACAATAATTGTGTCAACAACTCAAAAAATAACCACTTTTCAAGGGCTAATTTTAGCTCTACAAACGTATTGGGCGCAGCAAGGTTGCGTGCTTTTACAACCGCTTGATTTAGAAGTCGGTGCGGGAACATTTCACCCTGCGACATTTTTACGTTCAATAGGACCAGAGCCTTGGAGCGCGGCTTACGTTCAACCTTCACGCCGTCCAACTGACGGACGTTTTGGCGATAATCCAAATCGTTTGCAGCATTACTATCAATTTCAAGTCATGCTCAAACCGTCGCCTGAAAATATCCAAGAATTGTATTTAGGTTCACTCAAAATGTTAGGTTTTGATTTACTTGAACATGATATTCGTTTTGTGGAAGACAATTGGGAATCACCGACGTTAGGCGCGTGGGGCTTGGGCTGGGAAGTTTGGCTTAATGGGATGGAGGTGACGCAATTCACTTATTTTCAACAAGTCGGCGGTTTGGAATGTCGCCCTGTAACAGGTGAAATTACTTATGGTCTGGAACGTTTAGCGATGTATTTGCAAGGCGTGAACAGTGTTTATGATTTGGTTTGGACAGAAACACCGCATGGCGTAGTCTCTTATGGCGACGTGTTTCATCAAAATGAAGTCGAAATGTCATCGTTCAATTTTGACCACGCAAACGTTGATTTTCTGTTCCACGCTTTTTTGACGTATGAACAAGAATGTCAAAAATTGATTTTGGAAGATTTACCGTTACCTGCGTATGAAATGGTGTTGAAAGCCTCACACACGTTTAATTTGCTCGATGCACGTCACGCAATTTCTGTGACAGAGCGTCAACGTTATATTTTGCGCGTTAGAAACTTAGCAAAATCTGTTGCCGAAGCGTATTACGCAAAACGTGAAGCCTTAGGATTTCCAATGTTAAACACGCAAGGAGCGAACTAAATGACAGCTCAAAATTTATTATTTGAACTCGGTTGTGAAGAATTGCCGCCGAAAACGTTATTAAAATTAAGCAACGCTTTATCAGACGGCATTTTGGCGGGTTTAAACGAAGCGGAATTAACATTTTCAAATGTAAAAAGTTATGCCGCGCCACGTCGTTTGGCGATTTTGATTGAGAATTTACAAAGCGCACAAGCGGATAAAACGGTGCAAAAACGTGGTGTAGCCGTGAAAGCCGCCTTTCAAGAAGATGGCACACCAACAAAAGCCGCATTAGCTTTCGCGCAAAGTTGCAGCGTGGAATTTGAACAACTTGAACGTTTAAAAACCGACAAAGGCGAATGGCTGGCGTGTACTCAAACGATTGCAGGACAAACTACGCAACAATTGATTCCAGACATTATTCGCAAAAGTTTGGCGAATCTGCCGATTGCAAAACGGATGCGTTGGGGAAATTTCACCACCGAATTTGTCCGCCCCGTGCATTGGGCAATTTTGCTTTATGGGCAGCAAATTATCGAAACCGAAATTTTAGGTTTGCAAACGGGCAATCAAACACGCGGTCATCGTTTCCACGCGCCACAAAATTTGACGATTTCTAAACCTGAAAATTACGCGGAAATTTTATTTTCACAAGGCAAAGTCATTGCGGATTTTGACACTAGAAAAAATCAGATTCGTGCTGATGCTGAAAAAGCCGCTTCGGCAGTAAATGGTATCGCGCATATCGAAGAAGATTTACTCGAAGAAATTGCGGCATTAAATGAATTCCCTGTGCCGATTACAGGGCATTTCGATGAACGCTTTTTAGCCTTGCCAGCCGAAGTGTTAATTACCACGATGCAGGAAAATCAAAAGTATTTCCCTGTCAAAAATACTGACGGTTCGTTGCGTCCGTATTTCATCACGTTTAGCAATATCGAAAGCACGCACCCTGCTTCAATTCAAGATGGCAACGAACGAGTGGTTACACCACGTTTATCGGATGCTGAATTTTTCTGGAAACAAGACCGCCGTTATTTACTCGCGGATTTTGCACCGCGTTTAGAAACGATTGTTTTTCAACAAAAACTCGGAACAGTCGCGCAAAAAGTTCAACGTCTTGTAAAACTTGCTGAATACATCGCACCAAAAATTAACGCCGATGTTGAACTTTCAAAACGTGCCGCGTTTTTAGCGAAAAACGATTTAATGACTGAAATGGTCGGCGAATTTGGCAATTTGCAAGGCATCATGGGACGTTATTACGCGCTGGCAGATGGTGAAAATCCCATCGTCGCACAAGCCATTGAAGAACATTATTTGCCAAAACAAGCAGGTGGCGCGACTCCAGCAAGTGATATTGGTTGCGTGGTGGCGTTGGCTGAAAAAATCGACACGTTAGCGGGAATTTTTAGCGCAGGTTTAATTCCAACAGGCGATAAAGACCCGTATGCGTTACGTCGTGCGGCGTTGGGTGTATTACGGATTTTGATTGAGCATGATTTAAAACTTGATATTCACACACTAGTTGAATTTGCGTTGTCGTTGTTTGAACATGAATTCGACAAAACTAAAACACAAACGCTCGTTACTGATTTCATTTTTGAACGTTTGAAAGGTTATTGCTTAGACAAAGGTTTTACGGCAGACGAATTTGAAGCCGTTTTAGCCGTGAATCCTGCAGAACCGTTAGATTTCATGCAACGTTTGCAAGCTGTGAAAGCGTTCCGTCAATTGCCCGAAGCAGAAAGTTTAGCGGCGGCAAATAAACGAATTTTGAACATTTTGAAAAAATCCGAATCACCAGCCGCGCAAACCGTTGGCAAATTGGTTGAAGCTGTTGAGATTGAATTGCTTGAATTGGCTCAAAAATCCGCCGCAGACATTAAACCGTTACTTGAAAAACGTGATTATCAAGCAACGCTTAATCGTTTAGCAGAATTTAAACAACCTGTTGATGCGTTTTTTGATGGGGTGATGGTGAATTGCGAGGATTTAGAACTTCGTGCAAACCGTTTAGCATTACTCAATTTATTGTCACAGCAATTTTTGATGTGTGCGGATATTTCTAAGTTGCAATCGTGAAAAAACTGGCAATAATTTTTAGCAAGCAAGCAAGCAAGCAAGCAAGCAAGCAAGCAAGCAAGCAAGCAAGGAAAAATACTGTGAAAAAATCACGGTATAAATACCTCGTTTTGTGTGCAACGCTTGTTTGCTTAAATATGCAAGAAGCACTTGCAACGTGTAGTAAATCGGTTGCCGAAATGTTAGACGCACCAATTGAAGAATTGCTTGAAACCCCCATTAGCGTTGCCTCTAACGTATCGCTCGACCAAGAAAAACAGCCCGCGTCAGTCACTGTGATTACCCGAGAACAATTGCAACTGAGCGCGGCGCGTACATTGAATGAAGCCTTAATGACGTATGTTCCTAGTTATTTAGTTGTCGATGGTCATAGCGATACGGTGGGTTC
>JBASLW010000168.1:0-1765 GCA_049656545.1 Methylococcaceae bacterium
ATGTAAGGCTTCCATTCACTAATTGCCCTAAAGACTGAATCACACTCTTTATATTCTGATAACGCCTTTGTACGAATGAGAGAGAAATTCGGATTATCAATAGGTTTTACAAATTGATTTAACTGACAAAACTTTTTGATGATGGAGGTCAAATTCGTAACCATTTGTGAACGACTAATGTGTATTTTACTCTCCTCTATGCCACCACTCGAAAACCGTCTATGAGGGTTATTGACATCGTCGTAGTTGTAACCATCATTACAATTAAAAGCGAATCCATTATGTGTAGTGGTGCTTTTCGTCCAATGATTACAAATTGATTTAGCTAATACCATAGCCGACCTGCATTTGCGTTTGTTTTCATCATAAAAGAAAAGTGCATGGACGTGAAATCCACGCTCAAGGCTGTATTCAATTTTCCAGATGTAACCTTCTAAATAACTAAACAAATCGAGTTTATTATTGCTATTAACATTAACTAGCGTACAAGTATCGTCGTGCAATTTAAACAAATTCTGTTCCACATCTTCAATTTCAACATCATTTTCATAGTACAAAATAACTTCAATTACATCCAAATAATTAGATATAGCAAATACATTCTCTGTATATTTACATAGAAATTTGAACTCTTCATCCATTTGTTGTTCATAGTCAGTAACCGTGCCATTTTCAAGAGCTAATAATTGTTCGTGTAAATCACTGAGAAAAACACTTAATAAGCCTCTGGTATGTTCTAGTTCTGGGTAATAAATCTCAGGCACAGACGGATATTTACACACTGTTTCTAAAAGAAAAGTGTTTTTAAATGGATGCCTTGCAACACAATCTGCAAATACTTCTATTTTGGAATCATAATGATATTTAGAGCGATTCAATTTCCCAACTTGACTAATGAATAATGGTAATTTGAAAAGCAACATCTCGTTTGAAAGGTTGTTATTTCCTTTTGCTTTATTAGTTAATAAATCTTGTAACCGTTCATAATAAGGCTTCTTAGTTAATAGATTAAAAAAGAGTTCTGCTGATAATGACATAAATACAACCTGTGTAGTAGTTTGATTGTAGTGCGAGATTACGCACCTCCAAACTATTACCGCGTCTGTTTTTTTATTTCATAATGGACAAGTTTGCTTATGTAAAAGGCAGCTTGAAATACCATTCAGCATGGTACGATGGTCAACATAATCAATTGTGTTCGGCGACAATTACCCTAACGGTGACAGATAAAATTTAACGCTACTTCACGCGATGTTAATTTTCTGCAATTTCACAGCTGATTAGGTCACACCAAACACCGTGACATCCAGTTAAATATCTGACGCGCATTGCTAATCGCCTTGTAAGGTTAGCAAAATATGCCGACTTCCACCGTGATTCCGATGTTCACACAAATAAATTCCCTGCCAAATACCGAGATTTAACTGTCCATTTGTCACTGGTAGATTCAAACTACAGCCTAACAAACTGCTTTTCAAATGACTTGGCGCTTCATCGGTATGTTGATAATACGGTTCATTTTCAGGCACAGCACGATTGAAAAAACGCTCGAAATCTAGTCTAACTGTCGGGTCTGCGTTTTCATTGATAGTTAATGAGGCTGACGTATGTTTGATGAATACGTTTAACATTCCAACTGAGCAAGTTTTCAGTTCGGGTAATTGGCTTAAAATTTCGTCTGTGACCAAATGAAAACCACGCTGTTTTGGTAGTAAGGTTATTTCTTTTTGAAACCACATTTAATAATACTCAAATAAATCATGCG
>JBASLW010000169.1:0-3372 GCA_049656545.1 Methylococcaceae bacterium
ATGTCATATTGCGAAAGTGGTTACAATTACCAGCGAATAATATGTTGAATTCTTTTATTCCAGATACACGCGCACTTTCTACGTTTGTCACGTCAGTACCACTAAAAATAGTTTGGAATGAAACGGCGGCTTTGGCGCAAGTTGAAAATGATGAAGTGTTATTTAATGAAATGATTGCGTTATTTTTAGAAAAAGTTCCCGTGATATTAGACGAAATTAAAAACCAAGAAGGTGCAGATGATTTTTCAGCTCTTGCAGATTCTGCTCACGCTTTACGAGGAATGGTGAATCATTTTTTCGCAAAATCGTTGATTGTGAAGATTTTAACGTTAGAAAATGCAGCACGAGAAAACAAAATTGCTTGTTTTAAAACGATGACTGAGGATGTTATTCATTTAACAACGCAGCTAATTAACGATTTATCTAAAAGAAAGTAGCTTATGTCTGAATCCTTTAATTTCCATGAATTGAAATCCTCTAATCGCTTACCGTCACCTTCTGGTACGGCATTAGAAATTATGAAATTGTTGCAGCGTGACGATGCCAATATCAATGAAGTGACAAAGTTAATTAAGCTAGATCCTGCGTTAAGCGGTCGTATTTTGCAGTTTGCTAATACCGCGTCAGTTGGCGCACATCGTCCGATTAGCGTGATTAACGATGCCATTATCATGATGGGCATGACAGCTGTTAAGAATTTTGCATTAAGTTTGTCACTGATTGGTAATGACGCTTACAACCGATGTCCAAATTTTGATTACGCAACCTATTGGTCAAAATCATTAGCCGCCGCCGTTGTTATTTCAAAATTAAGCAAACGTGAACGTGTCATCAGTTCTGAAGAAGCTTTCACATTGGGATTGCTCAACGATATTGGTCGATTGGCATTAGCGACAGCTTGGTCAGAGCGTTACAGTGAATTGATTACAGTGGCTAAAAGTAATGATGAGCTTTTAACACTCGAACAAGAACATTTTGCGATTAACCATCATAATTTAACGTTGATGTTGCTCAAAGATTGGGGCTTTTCAGATTTATTTGTAGAAGCTCTAAAATTAAGTTTTGAATCCAATGCAACAGGCGCATCAAAAGCAAATCGATTGGCTAAACAATTGATTTTTGCTAATGAAATGGCAAATTATTGTGTTGCGGATGATGAACACCGCACTATTTTAATGCCACATTTAACAACCGAATCGATACTTAACGGTTTTAGTGAGCAAGAATTAACGATTTTTATTGAAGAAATTTTTAAACAATGGGAAGAATGGGGCGCGATGATTAACATTAAAACAGATATTCGTCATGCCGCACCCGATACGACTGTTGTTAGTAGTACGCCTGAAAGTTCTGGCTTGAGAATTTTGCTTGTTGATGATGACACCATGATGCTCGCACGATTATCAAAACAACTCACTGCAGCGGGTCATCATATTACAGCAGCAAAAGATGGCGATTCTGCTTTAAAGTACGCTCTCGAAAATAAACCTGAATTGATTATTACCAACTGGCACATGAAGCCAATGGATGGGATTCAACTTTCGAAAACGTTACATTCGTCAACGTGGGGAAGCGCGATTTACATCATTATGCTGACTTCTTCGGAAGAAGAAAGCGCGTTAATTGAAGCATTTAATGCAGGAATTGATGATTACGTTACAACGCCAGTGAGTTTAAAAGCCTTATTAGCGCGTATTCGTGCAGGGCAGCGCATTATTACGTTGCAACAAGAAGTTGATAAAGAACGTAAAGATTTACAGCGTTATATTGCTGAATTAGCGGTGGCAAATCGCCGTTTAGAATTGATGGCAAATACGGACGTTTTAACGGGGTTGTCAAATCGCCGATATTCATTGAATCGACTTGAACAAGAATGGATAAGCGCACAACGCACGTTACGTCCATTAAGTGTTTTGATGATGGATTTAGACCATTTTAAATCGGTGAACGATTCATTAGGACACGATGCAGGTGATTTAGTTTTAATTCATGCGGCAAAAATTTTACGCGCCTGTACACGCCCTTCTGATATTCCATGTCGTTTAGGTGGTGAAGAATTTTTGATTATTGCGCCTAACACAGGTGTTAAAGAGTCATTATTATTAGCAGAACGCATTCGCCGCACAATTGAAACGCATCAAGTTCAAAATGTAGCATTGTTAAAACCGATGACTGTCAGTATTGGTGTGGCTTGCTCGATTAACGGTGTGCCGACTTGGAAAGAGTTAATCACACTTTCAGATGAAGCGTTATATGAAGTAAAACGCGATAAACGTAACGCTGTAAAACTTGCAGGACAAACAAATGATAAATGAAATGGTACAAGCCTTAATTTGGACTGGTAACAGTTTAGATGTTTTAGACCAACGTCAATTACCAGAAACGACGTATTACGATAATTATTCCGATGCGGCAGGTGTTGCGGAGGCGATTAAATCTATGCGTGTTCGTGGCGCACCAGCGATTGGAATTGCGGCGGCTTATGGCGTAGTTTTATCAGTGCAACAACATTTTGAATCTGCAAATTGGCGCGAATTGGTTACAAGCGATATTGACATTCTCGCGCAATCGCGTCCCACAGCAGTGAATTTATTTTGGGCATTAGACAAAATGAAAGCCGTTTTAGCTGAAAAACACGATGATGTTTTAACCGCTGTGAAAAATTGTGCCATCCAAATTCACGCTGACGACAAAGCCGCGAATAAAAAAATGGGCGAATTGGGTGCAGATTTAGTTGCAGGTTCAAAAGGTGTCATGACGCATTGCAACACGGGAAGTTTAGCAACAGGTGGTTACGGTACAGCGTTAGGTGTGATTCGCAGCGCGTTTGCGCGAAATAAAAATTTAAATGTTTTTGCAGGTGAAACTCGTCCTTGGTTGCAAGGCGCGCGTTTAACGGTTTGGGAATTATCACAAGATGGCATTCCAGCGACGTTAATTGCAGATTCTGCCGCCGCATGGCTCATGAAATTGGGAAAAATTGACTGGATTATTGTCGGCGCAGATAGAATTGCTGCAAATGGCGATACGGCAAATAAAATCGGTACTTATTCGCTCGCAACATTGGCAAAACAACACGGCGTAAAATTTATGGTAGTTGCGCCAAATTCGACAATCGATTGGACGCTTGAAAATAGCGATAACATCGAAATTGAATGCCGTGAAGCGCGTGAACTTTTACCTAACTGTTACGATTCACCTAATTCATTAGTGACGGCGTGGAATCCTGTTTTTGATGTCACACCAGCAAATTTAATTGATGCAATTGTGACGGAGAATGGCGTAGTTTTAAATCCTTCGCAACAAATAAATGGCATTCGGAGTTTGCAAAAATGATTAGCGTTGTGGCGTATTTATTCAAAGGTTTAAAAC
>JBASLW010000170.1:0-2559 GCA_049656545.1 Methylococcaceae bacterium
GACTTCAACTGGTGCATTGCTTTGTTCACGCGCAATTTTTACCGCATTTTTAATCGAACCCGCCGCAATAATGTGATTTTCTTTAATTAAAACGCCGTCAAATAAACCGATTCGATGATTAAAACAACCGCCACAACGCACAGCGTATTTTTGAGCAACGCGCAAACCTGGAATCGTTTTTCGTGTATCTAACACTTTGCAATTTGTACATTTAATTGCATCGGCATATTGTCGTGAAATCGTTGCTGTTGCCGAAAGTGTTTGTAATAAATTTAACGCCGTTCGTTCACCTGTTAATAAATTTCGTGCTGAACCTTTTAGCGTACAAAGTTTGCTATTTTCAACAACTTTTTCACCTTCATTTGCGTGCCATTCAATCGAAATTTTTGCGTCTAAATGCTTAAAAACCGCATCGAACCATTCTCGTCCACATAAAACCATTGTTTCGCGTGTAACTAACTCAGCGGTTGCTTGCCGATTTTCAGGAATAATTGCGGCGGTAATGTCGCCACTTCCTAAATCTTCTTCCAAAAATGGCAAAATGTTTATCGCGTTTTGCATTACTAAATCTCTGTTATCATTTTTTAATGTTTAATTTAATCGCGCATTATTATTGATTTAAGCGTAATAAACATCAAAAAACATTCTAAATTCAGTCGTTTTTTCACAATTTCCGATAACATAGCGAATTATTTTTTATTCTGTTACTGATTTTTAATGCAAATTCACTTAAAAACACTAGGCTGCCGTTTAAACGAAGCCGAATTAGAAACGTGGGCGCAAGCCTTTCAAGCAAAAGGTCATTCAATCACACGAAAAATTACCGCTGCACAATTAGTTGTCATCAATTCTTGTGCAGTAACACAAGATGCGGCACGAAAATCTCGCCAATTGATTCGTCGAATTCACCGCGAAAATCCGCAAGCAAAATTGGTTGTGAGTGGTTGTTACGCAACCTTGAACACCGCTGAAGCGCAATCCCTTTTAGGTGTAGATTTAGTGGTTAGTAACAAAGATAAAGCGTTGTTAGTTGAAAAAGCCTTATCCGAATTAACGTTTGAAACAATGCCAGAAATGGCGACAGAACCTGCTGAAATCGCGTTATTTACACGCGGTAGACAACGTGCGTTTGTGAAAGTTCAAGACGGTTGTCGTTATCGTTGTACGTTTTGCATCGTAACGGTAGCGCGTGGTGAAGAAGTGAGCCGTTCTATTTCAGATGTCGTTGCAGAAATTAACACATTGCACTCACAAGGTATTAACGAAGTGATTTTAACGGGCGTGCATTTAGGTGGTTATGGCAGTGATAATAACGAGAATATCGTAAGTTTGATTCAATCGATTTTGACGCAAACCCAAATTCCCCGTTTACGTTTGGGTTCGCTTGAACCCTGGGAATTAAACGACGAATTTTTTACATTATTTGAAAATCCGCGTTTGATGCCGCATTTACATTTACCGTTGCAAAGCGGTTCAGATGCAGTTCTAAGACGCATGGCGCGACGTTGCAAAACAGAAGACTACGCAAAAATGATTGAACGTTTGCGAGCGCAAATTCCACTTTTCAACATTACCACGGACATCATTGTGGGTTTTCCAAATGAAACCGAAGAAGAATGGAATGAAAGTGTTGAATTTGTAAAAAAATGTGATTTTGGACATATTCATATTTTCACTTATTCGCCGCGAGAAGGCACAAAAGCCGCAACGTTACCGAATCCTGTTTCGCATGAAATTAAAAAACAGCGCAGTGAACAATTGCACATTTTAGCCGAAGAAATGAAACAGAATTTTTATCAAAAAAATGTTGGGCGAACATTTTCAGTGCTTTGGGAAGGGCAAAGAGACGAATTAGAAAATGGACAAGTTCGGATGTTCGGCTACACACCGAATTATTTGCGTGTAGCGTGTGAATTGAATGCAGATGAATCGCTGGAAAATCAAATTACCGATTTCAAAATAAATCGCTAAATTTTTCAGTGAGTGTTTTATCTAAATTGCGTTTTGGAACATCAACCATATTATCTGTATTGGGTTTAACAACAGGCGTTGAGCTGGGTTTGAAATCGCCTTGAATGCTTTTAATTTGGTCATTTTCAAAGAAAATAGAAAGCGTCTTTTGTTCTGCATTTTCGCCTGATTTTTTAGTTGAATAAATGTAATCCCAACGATTTTGATGAAAATAATCAACTAACATTGGCGAACCCATCACATATAAAACTTGGCGTTTTGTCATATTCGGACGCAATTGGTCAATCATGGCTTGGTCTATGACGTTGCCTTGATTGACATCGACTTTATAAACATAAGGTAAATACTCAACTGCCGTTGAACAAGACATCAATGGCACACTGAATAAACTAAAAATTAAAATGGATTTTCGCATGAATGAAAATTTAAAAAATGAGTAAGGAATGGCGCGAATTCTACGGTAATTGCCTGAAACAGTCATGCGCGAGAATGTAAAAAAACGTTACAATGCACGAAATTAAACTCTTTTCGAGGATTTCAACATGGACAATCAAGAAAACGTCGAACTTAAAAATGCAGGTTTAAAAG
>JBASLW010000171.1:0-3884 GCA_049656545.1 Methylococcaceae bacterium
ACCCAAACGTTAGCATCAAAATGATGTTCATGTGCGACGTAATTGTGATGACAATTCACCGCTTCTTTCGTGATTTCAAACGGTGGTAAATGACGTTTTAACGCGGCAATCACTAAATCCAACATCGCTTGACGATTTTCAAAAGCGTAACGTTGCGCCCAATCAACGGCGTGCGTGTAATCGTTGAAATGTTCACAACCTTCTGGAAAATAAGCCAAATCGCGGTCAGGTAAATGAATAAACCACTGCTCCATATCTTTACGCGCTAACTCGATAAAATAATTACCGATAGCGTTACCAATGCCACGACTACCTGAATGCAACATAATCCAAAGTTGTTGCTGTTCGTCTAAGCATAATTCGATAAAGTGATTGCCACTGCCGAGCGTTCCTATTTGACAAATCCAAGTTGAAAATTTTTTGAAGGCTTTTAACAACTTCGGATGTTTTTCAGTCATCAACATCAATTCTGTTTCAAATGGTAAAGCACGTTCCGCAAGCGCACGGTCTTCTTTGTGTTGGTCACGTCCGACAGGAATATCACGGCTGATTTGGTCAAACACTTTTTTTAACGTTTTTTCGTCTAAATCATTTGCGGTTAAAGATAAACGACAAGCAATCATGCCACAGCCAATATCCACGCCAACTGCTGCAGGAATAATGGCTTTACGACAGGCAATCACGCTGCCAATCGTTGCTCCAATTCCAGTACGCACATCGGGCATCGCAGCAACGTGTTTGTGAATAAATGGTAAATTTGCAATGTTGCTGAGTTGTTGTTTTGCGCGGTCTTCAATTTCGTCCGTCCAAATTTTTACGGGAACGTTACCATCGGTGAGTAGGGTTTTAATCGTCATTTTCTGTTTCCTTGTAATTTAGCCAAATCGGAATGTGACCAACAGTATTTTCATCTTTATGTTTTTCTGCTCCGAAATAAGCACCTGTTATGCCTCGATATTTATAAAAAGAAGCCCATTTGCGTGACTGTAATTCAGCGTTTAGCCAATCTCGAATTGGCTCAAAAAATTCACATTCCATTAACGCTTGCTCAGTGAAATAAACCGTTCGCCATTCTTTGATTGTTGCAATATCGACATAACCATGTTCTGTTTCCCTAGGACAGCCAAGAGCAGAATAGAGTTCGTCATAAATCCCTTTCCAATAAACAGAAATGTTGATGTCTCCACCGTAACACAATTTAACAATCGGATTTATGCCTTCAATCGTCATCGAATTTTCAGAAAAACGATACAACTTAAATTTGAATTCTGATTGATGCTCTTCGTACCACGCTAAAAATTGTTTAAATTGTGAATGTACTTCTCGTTGCTTGAATTTGTAAGGCGCACGAACATGAACTTGGTTAGCTTTTCTGTATTTACGTTTTTTCATTATTTCTACCTCAGAAATCTTCTGCCCATTTTTCCCAAAAACCTGGTTCATCGTGATGTGCGTTCTTCATTGCCACCTGTAGCGATAGCGCATAAAACCGCACATTTTCAAATCGCATCGAACCATCGGGATACTCAAGGTATTGTTCTAATTTTTGATAAAGCGGAAGTTCTTTGTCGAAAGGCACATCAAGATAAATTTGCCCACAGTAACTTGCCATGTAGTTTTCATTTGCAAAATGTCCACAAAGCATCCAAGAAACGCCCATTTCTGTTAAATCATCAAGAATCTTTTTACGAATTGGGTCATGTTCAAATAAATATCGTCCATTGCCATCACCGAAAAAATAATCTTCGCTAGGTTTAGGATTAAATTCTAAATAAAGTACGTCACGTTGTTTTTTGCGTGCAATCGCATCAATGTGTTCAATAAGTTGTGGCATAGCGTTAAATCTCCAATCATTTTTTACGGTGAAAACAGTGTAAAACATCAAAGCGACAAACTTGGACGTTTTTATAATTTTTTTGAAAATTGATGTTATAGTTTTAAAAAATACTAACTCCCCAATTTCAAAAGAAAAATCATGGAAAGTTTATTGCGCTATTTCGATATGTTGTGCTTAATTCCAAAAGCACCGAATTCAATTTCGACACCAGAAATTTTAGAAAAATTGCAAAATATAGATTACGTTGTTGATTTGCGGACGGTGCAACGTGATTTAGTGAAACTGTCAGCATCACCGTTATTTCCGATTGCAAGCACTGAAAACACAAAACCGTTGCGTTGGTTTTGGATTGATAATTCAAGCCCAATGCAATTGCCGTTGATGTCAACGGATGAAGCCTTAACGTTTAAATTAGCTGAAATGTTTCTTGAACCGTTGTTGCCACCTTCGGTTCGTTCGCGTTTGACGGGTTATTTTGACCTTGCCGATAAACGTTTGAAAGAATCAAAATTTGAACATTGGGTAGAAAAAGTCGGCGTTGTACCAAATAATTTACCGTTGTTACCTGCTGAAATTGAGCCTTCTGTTCTGACAGTTGTTTATGAAGCGTTACTCAAAAATCTTCGTTTCAAAGCGACTTATCAAGCAATATATAAAGAACTTAAAATCTATGAAATCAATCCATTAGGTTTAGTTTTTCGTCACAATAGCATTTATTTAGTTGCCACGATTTTTGATTACACTGACGTAAAACAATTGGCGTTGCATCGTTTTAAAAATGCTGAATTAAGCGACCGAATTGTATTTGTGCCAAAGAATTTTGTTTTGAATGATTACATTGCACAAGGCAACTTTGATTATCCCGTTGATAACAATTTGCAAGAAATAACGCTCAAATTGAAAGTAGCTAATTTTTTGAAACAAATTTTGTTAGAAACGCCACTTTGTGCACAACAACGCATGAGCAAAATTGATGATGAACATTGTTTAATAGAAGCCGATGTTATTAACACAGAACAATTGCATTGGTGGATTCGAAGTTTTGGAACAGGAATTGAAGTGCTTGAACCGTTGGAATTACGAGAGCTTTTTGCATTGGAAGCGAAAGCGTTAAATAAAATGTACGGGAAGTTTAGATAAAATGACTTTTTTGAACACGTTATTTTCGATATTTTTCTTGAATTGGCATAATAATCGCTTTGCAAATAAAGTTTCAAAAAAACTTAACTGTATTTCGAAGTTTTAGTGTTGCAAAATCAAGCACAAACGCTTACAGATTTAAAAATAGATGCTATAGTTAGCAAGTTCCTACAGACTTTACCCGTGAAAACGGACGCAAATATAGAGATTAAATATGGCATTAACAAAAGCAGATTTCGCCGAACATTTATTCGACGAATTGGGTTTAAACAAACGTGAAGCAAAAGACATCGTGGATATGTTTTTTGAAGAAATCAAAACTTCGTTAGATCATGGTGAAATGGTCAAATTATCGGGTTTTGGTAAATTTGAACTGCGTGATAAAACCAGCCGTCCAGGTAGAAATCCCAAAACAGGTAAAGAAATTCCGATTACAGCACGTCGCGTCGTGACATTTAGATCGGGTCAAAAACTTAAAGCACGAGTAGAAGCGTATGCTGGAGCCGAGTAATAACAACGAATTGCCTGCCATTCCGACTAAATGCTATTTCAGCATTGGTGAAGTGAGCGAATTGTGCGGGGTAAAACCTCACGTTTTGCGTTATTGGGAACAGGAATTCTCAGAAATTAAACCTGTCAAACGACGTGGCAATCGCCGTTATTATCAACGCCATGACGTGTTAATTATTCGCCAGATTCGGTCATTGCTTTATGAACAAGGCTATACGATTGGCGGTGCAAAAGCGCATTTAGTCGGTTCAGACGCAAAAAATGATTCGACCATTACGAAACAATTGATTCATCAAATGATTGGTGAATTAGAAGAAGTTTTGGAATTACTGCGTTAAGTTGTAAAAGCGAATTTCATTCGCGTTTCTTCCATCTAAAAATTGTTTTAAATGTAAAA
>JBASLW010000172.1:0-9437 GCA_049656545.1 Methylococcaceae bacterium
AAGTAATTCAATGGCGCGTTTAACGTGTGGATTCATAAAAATTCCCCTGTCTGAAACGCCTATTATACGAAAATAGTTGTATAATTAACAACTTATTTCGTTAGATTTAACACAACTAGAGTTTTAAACTTGCCCGCACAGAAGATTCTTTTTAACAAGATAGCCAACCGAGAGGGCGAGAATTTAGGGTCATAACTTCTGTGTGGCGTGCTATCCCAGCACGCCAGCAGAAAAAAGGTGGCGTGTTTCTCAAAAAAAATTATGAATACACTAGGCAAAAGATTGAAAGCGGCGCGTAAAAACAAAGGTTTGACGCAACAAGAGCTTGAAAAACTCAGCGGCGTTTCGCAGCAGCTCATTTCTAAAATTGAGAGTGAAAAAATTGAAAGTACAACGGAAGTATTTAATTTAGCAGAGGTGCTAGACGTAAATGCGAAATGGCTCGCAACAGGTAACGGGGAAATGCGCGGTGAAAGTCGCGCCGTGAATAACGAGTACTCAAGCGAGGATTTAGCCATTTTAGATATGCTGCACGGCATGACCTCTAAACAAAAAAAGGATACGACGCAGCTCATTCAGGATTATTACAGGCAAAACCAGTTAGTCATCGAAGAGCTGACCAATCGGCAAAATATGCCGCGTAAAGTCGCGTGAAAAACCCCTGCTGTGGAAATGGCGGGGTTTTTCTTACTCCACCACAAAAAAATAACAAAAACAAAACACCATGAAAAAACCAATCCCACAAAAACACATTGAAGCCTACACCCACGCCGACAAAGAGCGCGTGAATAATCCGCCTGTGGGTTTGGTCACGCCAAAAACTGATCCAGAAAAAGGTGAAAAGAAAACTTACGCCTACGATCCGCATCTTGACCCACAATTACAATGGGCTGGCAAAACCGAACACACCAGTTTTGACGTTCCCACCGTCAGTTTGCACGTTCACGAACGCATTGATTCTAAAACCATCATCGAAGCCGTTAAAAAAGCCAAAGAAGACGGCGGACAATTTAGTTTATTTGATGACGCAAAACCTCTGCGCGAAGCCTTAGATTTTTACAAGCACAAAGAAAATTGGAGTAATCGCTTGATTGCTGGCGATAGGTATTAAAAAGGCGTGTCAAAATGAAATACTATTTAGGCGTAACGGATAACAGATGGTTTAACTACCTCAGCGAAATAAATCCAGAGGACATAAATTTTTGGCAATCTGGTGGAACAGTCAAGTTTAAAGTTCTCACTGCTGGTGCGCCTTTCGTTTTTAAATTGAAAAGTCCACTTAATGCTATTGGCGGAATAGGTTTTTTCTCTAGCCATACGTTTTTGCCCATTTCGGTTGCTTGGGATACTTTCGGTAATCGAAACGGGTGTAATACGTTTGATGAATTCAAAAAAATGATTATGGATTATAGAAATGATGCAAATAATTCAAATCCAACAATCGGCTGTATTGTCTTAACGAATCCCATCTTTTTTAAAAAAGAAGATTGGATTGAAACACCTGCAAACTGGGGCAAAAGTATCGTTCAAGGAAAATCGTATTTTTCTGAAGAAGAAATTGGAAATGAACTTTGGCAAAAAATAGAAAATCTTTTGCCAAAGTATTTAACTCAAGATTCATCTGATGAACAAAGCCAATTGATTTTAGACAGCTCAGAAAAATCACCTGCTTACGGCAACGCTGTTTTACGAAAAGTGCGTTTAGGTCAAGGTGCATTCAGGGTTTTAATCATGGATGCTTACAGCAAAAAATGTGCAATCACTGGCGAAAAAACGTTGCCCGTATTGGAAGCTGCTCACATTAAACCTTATGCTCAATCTGGTTCTCATGTAACGTCAAATGGCATTCTTCTTCGTTCAGATATGCACAAATTATTCGATTCTGGTTATTTAACAATCACGACCGATTATAAAGTTGAAGTGAGCGGCAGAATTAAATCCGAATTTGAAAATGGTAAAGAATACTATCAATATCACGGGGCAAATCTTGCCCTTGTTCCATCGAGAGAAATAGATAAACCTAATTCTCAATACATTAGCTGGCACAATGAAAACATTTACAGAGGTTAGTTTTATGCAAATTACTTCGCCTTTTACCGTTGAAGCTGTGCCTGCGCCGTATGCAACCAGTTTAGATGAAATTGAACAACAAACCGAAGCCGATAATTCGATTGCGCGGAGTGGTGAAACCTATCGTCACAATGAATGGCGTGATGAATTATTAAAAACAGGTGTGCGAGCAAAAAGCGGCGGTATCATTGAGTTTTCGCGCCTTGAAACCTTAGTCGGAACAAAATACATTCAAGCACAAGGCGAAACCAAAGAAGATAAAAAAGTGTTTGTGGTATTTGGCAGTGAATTTGCGCCGTTAGAATCGCGGATTGTGGCGAATGCAATGGAAGAAGCACAATTATTAAAGCCTGATATTTTGTTATTTTGTGCGTTCATGTTTGAAGAAGAAGCCGCCAAAGACATTGACGAAACGCCTGAACATTTGATTGGTTTTAAATTACTCAAAGCCCAAATGAACGCGGATTTACTCACCGATGATTTGCGTAAAAGTCGCTCCAGCAATGAAAGTTTTTGGTTAATTGGTCAACCTGATGTCAGCGTTAAACATTTAGACGACGGACAAATTCAAGTCGAAGTGTTAGGTTTTGATTATTACAATCCCAAAACGGGCAATGTGGACAGTGGCGGCAAAAAGAATATCGCCATGTGGTTACTCGATACCGATTACGACGGACGCAGTTTATTTCCCAAACAAGTGTTTTTTCCCATGTCAGGCAACGGCGAAGGTTGGGACAAACTCGCTAAAAATCTCAAAGCTGAAATTGACGACGAAAAAATCGAATCGTTTAACGGCACGTTGTCATTGCCCTTTGAAAAAAGCGAAAAAATTGCGGTCAAAATTATTGATGATCGTGGCATTGAATGTTTGCGCGTTATTAAACTGTAGGAGAATTTGATGCACACATTTCAGATGAATTCACACGTTAGCGAAAACGGCGTTTTGTCAGTGACTTTGCCTAAAGAATGGGCAAAACAACGGGTGAATGTTTTATTAGTTTTAGAACCATTGACACAACCTGTTTTAACAGAATCCCAACAACGTAAAAAAAATTTAAAAGAAGCATTAAGCAAAGCGGCGGCTTTGAATGTTTTTGAAGGCATTGACGGCGTTGAATGGCAAAAAGAACAACGACAAGACCGCATGATTGGCAGGGAAGAAGAATGTTAATTGACAGCAATTTGATTATTTACGCGCTGCAACCGCAGTACAGCGAGTTACAAGAATGGATTATTGATAACGAGCCGCAGTATTCGATTATCAGCCGTGTTGAAGTGTTGGGTTTTGCACGATTGCAGCCACTTGAAAAAGAAGCAATTAGCGATTTTTTAGCCAATTTGGGTGTGATTTATCTCAATGAAAATTGCTACCAAATAGCGATTGATTTGAAACAACAACGCAAAATGACGTTAGGCGATGCGTTAATTGCCGCAACCTGCCTTGAACACAATAAAGTTTTAGCAACTCGTAATACGGCTGATTTTACTTGGATTCAAAATCTTGAAGTCATCAATCCATTAGAAACAAATTGCCCATGAAAACCATCGACAAACTGATTATTAACAGCCCATACCACGAACCTGAGCAACATTGGTTTTATGAACGTGAACCCAGTAAAAATTTTATTATCAAAAAAGGTCGGCGTGATGCAGGTTATGTTGTTGCGTCAAACAATTTCAAAGGTCACGATGACGCGGGAGAATTTAAGCCTATTCCCTTGGTGAATCAAATTCGCCCACGCATAAAAGAATGGCGCGACGCAGGTTATGTTGGCGTAACAGGCATTACCAAACGCTTATTGGAACATTGGCAAGATGAAACGCAACGCGAAAACCGCTTTTTCTTTTGCCAATTAGAAGCCATTGAAACCTTAATTTGGCTCACCGAAGCACCTGCGGCTGATAAAGTCGGCATTCACATTCAAGGCGACGGCGGCGCGTTTGAACGTTGGTGTAGCAAAATGGCGACGGGAACAGGTAAAACGCTCGTTATGTCGATGATTTTGGCATGGCAATTTTTGAATAAAGTCACTTATCCCACCGATAACCGATTTAGCAAACACGCACTGATTATCGCGCCAAATCTCACGGTAAAAAGCCGTTTGCAAGTGCTATTGCCAACGCATGAAAATAATTATTACGAAATGTTTAATATCGTGCCTGCTGATTTAATGGATAAATTGCGGCAAGGCAAAATGATTATTCATAATTGGCACACATTGGCATGGGATGACCAAGAAAAAATTGATGCCAAAGTTAAAAAAGGACAATTGCGTTCTGTTGATACGCGCCAACGAATGGAAATCAGCGGCACAGCGTATGCAAAACAAGTATTAGGCGAAATGGCAAACGTTAAAAATTTGATTGTCATTAACGACGAAGCCCATCATGCGTGGCGCGTGCCTGCTGAAAGTAAAATCAAAGGTGTAAAAAAAGAAGACATCGAAGAAAGTACGATTTGGGTAGGTGGTTTAGACAGAATTCATGCGACGCGCGGGATTTTGCGTTGTTTCGATTTATCCGCAACGCCATTCGCGCCATCTGGCAAAAAAGCCAATGAAGAAGCCTTGTTTTCGTGGATTGTGTCAGATTTTGGTTTGAACGATGCAATTGAATCGGGTTTAGTCAAAACGCCTCGCGTGGTGGTTCGTGATGACAGTATTACCACCAAAGAATTGAAATCACGCCTTTATCATATTTACATGGACGATGAAGTTAAAAACGATTTAAACCGCAAAGCCGATGCCGTCGAGCCGTTACCTGATTTGCTTATCAATGCGTATTACTTGCTAGGGTTGGATTGGTTAGAAACAAAAAAATCATGGGAACAACAAGGGCATAAAATCCCGCCTGTGATGATTACGGTTGCCAATCGCACAGAAACCTCGTCACGCATTAAATATGCGTTTGATCATGGGCAAGTTTTGATTCCTGAATTATGCGACCCTGAAAAAACACTGCAAATTGATAGCAAAGTATTGGAAGCCGCTGAAGCTGAAAACGATGTTGAAATCATTACTATTGAAACCGATGATGAAACAGAATCAACGCCTAAATTAACCAAAAAACAGCAAGCCGAAATTTTACGTTTAACCGTTGATACGGTTGGCAAAGAAGGACAGTTAGGCGAGCAAATTCAAAATGTGTTGTCAGTTGGGATGTTATCCGAAGGCTGGGACGCAAAAACAGTTACACACATTATGGGATTACGCGCCTTTTCGAGCCAATTGCTTTGTGAACAAGTTATTGGGCGTGGTTTACGGCGTGTGTCTTACGAAGTCGGTGAAGACGAATTATTCGAGGCAGAATACGTCAATATTTTTGGTGTACCGTTTAGTTTTCTACCACACGAAGGTGGCGAAAGTTCACCACGCCCACCTTCACCAAAAACAAAAATCGAACCTGTTGCTGAAAAAGCGCAGCACGAAATTACATTCCCAAATGTGTTACGCATCGACCCCGTTTATAAACCTAAATTAACGTTAAACTGGGACACCGTAAAAACGCTTGAATTAGATCCTTACGAAGCCATTACTGAAACTGAATTAGCCGCTGTTATCGCAGGCAAACCGAATGCAACCGTGAAATCTGCCATCGGTTTAGAACAAATCTCAGAAGACACGCGCATTCAAACTATCATTTTCAAAGTAGCTTCTACTATTTACAACGCCGAAAAACGTACTGATTGGAAAGGCAGCAAAGAAAAATTTTTAGCGCAATTGGTTCGATTGGTAGATGAATTTATTGCCTCAGACAAAATACAGGTCAAACACGATTTGTTTCATTTGGATAATTCAAAACGCAAAATTTTGATTATTTTGAACATGAACAAAATTGTTCAGCATATTTGGACAGAAATTCGCGCTGAAAACAGTGAGAAATTAACCGCCATTTTTGACAAAGAGCATCCGATTCGTTCAAGCGCAAATGTTCGTACTTGGTACACCAGCAAACCGTGTGAATGGTTGAATAAATCACACATCAGCCATTGCGTTTATGACAGCACTTGGGAAGCGAGCGAAGCCTACTTTTTAGAAAAATCGGAATTAGTGCAATCGTTTGTAAAAAACGACCATTTAGGTTTTGTGATTTTTTACAATTTTAAAGGTGTTATCCGAAAGTATTATCCCGACTTTATTATTCGCTTAACCAATGGCGAGTATTTAATTTTGGAAGTTAAAGGGCAAGATGACCAGCGCAATCGCACCAAACGTGAGTATTTAAACGAGTGGGTAAAAGCTGTTAATGAACAAGGCGGATTTGGACGTTGGCATTGGGCGGTTTCGTTTAGTCCGTCGGATGTACAGGGTTTGATAGCTGCTAAGTTAGAGGCGTAAATATGCAAATTAAAACGCTAATTTTAAAAAACTACCGCCGTTTTGCCGATTTAAACATTTCATTTGAATCAGATAACGATGATAACAAAACAACTGTTTTCATTGGTAACAATGGCGCGGGGAAAACAGCGATTTTAGATGCGTTGGTTTTAAATTTGAGTTGGTTAATTGCACGAATAAATCGTGAGAAAGGAAAAGGAAAAAGCATTGACGATACTGATATTTTAAATGGTACATCTTCTGCGATAGTCCATTTATGGTTGAGTTATAACAAGTATCCTTTTCATTTGGGTGTAACGGGAACTCGCAAAGGACACTCAAAACAAAAAATCGAAAGTCAATTAACAGAAGTATCAAGATTAGCTGAAATTTTTAGACAACAATTAACAGATAACAGCGAAAACGCGCCACTGCCATTGATTGTTTATTATCCAGTTAATCGTGTCGTGGTAGATATTCCATTGAAAATTAGAACGCGCCACAACTTTGAACAGATCGATGGTTACGACAATGCACTGCAACAAGGCGTAGATTTTCGTCGTTTTTTTGAATGGTTTCGTGACAGAGAAGACGCTGAAAATGAACATAAAATTTTTTTAATTAACGAATTGAGAGAGAAAATTTTTCCACCAGAACATCTGAACAAATTAGAACCTATAACTGAAAAACAATTAAAAACTATCGCGCTCATTCCTTACGATAAACAACTCAATGCGGTTCGTACAGCAATTCAAACCTTCATGCCAGATTTTGACAATTTACACGTTGAACGCAAACCGCGTTTGAGAATGGTGGTCAATAAAAATGGTAAAAAATTAGATGTAGCTCAACTTTCGCAAGGTGAAAAATCGCTAATGTCGCTGGTGGGTGATATTGCAAGGCGTTTGGCAATGATGAATCCCGCATTAGAAAATCCGCTTGAAGGTGAAGGCATTGTGTTGATTGATGAAATCGATATGCACTTGCACCCAACATGGCAACGTTCTGTGATTGGCAATCTCAATAAAACTTTTCCGAATTGCCAGTTTATTCTAACAACCCATTCGCCAATTGTGATTAGTGAAACACCGAACTTGTTGGTTTATGCGTTAGATGATGGCGAAATTACAAAATTGAATAACCTTTACGGAATGGATGTTAATGATGTTCTGTTATCGGAAATGCACGCCGCGATTCGTAACATTGAAGTACAGGACGATTTTGATGGCGTGCTTAATTCATTGCAGGAGGGTGATTTAGAAAACGCAAAATTACATTGTGCTGCATTACAGCAAAAAGTCGCAGTCGATAATTTAGAACTCAACAAAATGCAGTTATTGATTAAACGCTTGGAAGTTCAACGTGCGAAAAATAACTAAAGGTGCAGAACCAAAAGAATTATCGAACTGGAAACGTAAAAATCCACACGGACGTTATCCAGATTTAACAAACATTGAACGTGGCGCGATCAATCAAACAACACGCAAAGAGCAATTCGGTTTGTGTGCGTATTGTTGTAAAGCTATTGACGAAAATAACAGCATGAATGAACACGTCGAAGCTCAAAATATAGCTAAAAATCGCACACTGGATTTTTCAAATATCGTTGCATCTTGTACTACAAAAGGTAGGTGTGATGACGTGCATGATTCAAAACCGTTGCCACTTACGCCGTTAATGGACGAATGCGAAACGGAATTGAAATTTTATTTTTCTGGCAAAGTTGAAGGTTTAACCGATGCAGCGCAACAATCCGTTGAAGTGCTTGGTTTAAATAGCTATGCCATTCGAGAAGAACGCAAACAGATGATTGCAAATCTGCTTTTTCCAGACACACCAGATGGCGTGAATTTTTTGGATGATGATTTGATTGCAGTGTTAATGGATGATTTACAACACCCAACAGATGGGCAATTGCAGGCTTATAGTCCTGTGTTGGTGAATGTGTTGCGGCAACATATAACAGAGAATGAAAAAAATGGAACTATTTGAAGAAAAAAGTTGGACTGGTGAATTCTTTATTCCCGATGATTATCCTAATCGTTTTGTAGGTACGATTGAGTATTCACCTAAAAATGGCGTTATTTTGTCGTGTTCCATAACTGGATTACCACAACACAAAGAATCAAAAATTTTACACGGCATATTATCTACTGAAAATAATCAGTGTGTTAAATGTACTTTGATAGGTGGTCAATTTTCAGTAAATGACACAATGCCTGGATTCAACAATGGATTAAATTATATACGCAAAAAAATTGGTTTTTCGTGTCTGTTAGTGGGGACGCTCTTAGATGAAAACGACTCTGTAAGTAATATCAATTTTTCATTAACCAATTTACAAGAGTTTTTCTTTCCAAAAGGTTGGAAAGATTCGGTCAAATACTCCAAAAAACCGTTATTTAGCGTACAAACAAGTTATGGACAAATTGAAGTAGGAAATAATGCCAGTTTTAAATATCTCAATAAAAAAGATGTAGCTGGGTTAATTTATAGTAGAAACTCAGAAGCATTAAAAGAACTGCAAGATTGTTTTACTGAAATAGATAACAAGTATCCAAATGATCATTTCATGCTAAAAGAGGATATAACTTATCGAATTTCTTTAACATTCGACAATGGCACATCGATAGAAGATGCTTATGGACATATTGCGGAACTTTCAAATTTATTCGCATTGTTAATATGTAGTCCAGTCTATCCTGATAGCATCAGATTTACTAAGTCTGAAAATGATTTGCCCTGCTCTATAGAAGTCTATCCATCAATGGGAATAAATCCACGAACAAAAGATATTTCTATAAAAGCTAAATCTAATTTTCATATGCCAATCACAAATGCCCGTATAGATTTAGCATCAGTAATCGATAATTGGTTAAAGGTATCAAAAAATTATTCAACTATTGTATCTAGCATTCAAAATGAGACGGGATTTGGGTATGAGCATTCCTTGCATGGAGAAATTGTTCTTTATGCAATGCAATTAGAAGCAATAGCTGTTGAAGAAAATAAAGGCAAAGATAAATATGAATACCCATTAAAGACTTATTT
>JBASLW010000173.1:0-5252 GCA_049656545.1 Methylococcaceae bacterium
GACTAAACCAATAAAAAATCCCAAAATAAACGGAATTCGCCAGCCATACATATCGAAATCTTCAGGTGACATAATTTTGGCTAAAACAGTTGAAATAATCGTTCCAAAAAGTAAGCCAATTAACATACTAATCATCGACAAACTGCCGATACGATTTTTGTTTGCGGGTTTTGCGTGTTCAACTAAATACACGATTGAGCCGCCAAATTCACCGCCAATTGCAACACCTTGAACTAAACGAATTAACGTTAATAAAATCGGCGCGTAAATACCAATCATTTCATAAGTGGGCAATAAACCAATGCACGCGGTTGGAATTGCCATCATTAAAATCGACAACGACAGCGCGTTTTTGCGTCCATATTTGTCGCCGATATAACCGAACATCATCGCGCCAAGTGGACGCATTAAAAAACCAATCGCAAAAATACCAAAGGTGGCAATTAACGCAACCGCATCATTTCCAGCTGGAAAAAAATGTTTACTAATTAACGCGGTAAATGTGCCGTAAAGCGCGTAGTCGTACCATTCTAAACCGTTGCCGAGCATTGTTGAAGCAACGACTTTTTTCATTTGTGACATGAGAAATCCTGTAAATTGTATTCAAACGGAGAAAGTGTTCTATTCTAATGGAATTGAATCCTTAAAAACGAAAATAAGCGGAGAATCCCTTGAAAATCCTCGCAAAAAAACAACTCGCTGATTTTTTAACACAATTAGAGATTGAAAAACGAGTGTCAGTTCATACGCTCGCAAATTATGAACGCGACTTGCGCCATTTAACTGAATTTTGCGATGCACAAAAAATTCAACATTGGTCAGAATTACAAACGAATGATATTCGTCAGCACGTTACAAATCGGCATCGAAAAGGCTTAGGAAGTGCTAGTTTGCAACGTGAACTATCAGCCATGCGAACCTTTTATGATTACTTATTAAAAAATAATTTTGTCACACTGAATCCCGCAAAATACGTCAAAGCACCGAAAGCCATTCGCAAATTACCGAAAACATTGGATGTTGATCAAATTAGCGGCTTATTAGAAGCTGGAACAGATTCCGTTTTAGAAGTCCGCGATGTGGCAATGTTTGAATTATTTTATTCGTCAGGTTTACGTTTAAGTGAATTAGTCAATTTGAATTTAGCCGATTTAGATTTGAATGATAAAACGTTGCGTGTGCAATCGGGAAAAGGGGGAAAAACGCGAATTTTACCGATTGGGTGCAAAGCGATTCAGGCGATTCAAACGTGGTTACAACATCGCGTCGCGCGGACAGAAATGGAAAAAGCCGTTTTTTTGTCTAAAAATGGAAGTAGACTTTGTTCACGAAGTGTTCAAAAACGCTTGGAAAAATGGTGTATCAAAAAAGGCGTACCACAACACGTTTATCCGCACGCGCTACGTCATTCTTTTGCGAGTCATTTGTTACAATCGAGTCAAGATTTACGCGCGGTTCAAGAATTGCTTGGTCATGAAAGTATTAACACAACCCAAATTTACACCCATTTAGATTTTCAGCATTTAGCGAAAGTCTATGATAATTCGCATCCACGAGCGAAGAAAAAATTAACTGATATATAAAGCATTTTTTACTTTTTGAGAGGTCATATTTGATGAATACCCCGTTTGATTTAAATGAACTAAAAAATGCAAATCGTTTGCCGTCGCCGTCAGGGACGGCATTAGAAATTATGCGATTGCTTCAAAGTGATAATGTATTGATTAAAGATGTGGCAAGTTTAGTTAAAATCGACCCCGCGTTAAGTGCGCGATTGATTAAATTTGTTAATTCAGCAAATTCCACTAATCAACGCAATATCATGAATGTTAATGATGCAATTGTGATGGCGGGGATGGGAACGGTGAAGAATTTTGCGTTAAGTTTGTCGCTGATTACAAAAGATAGTCGTCATCGTTGCAATGGATTTGCTTACATTTCGTTTTGGTCATCATCGTTAGCGCGTGCAGTAGCGTTGATGGCAATGAATCGCAATGAACGCATTATTGCCCCAGAAGAAGCCTTTACATTCGGATTACTTACTGATATTGGACGATTAGCCGTCGCCAGCGCGTGGAATGAAGAATATAGCGATTGTTTATTTTCAGCGCATGATGAAGCCGATTTAAAACAAACGGAGTCCAAATTATTTGGAATTAACCACGATGAAATGAGTGTGTTGTTGTTAAAAGATTGGGGATTTTCGGAGATTTTTTTGGAAGCGTTGACAAGTAGTCTTAATGTCAATTATGCACGAACAAATCGATTAGCCACGCAACTGATTTTTGCACAAGAATTAGCAAATTATTGTGTTTCTGTCGAATCGGAACGAGAAAAGTTGTTGCCAAATTTATTAGTTAATATCAAAAAATATCATTTAACGCATATTGATTTATTACCATTTCTTGATGATTTATTGATTCAATGGAAAGAATGGGGAAATCTTATTGATATTAAAACGAACGTTCCCTATTCAAAACTTTTTTTTCTAAAAAATAGCTTGTCGTCATCTTAAAAACGCTCTAAACCACATGGAGAAAAACTATGATTCCGATTCGAGATACTGCACCTTGCTATCACCGTCCAATAATGACTTGGTCAATTATTGTCGTTTGCACGCTTATTTTTATCGTGATGGCATTTTTACCAAATCAGATAAGTTACTGGGCAATCAATCATTTCGGCATGATTGCTATTCGCTATTCCAATCCGCAATGGGCGCATGATTTTGGTTTACCAATGGATTACGGATTTTCCTTTATTAGTAATTTATTTTTTCACGATGACTGGTTACATTTACTGACAAATATGTGGTTTTTGTGGATTTTTGGCGATAACGTCGAAGATAGAATGGGGCGTTTTCCATTTCTGGTTTTTTATCTTTTGTGTGGTGCATCAGCAACTTTTTTACAATGGTACTTTGGTAAAAGCCAAATCATTCCTGTTATTGGCGCATCTGGCGCAATCGCAGGTATTTTAGCCGCTTACTATTTTTTATATCCACTTGAACGGGTCATTGTTTGGATTCCCTTTATTTACCCAATTTTATTACCCATTCCTGCCATTGCTTTTTTAGGTTTATGGGTCATGTTGCAATTGCATAACGCGACAGAAGTCGCTTTTTTCACGCATCAATCCGCTAATGTTGCTTGGTGGGCGCATTTAGGTGGTTTTTTGGCAGGCGGTTTTTTGTATCGTTTCTTTTCAAAAAAATTGCCTCTTGAACTTGAACCCTAAATTTTTATTTAACACCTTAAATTTATGAAACCACCTGAAACTCGTCACGAACAATTTGAAAAACATTCTTTTTTAGGCAATTTTTTACGAAAAATTCACGTTGATATTCCCTTATTTGTGACGTTAATTTTGATTTCAATTTTAAGTTTTGTGATTCTTTACAGTGCAGGTGGTCAAAATTTAGATGTGTTAATTCGGCAAGGAACGCGCGTTTGTTTGGCATTTACGTTGATGATTTTATTGGCGCATGTTGAACCGTATCAATTTAAACGCTGGTCGGTGATTTTATTTGGCATTGGCATTACGTTGTTATTAGCCGTGTTGATTTTGGGGCAAATTGGCAAAGGCGCACAACGTTGGCTTGAATTAGGCGCGTTTCGTTTTCAACCTTCTGAATTGATTAAAATCACCACACCGATGATGATTGCGTGGTATTTAGCCGAATATCCTTTACCACCCAACTCAAAACAATTGTTAATTGCGACGATTTTAATTTTAGTTCCAACGCTTTTAATTGCGAAGCAACCTGACTTAGGAACAGCCTTATTGGTCGCCAGTTCAGGCGCAGCAGTGATATTTTTTTCGGGTTTATCATGGTGGTTTATTCTTGGCATAGGTTCATTATTGACCGCATTAACCCCTGTTTTATGGCATTTTATGCGTGGTTATCAACGTGACCGTGTTTTAACATTTATCAATCCCGAAGCTGACCCTTTAGGTCGTGGTTATCACATTATTCAATCCAAAATTGCCATTGGTTCAGGTGGTGTTTATGGAAAAGGTTGGCTTGGCAGCACACAATCCGAACTCGATTTTTTACCTGAAAGTTCAACTGATTTTATTTTTGCGGTTTTCGCTGAAGAATTTGGTTTATTTGGTTGTGTGAGTTTGTTGGTATTGTATTTATTGATTATTAGTCGTTGTTTGTATATCGCCTCACAAGCAAAAGACACTTATAGTCGCTTGCTTGCGGGAAGTTTAGCCTTTACATTTTTTGTTTATGTTTTTGTAAATATCGGCATGGTAATTGGCGTATTGCCTGTTGTTGGCGTGCCGTTGCCGCTCGTTAGTTATGGCGGTACGTCGATTGTAACGTTATGTGCAGGATTTGGCATTTTGATGTCAATTCATACACATAAAAAGTTTTTGCCTTAATGAATTATCACTTCGCCACCACGATTTCGCGCACTGACAATCCTAAATTGTAATGGCGTTTCTGAAAATGTAGCTTGTGCCGATTTGACTAATTTTTCAGCGATGTCAGCGTTTTCAACCAAACAAAAACCTGTCGGCCCCCACGACGTTTGCCCAATTCCAAATGCGCCAGAATCTGTCAAAAAACGCATCGCTTTTGCTACGTCGTGACTACTAAAAATTCCGCCTTGTGCGAGTGAAAAATGCTCACCCACAGCACGTTGTAATTCGGTAATTACCTCACCAAAACGGGCTAAATCTTTTTCTGCAATCGCAGGTAATGCTTGCATTAACAACAAATAACTCAAACGTTCGACTTCTGAACGTGGAAACGGCGGCAATGTTTTGAAGGCTTGAATTTCTTGTTGTCCGTGTAAGCCTTGACCACGTTTATCAAAAACCAAAATAAATCGCCAATTTTCGGGAATATCAAAATGTGCCAACATGGGCGGCGTAATTGTATTTTCACCGCGTCCGCCATCGACAACAAATCCGCCATGTTCAAAAACGCCGATGCCAATCCCCGAACGCAATCCTCTGTCCATAACAGCGGCAATATCACGCACATTTAATTTCAAATCGTAAAACGCATTTAATCCAGCACCGATTGCTAAAGCCATTTGTGTTCCTGAACCGAGCCCAACATGTTCAGGAATCATTTCAATCACATCAACAATCAACGCATCAGAAACCGAAAACGCATGACAAAATGTCGTTAAGTATTTTGAAATGGATGATTTTTCAGGATGATTTTTTTTTCCTGCGGAAATCATCAAGCGCGTGACGGGTTCATTTAACGCAACACCGATACTGCCAAATTG
>JBASLW010000174.1:0-25166 GCA_049656545.1 Methylococcaceae bacterium
AATCAATAGCGGATATAACGCCCAAGATGGTGCGAGTAAATAAAACGGATTTTCAACGGCTTCGGGATGTTGTAGCAATAACGCGCCTTGTCCAAAATAATTACAAAGCAACGCGGGAAAAACAAAGCCAAACCAGGCATAACGAATTGGTTTTAATCCAAAATGTCCTATGTCGGCATATAACGCTTCTGCACCTGTCATTACCAAAACAACAGAACCCATAATCAAAAAACCTTTAATCCCTAATTCACTCAATAAATGAATTGCGTAATACGGATTTAAAGCGAGCAAAACTTGTGGCTGTTGAATAATTTGTGATACGCCGAGCATTGCCAATGTCATAAACCAAATAATCATAATTGGCGAAAATAATTTACTGACCTTTGCTGTCCCACGCGATTGAATTAAAAATAAACCCATTAAGACAAATAACGTACTGGGAATAACAAAATGTTCAAGTTTGGGTGCAATAACTTCTAACCCTTCAATCGCACTTAAAACCGAAATTGCAGGCGTAATCACACTTTCACCGTAAAATAACGTTGCGCCCAAAATGCCCATCAATACAATCAATTGTTTTCGGTTGGGATTGTCTTTGGTTGCTGACGATGCTAAAGCGGTTAATGCCATCACACCACCTTCACCTTTGTTATTTGCCCGCATGATGATTAACGTGTATTTCACCGCAACTACGAGCATTAGCGACCAAAAAATTAACGATAAAACCCCTAAAATATGTGTAAATTCAAGCGTTAAATGCTCACGGAAAATTTCTTTAATGGCATATAACGGACTTGTTCCAATATCGCCGAAAACAACGCCAATACTACTTGCAATTAACAGGGGGATTTTTTTGTTATTGGAAAAGTGAGTTGTCATAATTTTTTAGGTCTTTAAAAATTTTTGAATTTAACATGATTTTTTCAAAATATGAGTGCTTTTTGGAAACAAAATTCAAATACTCTCAATTCCCTTAAACTAAAAAGTGAAGTATTTTTAGCATGAATTCACTATAATTACGCTCAACAAACGTTATATTTCAGTTTATTTGAGGATAAAAGTGTGGAGCTAAACGGCGCACAAATCGTAATTCAAAGTCTTAAAGACGAAGGTGTTGAGTATATTTTTGGTTATCCAGGTGGTGCAGTTTTACATTTGTATGATGCACTGTTTCAACAAGATGATGTGAAACACATTTTGGTTCGCCATGAACAAGGTGCAACCCATGCCGCTGATGGTTATGCGCGTGCAACAGGCAAACCTGGTGTGGTGTTAGTTACCTCTGGACCTGGCGCGACGAACGCAGTTACAGGAATTGCAACGGCTTATATGGATTCGATTCCGATGGTTGTCATTTCTGGTCAAGTACCTTCTGCAGTGATTGGTAGCGATGCGTTTCAAGAAGTTGATATGGTTGGAATTACACGACCTTGTGTAAAACACAATTTTTTAGTTAGCGATGTTTCAAAATTAGCTGAAACGATTAAAAAAGCATTTTATGTTGCAACGTCTGGCAGACCTGGTCCTGTTGTTATTGATATTCCAAAAGATATTACCGCACCTGATCAAAAAGCCGCTTACAGCTATCCAAAAAAAGTTGATATGCGTTCGTATCATCCCGCAACAACAGGCAATAAAGGGCAAATCAAAAAAGCAATTGAATTACTTTTAAGCGCACAACGTCCTGTTATTTATGCAGGTGGCGGCGTTATTTTAGGCGAAGGAAGCAAAGAATTAACTGAATTAGCACACACATTAGGATTTCCTGTTACACAAACGTTGATGGGTTTAGGTGCATTTCCTTCGACAGATAAACAATTTGTCGGGATGCTTGGAATGCACGGAACGTATGAAGCCAACATGACAATGCACGAAAGTGATTTAATTTTGGCAATTGGCGCACGTTTCGATGACCGAGTCACAGGAAAATTAGATTTATTCTGCCCTTACGCAAAGATTATTCACGTTGATATTGACCCTGCATCAATTTCGAAAACGGTGAAAGTTGACGTGCCAATTGTAGGCGAAGTGAAATTAGTGCTTGATCAATTGCTCGACAGTTTGAAAGACGCAAAATATAAGATCAATAAACAAGCGTCTGAAACATGGTGGAATCAAATCAATCAATGGCGTAGCGTTCAATGTATGGAATTTGACCGCAACAGCCGTGCGATTAAACCGCAATTTGTGATTGAACAACTTTACGAAGTGACTAAAGGCAACGCATTCGTGACCTCTGACGTGGGACAACATCAAATGTGGGCAGCGCAGTATTATCCTTTTGATAAACCACGCCGTTGGATTAACTCTGGTGGTTTAGGCACAATGGGGTTCGGTTTACCAGCTGCAATCGGTGTCAAACTCGCGCATCAAGACGCTGACGTGGCTTGTGTCACAGGTGATGCCAGTATTCAAATGTGTATTCAAGAATTATCAACCGCATTGCAATACAATACGCCTGTTAAAATTATTAACTTAAATAACAGTTATTTAGGCATGGTTCGTCAATGGCAAGAATTTTCGTATCAAAGCCGTTATTCACATTCTTATATGGACACAATTCCTGATTTTGTGAAACTTGCTGAGGCTTATGGTCACGTTGGCATTCGTGTTGAAAAACCTGAAGATGTGCGTGGCGCGTTAGAGCAAGCGTTTGCGTTGAAAGACAGAACCGTATTTTTAGATATTTTGACTGACAGAACTGAAAACGTGTATCCAATGATTGAAGCGGGCAAAGCCCATAACGATATGAAATTGCGTGTAGCAATTGGAACTACAACGGACAGGGAGTTGTCATAATGCGACACATTATTGCTATTTTGATTGAAAACGAAGCGGGCGCATTGTCGCGCGTTGCGGGTTTATTTTCAGCGCGTGGTTACAACATTGAATCATTGACCGTTGCGCCAACTGAAGACCCGAGTTTGTCACGCATGACACTGGTTACTCGTGGAAACGAAGATGTCGTTGAGCAAATCATCAAACAATTAAACAAACTTATCGACATTGTGAAATTGATTGATTTGCAAGAAACGGTGCATATTGAACGCGAGTTGATGCTCGTTAAAATCAGAACAACTGACAAAATGCGTGATGAATTACGCAGTGTGGTTGATATTTTTCGAGGCAGAATTATCGACGTTACACCAACATCTTATGTTATTGAAATGACAGGTCCTTCTGACAAACTCGATGCGTTTATTGCAACTGTTGACCATAACAGCATTATTGAAGTGGTGCGTTCAGGCGCGACGGGCATTTCTCGAGGCGAAAAAGGGCTGCATCTTTGATGAATCGACAAACTAAAGCGCAAGAAGAAATTGCGATTTTTGAACATTCTTTTGAGCGAATTCAAAAAGCGTTTCGTTTAAAAAATGATTCAAAAGACATTAAAAATTATCTTTTTGAACACGATTTAGCGGATTTTTTAGTTTGGGTTCAACAACCGATTATTGATGTTTTTGGTGAAATTAGAACAGCGTTGCAATTACGCGAAAATCGTTTAGTTTTAACGCTATTTGCAAACGCAGAAAACAAAGATGAATTAGAAAATGATTTGTTTGAACGTTTTGATGATTTCGACCGAATCGACAACGCTTTAAAATATATTGATATTGAATTGCTGTAATTTACAGCCCATTTTTAATTTTTTAACTTTAACCTTTACACAGGAAAAACAATGCAAGTTTATTATGACAAAGACGCAGACCTTTCAATCATTCGTAGTAAAAAAGTTGCGATTATCGGCTACGGTTCACAAGGTCACGCACACGCGCTGAACTTAAAAGAATCAGGTGTCGATGTAGTTGTGGGTATTCGTCCGAATTCAACGTCTGTTGCAAAAGCAGAAGCACACGGTTTGAAAGTTTTAGACGTTCCCGCAGCGGTTGCTAGCGCAGACATCGTAATGATTTTAACGCCTGACGAATTCCAATCGGCGTTATACAAAGACGTTATCGAACCGAATATCAAACAAGGCGCGGCATTAGCATTTGCACACGGTTTTGCGATTTTGTTCAACCAAATCGTGCCACGCAAAGATTTAGACGTAATCATGATTGCGCCAAAAGCACCAGGTCACACCGTGCGTTCAGAATTTGTACGCGGTGGCGGGATTCCTGACTTAATCGCGGTTGAACAAAACGCTTCAGGCAAAGCAAAAGAAATCTGTTTGTCTTACGCTTCAGCAATCGGTGGCGGACGTTCAGGCATTATCGAAACCACTTTCCGTGACGAATGTGAAACTGACTTATTTGGCGAACAAGCGGTTTTATGCGGCGGTGCAGTTGAACTCGTGAAAATGGGCTTTGAAACCTTAGTTGAAGCAGGCTATGCACCAGAAATGGCTTACTTTGAATGCTTACACGAGTTGAAATTGATTGTGGATTTAATGTTTGAAGGCGGCATTGCAAACATGAACTACTCCATTTCAAACAACGCAGAATACGGCGAATACGTTACAGGTCCTAAAGTTATCAACGAAGAAAGTCGTCAAGCGATGCGTGAAGCGTTGCAAAACATTCGTAATGGCGAATACGCGAAAAGATTTATTTTGGAAGGCGCAACAAATTATCCTGAAATGACAGCGAAACGCCGTCTAAATGCAGAACATCCGATTGAAGTGACTGGCGCGAAATTGCGTGCAATGATGCCATGGATTAAGGCAAATCAGATTGTCGATCAAACGAAAAACTAAAACTTGCTGATTTTTTAGCAAATAAAGCCCGTTTTTATAGCGGGCTTTTTTTCATTGTGAGGATTTACACATGACCACATTAACCGCTTTATACGAATCACATTTATCGTCATTAAAACTTCGCGCTCGCGGCAAAGTACGTGATATTTACGACATCGATAATCAATATATGTTGATTGTCACGACTGACCGTTTGTCAGCATTTGACGTGATTTTACCGAATCCAATTCCAGATAAGGGGCGCGTTTTAACAACCGTTTCAAATTTTTGGTTTAATAAATTACGCGACATTATTCCAAATCATTTAACGCACATTCCGTTAGAAGATATTTTGACGGATACCGCCGATTACAAACAAGTTGAAGGTCGCGCGATTGTAGTAAAAAAACTTACGCCGTTACCTGTTGAAGCGATTGTGCGTGGTTATTTAATTGGTTCAGGTTGGAAAGATTACCAATTAACAGGACAAGTTTGCGGCATTGCTTTACCAGAAGGTTTGCAACAAGCGCAACAATTACCAGAACCCATTTTCACACCATCAACAAAAGCTGCTGTGGGTGATCACGATGAAAATGTGTCGTTTGAACAAATCGTGGCGTTGCTTGGTCGTCCGATGGCTGAAAAAGTGCGTGATGTGAGTTTGCAACTTTACAAAGCCGCGTCAGCTTACGCTAAACAACGCGGCATCATCATTGCCGATACCAAATTTGAATTTGGCGTTGATCACGAAGGGACATTGCATTTAATTGATGAGGCTTTAACGCCTGATTCATCACGGTTTTGGGATATTGGTGAATACAAAGTTGGCACAAATCCACCGAGTTTTGACAAGCAATATGTGCGTGATTATTTAGAAACGCTCGATTGGGATAAAACAGCACCAGCACCTGAATTACCTGCCGAAGTTGCTGAACAATGCGCGAAAAAATATCGTGAAGCTGAAATTCGATTAACACGTTAAAAAATGCTTTCACAAAAAAAAATCCTCCTCGCCGTCACAGGCGGAATTGCTGCGTATAAATCGCTCGAATTATTGCGCCTTCTGAAAAAACAAGGCGCAGACGTGCGCGTCATTATGACAAAATCCGCAACGGCATTTATTAAACCGTTGTCGTTTCAAGCGTTGTCAGGTCACGCGGTGCATTGTGAATTGCTTGATTCTGAAGCCGAAAATGCGATGGGACACATTGAACTCGCACGGTGGGCAGATATTTTTGTGATTGCGCCAGCAACCGCAAACACGCTCGCAAAATTCGCGCACGGTTTAGCCGATGATTTAGTTTCAACGCTTTATTTAGCGGCGACTTGTCCTGTTTATGTTGCACCTGCGATGAATCACGTCATGTGGAATCATCCAGCCACGCAAGCGAATGTGAAAATTTTGCAAAATCATGGTGTTAAATTGTGTTCGCCTGAAAGCGGTGAACAAGCCTGCGGAGAATTTGGTGTGGGGCGAATGGTAGAACCTGAAACGATTTGTCAGCAAATCATTTCGCATTTTTCGATGTCAAAAATTTTGACAAATTTAAACGTGCTAATTACTGCAGGCGCAACTCGTGAATCCTTAGACCCAGTGCGATATTTAACAAATCGAAGTTCAGGGAAAATGGGTTACGCGCTTGCAATTGCCGCTCAAAAAGCGGGCGCAAATGTGACGCTAATTTCAGGTGTAACGACCCTTTCACCACCAAAGAATTGCATATTTATTCAAATTGAAACAGCAGAACAAATGCACGCTGCTGTTTTTGAAAATATCAAAAACTGCGACATTTTCATCGGCGCGGCGGCAGTTGCAGATTATCGCCCAGTTGAAGTTGCTAATGAAAAAATTAAAAAAAAGTCTGACCAAATCACGCTAATTTTAGAAAAAAATCCTGATATTTTGGCGAAGGTTGGCGGGTTGGAAAAACCACCTTTTACAGTCGGATTTGCTGCTGAAACACACGATTTAGAAACTTATGCTCGTGACAAATTAACACGCAAAAAATTAAATATGATTGCCGCAAATTGGGTTGGGCGTGAAGAAGGGGGTTTTGAACGTGATGAAAATGCGCTGGAAGTATTTTGGCAAGGCGGTCAAAAATCGTTCGCCATGACTGAAAAATCAGAATTAGCACGCCAGTTAATCATGTTAATCGCTGAACGGTTTTATGCGAAAAATTAAGCTCATTTTTTTAGCGTTAATTTTGCCAGCATGTGCCGTAACGATTGACGAAGTGAAATCACCTGTTGAATTGCCAGCACAATTTTCAAATTCAGGTAATCAAAAACTTGCAACACGCTGGTGGCAAGCCTTTTATGATGACGAATTAAATAAACTTTGTGAACAAGCCTTAGCTAATAATTTTAGTTTGAAAGCCGCTTACAATCAGTTGCAACAAGCTCAAGCTATTTCAAAACAAGCTGGTGCGCCACTGATTCCACAACTCAATGTGTCACTCACCGACACTGCAAAAATCACTGAAACGGACACAACAAATTTACTTTCTTTAGGGCTTGGTTTTGCGACGTTTTACGAAGTGGATTTATGGGGACGAATTCGTAACGCGCAAAATGCGGCGATTTTAGACGCGCAAGGTAGTCAAGAAGATGTCAACGCCGCAGCCATTTCTCTCACTGCAAAAATTGCCAGCACTTGGTTTAAATTGCTTGAACAACGTCAGCAGTTGGATTTATTAACGCGACAAATTGCGGTGAATGAAAAAAATGTGTCGCTAATTCAAGTGCGTTATCAGAGTAGTCAAGCCGCGGCTGCAGATGTTTTACAACAGCAACAATTACTTGAATCCGCAAAAGGTAATCAATTGACTGTGATTGCGACGTTGAAAGTGTTGGAAAATCAGCTTGCCGTTTTGATTGGTAAATCACCAAACACGGTGAAATTTTCGCCAAGTGCAAAATTTATCGAAATGCCTGAATTAACAACGACTGGTACGCCAGCAACGGTTTTGCAAAATCGTCCTGACATTAAAAGTGCATATTTAAAAATTCAAGCCGCCGACCAACGTGTGGCTTCTGCGATTGCGGATAGATTTCCTAAGCTCAGTTTGTCGGCAAATTTCGGTACAAATTCGCCGAGTTTACAGTCATTTTTTAATAATTGGTTAGCGACATTGGCAGGAAATTTGGTTTTACCGATTTTGGATGGCGGACGACGAATCGCAGAAGTGGAACGCAATGAAGCTGTTTCGCAACAAGCGTTAAATCAATATGCCAACACCTTATTAACCGCAGTCAGTGAAGTTGAAAATGCGTTAATTCAAGAAAAACAACAACAACTTTTAGTTCAAAATTTAACGCAGCAAGTAGAACTCGCGCAAGAATCAAGTGAGCGAATTCGAGCGCGATATTTGTTTGGGGCAATGGATTTTTTTCGGGTTTTGTCTGCTGAACTTGCACTGCAAAATTTAGAACGCTTGTTGCTGCAAGCCCAGCAACAACTTTTTGATTATCGAATTGCGTTATATAAAGCGTTAGCAACAAGTTAAATTTTTAATCCTGCAACCATTGAGCCACAGTTTTTGCATAATACGTCAAAATCGCATCACAACCTGCCCGTTTAAACGCTAAAAGTGATTCTAAAACAACGGCTTTTTCATCAAGCCAACCGTTTTGTGAAGCGGCTTTAAGCATCGCATATTCGCCACTAACTTGATATGCAAATGTTGGCACACCAAATTCATCTTTTACACGACGAACAATATCTAAATAGGGCATTCCAGGTTTAACCATCACCATATCCGCGCCTTCTTTTAAATCAAGTGCGACTTCACGCAATGCTTCATCCGAATTCGCACAATCCATTTGATAACTGTATTTATTGCCTTTGCCTAGATTGCCCGAAGAACCCACAGCATCACGAAAAGGACCATAAAAACTCGACGCATATTTTGCCGAATACGCCAAAATTTTAGTGTGAATATAACCGTGATTTTCTAAGGCTTCTCGAATTGCGCCGATTCGTCCGTCCATCATGTCAGAAGGCGCGACAATATCTGCGCCAGCTTTGGCGTGTGAAATAGCTTGTTTCACTAACACGTCTATTGTTTCGTCGTTTAAAACGTAGCCGTCGTTATTGGTTAGACCGTCTTGCCCGTCTGAGGTAAATGGGTCAAGTGCAATATCAGTAATAATTCCCAATTCTGGAACAGCTGCTTTTAACGCGCGAACCGTTCTTTGAACTAAACCATTTGGATTGTAGGCTTCAACCGCATCATCCGATTTTTTCTCAGCCGAAACAACAGGAAATAACGCAATCGCGGGAATCCCTAAAATATAAAGTTCTCGTGCTTCTTCAAGAAGTAAATCCATCGACAAACGTTCAACGTCTGGCATTGAATCAATTTTTTCACGCTTATTTGCGCCTTCAATGACAAAAACAGGATAAATTAAGTCATCACCCGTGAGTTTATTTTCACGCATCAAACGGCGTGAAAAATCATTTTTACGCATTCGTCGCATGCGTGAGCTAGGAAATTTAATGTTATGATATGCCATGTTTTTTTATACTTTTTTTGAGATTTTTTATGAGAATTAAACACTATACCTTATTTATTTTATTTTTAGTAAGCCTTGCTTTTATGCCGTTCACCCGCACTTTTGCAGGCGAATTGTCAGCACCACAACAAGCGATTTCAGATGCGTCGGATAAATTCCAACAAAAAATGCAAGACCCGAATTTTTTGAAAGATTTTAACAAAGTCACCCAATTTGTTGACCAATCCATTAACCCACACGTTGATTTTGATAAAATTTCTGCTTTAGTTTTAGGGAAAGCATGGAAAACAGCAACGCCTGATGAACAAAAACGCTTCAAAAAAGAATTTCAAAATTTATTAGTTCGTACCTATTCACGCGCTTTTTCAGAATTCAAAGAATGGACGATTCGTTTTTTACCTTCTGAAATGGAAGATGGCGCGACGAAAGTTGTCGTCAAAACTGAAGTGTTGCAACCTGGAATTCAACCGATTGCGGTAAATTACAGAATGTATTTAGCAAATGGTGACTGGAAAGCCTACGATATTATGATTGAAGGCGTAAGTTTAGTGACCAATTATCGCACAACGTTTAGTGATGAAATTCAAACGAAAGGCTCTCTCGATGCAGTGATTGACGGTTTAGCAAAACGTAATGCAGAAGCGTTGAAAAATTCCTAATTTTTCGCATCATTCACATTTTATGGCGCAAAGTTTAACTTTTTGCGCCTTTTTTATTTTCAATGAATTCAATTACAGATTCTCTTTATAGCAAACCACTCAAACAAATTAGCAGTTTTGCTTTTGATGACCACGTTGCAAACGTTTTTCCTGACATGATTTCCCGCTCTGTGCCTGGTTATCAAACGATGATTGCCGCGATTGGTTTGTTGGCAGGACGTTTCGCTACGCAAAACAGCGTTTGTTACGATTTGGGTTGTTCACTCGGCGCGGCTTCATTTGCAATGCGACAAAATATCACGGCTGAACATTGCAAAATTATTGCCGTTGATACGTCACAAGCGATGCTTTCACGTTTTGAAAGTGTTTTAAAACCTGATAAAACGCCGATTGAATTGCATTGTGCGGATATTCGGGAAATCGAAATCAAAAATGCGTCGATGGTTGTGTTGAATTTCACGTTGCAATTTTTGCCTGTTGAAGACCGTGAAAAATTGCTCGCTAAAATTTACGACGGACTTTTGCCAAATGGCGCGTTGATTATGTCTGAGAAACTCGCGTTTGATGATTTGCGGCAACATGAATTACAGATTGATTTGCACCACGAATTTAAAAAAGCGCAAGGCTACAGCGATTTAGAAATTAGCCAAAAACGCACCGCGCTTGAAAATGTGTTAATTCCTGAAACATTCGCCACGCATCAAAATCGTTTGAAATCAGTTGGTTTTAACAGTGCTGAATTGTGGTTTCAGTATTTTAATTTTGCTTCATTTATTGCGTTGAAATAATGGATTATTCAAATTTATATCAAGATTTAAAAGCCGCAGACGTTGAATTTTGGGCTAATTTATTACCAGCTCAAATTGCGAATGCGTTTGATACGACAAAACACGGTGATTTAATTCGTTGGCAAAATCAGCTTGAGGATTTGCAAAAAATTTTGCCGCAGTTTCGTGATATTTCAATCGACACGATAAAACTCGGAAATGCCGACGAAATTACGTCTGAATTACAAGCCGAATTAAAAGAAAAATTGCAGGCGTTTTGTCCTTGGCGCAAAGGACCTTACGATTTATTTGGCATTCTCATTGATACCGAATGGCGGTCTGATTGGAAATGGCAACGCCTTGAAAATCATATTGCTCCATTACAAAATCGATTGGTTTTAGATGTCGGTTGCGGTAACGGTTATCACTGTTGGCGAATGCTGGGCGCAGGTGCAAAACGAGTAATTGGCATCGACCCGATGCTTTTAAACGTGATGCAATTTCAAATTATCAAACGTTTTTACGACAACAATGCACCGATTGATGTTTTACCGCTTGGCATTGAAGCCTTGCCGCCGAATTTAAGTTGTTTTGATACCGTTTTTTCAATGGGCGTTTTATATCATCGCCGTTCGCCGATTGACCATTTATTTGAATTGCGTGATTGTTTGAAATCGGGCGGCGAATTGATTTTAGAAACGCTAGTGATTGATGGTGAATTAGGTGACACGCTGTTGCCGAAAGACCGTTACGCGCAAATGCGAAATGTGTGGTTTTTGCCAAGTTGTAAAACGCTTGTAAGTTGGCTTGAACGTTGTGGATTTCAAAATGTGTGCGTGGTTGATGTTACTGTGACGACGATTGAAGAACAACGCACCACAGAATGGATGCGTTTTCATTCGTTGAAAGATTTTTTAGATTCTGAAAATTCTGCGTTAACTTGCGAAGGTTATCCTGCACCCAAAAGGGCGATTTTAATTGCGAATGCGCCGTAAATTAAACGACACAACAATTACCGCAATCAAAAGCAATCCGCCTAAACTCAGCATTGCAATGGCTGGATTCACATTTTGAGAAGCAGCAAAACTGTAACTTCCCACCGCAAGCAACATCGCTAAATTTTGAAAAAAACCTTGCAATGCAATCGCGTGACCGCTTCCAATCGTTTGTTGTCCTAATTCTTGCAACGCCGCGTTAATTGGGACAATAAACATTCCGCCCATAATGCCAATTAAAAATAAAACACTTCGCGCTGTCCAAAGCGTATTCGTAAAACTTAACGCAACAATCAAAATAGCCATGCCATAAGCCGCAAAACGAGCGCGGTGTAAATGTTCCAATGGAATCAAACGCGGCACAATCGCTGAACCAACAATAATGCCAATCGCTAAAAATAACGTGAGTTGTGCAATTTCAGTTGCGCTGTGTAAATCTAAAACAATCGGCGACCATGCGACCAAAATCACGCGCAATGTCGCCGCGCTCGCCCAAAATAATGAACAGCCTAAAATCACAAATCGGGCGCGTGGTGAAATGAAAAATGACGGCATTTCTGCAAAAAATTCACGCAAAGCAGACGCATTTGTTTTCACATTTTTGATTTCAATTCGCGGCAACAAAAACGCCACTCCCGCAGAAAATAAAAATAAACCGATTGTGCCAATTAACGCACCTTGAATTGAATAATCGGCGACTTTCGCACCAATTGTCATGCCTGACAAAATTGCTAAAATCGTTGAACCTTCAATCCAACTATTTGCCTTTACCAATTCATCGTGTTTAACCAGTTCAGGTAAAATTCCGTATTTTGCTGGGCTGTAAATTGCCGCGCCACTTCCGACAATCGCATAAGCAATCAACGGTTCAACATTCAAGAGCAATAAACCCGCGCCGCTCGCTTTCAATAAATTTGCGGCAATTAAAACGCGAGCTTTCGGAAAATTATCTGCAAAAGTGCCAACCCAAGGCGCAAGCAAAACAAAGGCAATTAAAAATGAACTTTGCAACGCGGGAACATACCAAGTTGCAGAATTTTGTGCGTGCATCACGAGCGCGATAACCGTAAATAAAATTGCATTATCTGCAAAGGCAGAAAGAAATTGAGCAATTAAAAGTGCTAAAAAGAATTTATTCATAGTTAAAATGGAATTTTTAAAAATCGATATTTAATTATTCAAATCACAAAATTTCTTAATAAAGAAAGTAATGCGTAAGTTGAATGCCTGTTTTAAAAAGGTTAATGCTATCATTTACGAACAAATTGATAGTTTTCATTTTTTCAAATAAGGTAATTTTTTAATGTTAGATCCACATTTATTTAGAACAGATTTAGATTTTGTGATTGCAGGCTTAAAAAAACGTAATTTTGCGTTCAATCCCGAAAATTACAGCGAATTAGAAGCACGTCGTAAATCCGTACAAACCAAAACGCAAGAATTACAAAGTGAGCGCAATTCCAGCTCAAAAGCGATTGGGCAGGCGAAAGCCAAAGGCGAAGATGTCCAACCGTTGCTTGATAAAGTCGCAAATTTAGGCGACGAATTAAAAACCGCTGAAACGGAATTAAATGAAATTCAAAATGAACTTGATGCGTTAATGTCAGGCATTCCGAATTTGCTTGATGTTTCTGTTCCCGAAGGCAAAGACGAAAACGATAATCTTGAAATCGGTCGTTGGGGCGAACAGCCAAAATTTGATTTTGAAGTCAAAGACCACGTTGATTTAGGAACAGCACGAAATTTACTCGATTTTGAACTCGGCGCGAAAATTACAGGTTCGCGTTTTGTGGTGTTGAATGGCAAATTAGCGCGTTTGCAACGGGCGTTAATTCAATTCATGCTTGACACGCACAGCGGCGAAAATGGTTATCAAGAAACCTACGTTCCTTATTTAGTGAATGCAGACAGTTTGCGCGGTACAGGGCAATTGCCAAAATTTGCCGCCGATTTATTCAAAGCGTCTGAAAATCCTGATTATTATTTAATTCCAACCGCTGAAGTTCCTGTGACAAACATTGTCCGCGACGTGATTGTTGACGCGAAAGATTTGCCGCTCAAATTTGTGTGTCACAGTCCTTGTTATAGAAGTGAAGCAGGCGCATACGGGCGTGATGTACGCGGCATGATTCGCCAACATCAATTTGAAAAAGTTGAAATTGTGCAAATCACAAAGCCCGAAGATTCTGTACAAGCACATGAAGAATTAACAGCTCACGCGGAAATGATTTTACAAAAGTTAAACTTACCGTACCGAAAAATGCTTTTATGTGCTGGTGACACGGGTTTTTCTTCGAGCAAAACGTATGATTTAGAAGTGTGGCTACCTGGTCAAAATGCGTATCGTGAAATTTCATCGTGTAGTAATTTTAGAGATTTCCAAGCGCGTCGTTTGCAAGCGCGTTGGCGTAATCCTGAAACGGGAAAACCTGAATTAGTACATACGTTGAATGGTTCAGGACTTGCGGCAGGTCGCACGTTAATTGCGGTGATGGAAAATTATCAAGATACCGAAGGGCGAATTCACATTCCAGACGTGTTGTTGCCTTATATGGGTGGTTTGAAAGTCATCGACTAAAATGAAAAAAGCCAGCACATAAATAAAATATGCTGGCTTTTTCTTTAATTCGCATTAAGTTTTACTCGTTAAATCTCCATTCCGATAATCTGCAATCGCTTGTTCAATTTCTTCACGGGTATTCATCACAAATGGACCATATTGGACAATCGGTTCGTTTAAAGGACGCGCGGCAAGTATTAAAAATGCCGCCTCGGTTTTATCAGCATGAATTTCAATGCTATCACCTGTTGAAAGCACACCAACGGTATGTGCGGGTAATGAATCTTGACCAATGATTACATTGCCTTCATAAGCATAAATAAAGGCGTTATGATTTTCTAAAACGGGCAGCGCAAAACGTTCACCTGCTTGAATTTGAACACCTAAAAAAAAGGTTCGGTGCTTAATCCTTGAATAGAACCGACTGCTGTTTGATTCTCAATTTTCACTGAGCCTGCAATGACTTTTACTAATCCACCATTCTCTAAATTTAGTGTCGGAATTTCTTCAGCAGGAATATCTTTATATGCAGCAGGTTTCATTTTTTCTTTTGCGGGCAAATTTATCCATAACTGAAAACCACGCATCCGCCCACTTTCTTGTTGAGGCATTTCTGAGTGAATAATCCCGCGTCCTGCAGTCATCCATTGCACTGACCCACTGTTTAAAAGCCCTTTATTACCAAGATGGTCTTGATGTAACATATTACCGTTAAGCATATAAGTAACCGTTTCAAAACCTCGATGCGGATGATTTGGAAAACCCGCAATGTAATCATCGGCATTCATGGATGAAAATTCGTCAAGCATCAAAAAAGGGTCAAGGCGAATTTCTTGCGATTGTCCTAAACTGCGGAGTAATTTAACGCCCGCGCCGTCTGAGGTTGCAATGGCTGGAATGACTTGTTTTAACGTTCTAACTGACATGATTTGCCTCCGTTATTCTTTGACCGCTTCAACCGATAAAGTAATCGTGACATCGTCGCCAACGAGTGGCGCGTATTTACCCATATTAAAATCAGTGCGTTTTACAACTGTCGTCGCATTCGCACCGCAAGCATTTTTCAATAACATGGGGTGAAACATACATTGAAACGATGTAACCGTTAAGCTCACTGGCTTGCTGATTCCTTTGAGCGTTAGCGTTCCATCAACTGACGCGACGTTATCACCGTCAAAATTCACTTTATTTGAGATAAAAGTAGCGGTTGGATACTTTGCGGTATTTAAAAAGTCGGCACCTTGAATATGTTCATTGAACAACGAAGAGCCTGTATGGACTGACTTTGTATCAATCGTAACGTTCACAGAACCCGTTTTTGCTTCACGATCAATCACGAAGTTGCCCGATGTTTTATCAAAATGGCTCAACTGCGTTGAATAACCAAGGTGGCTATAAGAAAAACGCGGGAAAGTGTGCGTATTATCGATAGCGTAGGTGTCTGGTGTAGCAAAAACAGATGTTGAAATAACAGCGGTTAAAGCTAAAAATGCAATGCGTTTCATAATAATTTCTCTACAGTTGATAAGTTAGGTTTAGGCAATTTTTGCCAAGTTAGTTAATTTTATGACGGCTTTTTCTAACGCTGATTTTTTAGATTCTTCACCCATGTTCAGCCCTTCTGCGTAAATAAACTCAACATCGGTAATGCCAATAAATGCGAAAAAATTCCGCACATAATCGGTTTGCGTATCAAGTGGTGTTCCTGCGCACATTCCGCCGCGAGTGGCAAAAATATAGACTTTCTTTCCCTTCAATAATCCTTCTGCGCCTTTTTCGGTGTATTTAAATGTGATACCAGCTCGTGCAATGTGGTCGAAGTACGATTTGAGCGTTGAAGGAATACCAAAGTTATACATCGGCAAACCTAACGCAATGATTTGAGCTTGCTTGATTTCTTCGATTAAAGCATCTGATTGAGCCGCAATTTCTTGTTGTCTCGCAGTTCGCATTTCGGGCGCGGTAAAAAACGCCCCAATTCGCTCGGCATCTAAATGTGGAATTGGATCTGCGGCAACATTTCTAAGGGTGATTTGAACATCGGGATTATGTTCGCGCCATTGCGCCACAAATTTTTCCGTTAGCTGACTAGATTCACCCGCTGACGACAAAATACTGGAATGGATTTGTAATAACGTTTTCATTGGCTTTTTCTCGGTTGATTGAAAGTGCAAGTATTAAACCGTTAATCAATTCGATAAAAAAGTATAATAAATGGCTTATAACAATCTAATTATCTGATGTTTTATGTCGCCAATTATTACCCTTGAACAATGGCGGGCGTTGATTACCGTCGTTGATGCAGGCGGTTATGCTCAAGCCGCTGAAATTCTGAGTAAAAGCCAATCCGCTGTGACGTATGCAGTGCAAAAAATTGAATCACTGTTGAACGTGAAAGCCTTTGAAATTCAAGGTCGAAAAGCGATTTTAACGCCGACAGGGCAAATGCTTTACAGGCGTGCCTTAGCATTAGTCAGTGAAGCCAGTGATTTAGAAAAAGCCACCCGTCAACTTTCGGCAGGTTGGGAAGCTGAAATTTATATTGCCGCCGAAATTCTTTTTCCCTCGAAATTATTGCTGACTTTTTTAGATCGTTTTAGTCAAGACAGTCCGCGCACGCGCGTTGAATTGATTGAATCAGTGCTAGGAGGTACAGCCGATGCGTTGCTAACAGGCGAAGCGGATTTAGTTATTTCGCCACATCAGCCAGCGGGATTTTTAGGCGAATTGTTAATGCGCGTGAAGTTAATTGCCGTCGCTCATGTGAATCATCCGCTGCACAAAATGGGACGCGAATTAACCAGTCGAGATTTAAAAGCGCATCGTCACATTGTGGTGCGCGATTCGGGAAGCAAACGCGATAGACGCGCTATGTCTGTTGAAGTAGACCAAAGATGGACGGTTAGTAATATCAGTACCTCGATTCAAGCTGTCAGCATGGGATTTGGTTTTGCTTGGTTGCCAGAAACGCATATTGCCAACGAACTCAAAGCAGGCGTTCTGTTGCCATTGCCATTAAGAGAAGGCGGAATTATTGAAGTACCATTGTATTTGATTTTAGCGAATCCAGATTTTGTCGGGGCAGGGGTGAAACATTTGGCAAAAATAATTAAAGAATTATCAACGATGAATGGAAATTGAAAACCTGTTCATAAATTCATGAACAGGTTTTTTTTATTTATTTTTCAAGTAATCACAGTAGGTTCAGTAAGACCTGTACGCGATTTTACGCCGCAGAATTTTTCTGCTAATGCAATCAATTCTGCCAAGGCAATTTGTGGGTCTTGATTATGTTTTGTCGAATCAGGTTCAAAACGTTCGATGTAAATTCGCAACGTCGCGCCAACTGTTCCAGTGCCTGACAAACGAAAAACGATTCTCGAGCCATTTGTAAAACCAATTCTAAAACCTTGATTTGCGCTTGTTGAACCATCAATTGAATCATGATAGCAAAATTCATCTGCATATTTCACAACAAAGTCGCCAAAAACTTGACCTTCCAAGGTTGTAATCTGTTCACGCAAACTTACCATAATTTGATTTGCAATCTCAGAATCAACCGCTTCGTAATCATGACGACTGTAAATATCGCGTCCGAATTTTTGCCAATGTTCATGCACAATTTCTTCGACCGATTGACGACGACGCGCGATTAAATTCAACCAAAATAATACTGCCCAAAGTCCATCTTTTTCGCGAACGTGTTGCGAACCTGTGCCGAAACTTTCTTCGCCGCAAAGTGTGATTTTGTCTGCATCAAGCAAATTGCCAAAAAATTTCCAACCTGTTGGTGTTTCATAACACGGAATTTTATAACTTGCCGCCACTCTATCGACAGCTTGGCTAGTTGGCATTGAACGCGCCACGCCTTTTAAACCTGCCGCATAAGCAGGAATTAACGTTGCATTTGCCGCCAAAATCGCAAGGCTGTCGCTTGGCGTAACAAAAATGCCTTTGCCCATAATCATATTTCTATCGCCGTCACCGTCCGAAGCCGCGCCGAAAGTGGGAGCATTTTCACTAAACATTAAATCGGCTAATTCATGCGCGTGAATTAAATTTGGGTCGGGATGATGACCGCCAAAATCTTCAAGCGGTGTCCCATTTTTCACAGAATCAGCAGGCGCACCAAGCATTTCAACCAAAATGCGTTTCGCGTAATTTCCAGTAACAGCACTCATTGCGTCAAATGAAAGCGTAATAAAACCGTTTTGAATACTTTGTTTGAGTAAATCAAAGTCGAAAATTGATTTCATCAACTGCGCGTAATCTTCAACGGAATCAATAATCGTGATTTTTAAACCATCAATGTTTTGCGTGCCGATTTCGTCTAAGTTAATTTCAGGCAAATCAGCAAGTTTGTAGCTTTCAATTTCTTTACTTCGTGCAAAAAATGCCAACGTGTCTTTTTCAGGGGCAGGTCCGCCGTTGCTGACGTTGTATTTGATGCCGAAATCTTCATTTTCACCAGCAGGATTATGGCTTGCTGATAAAATTAAACCGCCAAATGCGCCATATTTTCGAATGATATGCGAGGCGGCTGGCGTTGAAAGAATACCGTTTTGTCCAATAATCAATTCGCCAAAACCATTTGCTGCGGCGATTTTAATAATAGTTTGAATTGCTTCGCGGTTGAAATAGCGTCCATCGCCGCCAATAACGAGCGATTTACCTTGAAAATTAGGCAATACGTCAAAAATTGATTGCACAAAATTTTCTAAATATCCTTTTTGTTTAAAGACTTTTACTTTTTTTCGCAAACCTGACGTACCAGGATTTTGGTCTTTATAAGTTTGAGTAGAAATCGTTTTTATGTGCATAATAATCCTCAAAAAGTTGGTATATGTGTTGCTTGTTAAAAGTACATCAAAATGTTTTTAAAGTGTAGAGGAAAATATGTTACGCGCTTATTTATTATTATTTATGAGTTTATTTTTTGCGTCATTCACGGCGAGTGCCGAATTGCAATCTAATCAAGTTTGGTTGTTAATTGATACAAAAGCGAAAAAAATTGAAGTGAAAAAAGGTGATGAAACTGTTGAAACGCTAGAACACGTTGCCATTGGGCGAGGTGGGGCAGGTTTCAAAACGCATCGTGGTGACAATATCACGCCCCATGGCGAATATCGAATCGGTTGGGTTGGCGACAAAAGTATGTTCAAACGCTTTTTTGGACTGACTTATCCTTCAGTGCAAGATGCTGAAAATGCGTTTGATAAAGGAATTATCAACGAACGGCAATATCAACGAATTGTTCGCGCTCATGATTTGGGTCAAATTCCGCCACAAGACACGCCGTTAGGGGGACAAATTGGTATTCATGGCTTAGGAAGTGCTGATGCGCGAGTTCATGAATTTTTCGATTGGACGCATGGTTGCATTGCGTTGACAAATTCACAAATCGACCATTTAAGCCAAATAGTTGATACTGGTACGCTGGTTAAAATAAAATAAAACTGGAAAATATAGCAACAGATAGTTAGAATTATACTTAACTATAAGTTGTTATAGGTTGTTTTTGTAGTAAAAATTCTCGTTAAGTTCTCTCTTTTAAATAGGAAAATCTCATGAAAAAATTTGTTAAATTATCAATGGTTGCTTTAGTTGCTACTGTAGTTGTAGGTTGTGCAAGCACAGACGACATCACACATTTGCAATCACAAATTGACACATTAAAAACGTCAGTTGCTCAAGCATCTGCTGACGCTAATAGCGCACAATCTGCTGCTGCTGATGCGGCTTCACGCGCTGCTGCTGCTGAATCAGCTGCAAACCGTGCTGCTCAATATGCACAAGACACAAACAGCAAATTGGACAGCATGTTCAAAAAATCAATGATGAAATAATCATTGCATTTATTGCTGATAAAAACCCTGTGAGTTCGCTCACAGGGTTTTTTTTTAATCATCATTTTTCATTCCTGACTTTTAAACTTTAAAAATGCGTTTAATTCGAGGTTTTTCAAATTTGCCGCTTTTTAAAAACGGCTGTGTTTTAACTATTGGTAATTTTGATGGCGTACATTTAGGACATCGCGCTGTGATTGAAACGCTCGCAGCGCGTGGACGACAATTAAATTTGCCAACTGCGATTATGCTTTTCGAGCCGCAACCGCTTGAATACTTTTTAGCCGATAATGCGCCATCACGCTTAATGCGGTTGCGAGAAAAAATGCTTGCACTCAATGAATTGCCAATTGATAACGTTGTCATTGTGCGTTTCAATCGAGCTTTAGCAAATCACGAACCTGAGCAATTTATTGAGCAAATTTTGGTTTCAAAATTAAATGTCAAACATTTAGTGATTGGCGATGATTTTCATTTTGGCAAGGCGCGACGCGGTAATTTTCATTTGCTTAAGGAGCAGGGCGAATTACTTGGATTTTCAGTTGAAAAATCGACTTCATATCTTTTGTCTGATTTGCGTGTAAGTAGTACGTTGATTCGAGATGCGCTGAATGAAGATAATTTAACTGAAGCTCAACAACTTTTAGGGCGTGATTATTCGATTTGTGGGCGTGTTGCACAAGGCGATAAACTTGGGCGAACACTCGGTTTTCCAACAGCAAATATCAAAATGTTACGTCGAAATACACCGATTCGTGGCGTTTTTGCAGTGACAATGACAGGGATTGATAATATTGAATTTCAAGGCGTTGCAAATGTTGGTATTCGTCCGACAATCGAAGGACATCACAAAGTTATTTTAGAAACACATTTATTTAATTTTAATCAAGATATTTATGGACGTTATGTGAGCGTGATTTTCAAACAAAAATTACGCTCTGAAATGCGCTTTAATTCACTTGAACAATTACAAACTCAAATTCGTCATGATGTAATCGCGGCGAAAGAATTTTTTAATAATGGAACGTGTTAAAATTTACGCTCCTCAATTTCATCAAAAGGCAAAAATATGAAAGCACAAATTGGAATGCTCGGTTTGGGTGTAATGGGCAAAAACTTAACGTTGAATATGCGTGATCATGGTTTTAAAGTCGCAGTTTATGAATATGCAGAAGGCGTTGCAGATTCATTTGTTGATTCAGAAACAGAAAATACGGCAGCAGTTGAAAATTCAGCGATTATCAGCACACATTCGTTACAAGAATTTATAGACAATTTAGACTCTCCGCGCATTGTTTTTATGATGGTAAGAGCAGGCGAAGTTGTTGATTTTTATATTGATAAATTAGTGCCATTATTGTCAGAAGGCGACATCATTGTTGATGGTGGAAATTCACTTTATACCGACACAAACCGCCGAGTTGCAGAATTGAGCGAAAAAGGTTTGAACTTTATCGGCATGGGCGTTTCAGGTGGTGAAGAAGGCGCACATTATGGTGCATCAATGATGCCAGGCGGCAATCGCGCAGGTTGGGCAACCGTTAAGCCGATTTTTCAAGCTATTTGTGCCAAAGTTGAAGACGAACCTTGCTGTCATTGGGTGGGCGATAACGGCGCTGGGCATTACGTCAAAATGGTTCACAACGGTATCGAGTATGGCGATATGCAGTTAATTTGTGAAGCCTACCAATTGCTTTCAGAAGGTTTGGGGTTAAGTGTTGATGAAATCCGTTCCATTTTCATCGAATGGAACAAAGGCGAATTAGGTTCATATTTGATGGAAATTACCGCTGATATTTTGGGATACAAAGACGAAGACGGCTCGCCACTTTTAACCAAAATTTTAGACACAGCTGGACAAAAAGGTACTGGTAAATGGACAGGAATTGACGCATTAGAATTAGGTATTCCATTGACGTTGATTGGTGAAGCGGTATTTGCGCGTTGTTTGTCGTGGCAAAAATCTGAGCGTGTGCAAGCGGCAAAAATTTTACCAAAACGTCCTGTTGCGACATTTGGCGGGCGTGGTGAGAAACAAGAAATGATTAACGCCATTTATGACGCACTTTATGCAGCAAAAGTGATTTCTTACGCGCAAGGTTTCCGTTTAATGCGTGAGGCTTCAAGAGAATATAAATTTGCACTCAATTACGGCGACATCGCGTTGATGTGGCGCGGCGGTTGTATTATTCGCAGTAAATTTTTAACTAATATCAAACAGGCTTACAGCAACAATCACGAATTACGCAATTTATTGTTTGATGATTTTTTTGCAAATGTAATGAAAACTTCAGAAGTTGGTTGGCGCAAAGCGGTGATTTTAGGAATTCAATTAGGCATTCCTACACCCACTTTCTCATCTGCATTAGCGTATTTTGACGGTTATAGAACTGAAAAATTACCTGCGAATTTGTTACAAGCACAACGCGACTATTTCGGTTCACACACTTACGAACGAATCGACAAACCACGCGGTGAATTTTTCCATACCGATTGGATTGGTGAAGGCGGTAACGTTTCAGCCACAACGTATAACGTTTAATTCTTTTTAATTTCTTTGACTTTGGAGTCACCAAGCATGAATGCTGAATCTTGTACTTATGTTATTTATGGCGCGACAGGAAATTTATCGCGCATTAAATTGATGCCTGCTTTTTATCATTTGGATGTTGCTGGGCAATTGCCTGAAGGTACGAAAATTGTCGCCATCGGTCGGCGCGAATGGACACAAGAAAAATGGCTTTCCGAAGTCAAAGAGATGATTCAAACTAAAATTAAAGACGCTTTTGATGAAGTTGTTTTTGAAAAATTTGCTGCACGTTTGCATTATCACTTCGGTGATTTACAACAAACAGAATGTTACAGCACACTTGCAACCACGCTTGAACAGTCACAATTTTCTAATAACGTCGCGTTTTATTTGTCGATTGCGCCAGCAGATTTTGGCAATGTGATGGAACAACTCAGCAAAAATAAATTATTCGATGAATCCCATGGCTGGAAACGTGTCGTAATTGAAAAACCATTTGGTTACGATTTAGAAAGCGCACAAGCATTGCAAAAACGGATTTCACATTATTTAAGTGAAGACCAGATTTATCGTATTGACCATTATTTAGGCAAAGGTACAGTGCAAAATGTATCTGTGTTTCGCTTTGCAAACGTAATGCTCGAACCACTTTGGAATCGTCATTACATTGACCATATTCAAATTACACATTCTGAAAGTATTGGGATTGGTGAACGGGGTGGTTATTACGATGGTTCAGGCGCAATGCGCGATATGTTGCAAAGTCATTTGTTGCAATTATTGACGCTGGTTTTGATGGAACCGCCGAGTTCAATGGAAGCAGAGGCATTGCGTGATGAAAAAGTGAAAGTTTTAAAATCGGTTCGTCCGATTGCAAAAGAAGCTGTTCATGCTCATGCTTACCGCGCTCAATATGCTAACGGTACAGTGAATGATGAACACGTTAATGGCTATTTACAAGAAACAGGCATTCCGCAAGATAGTATTACAGAAACGTATGCCTCGATGAAATTGTATGTAGATAATTGGCGGTGGCAGGGCGTTCCAATGTATTTGCGAACTGGAAAACGCATGAAAAAATCGCAATCTGTGATTTCTATCTGTTTTCGTCAACCGCCGTTACATTTTTTCCGCGACACAGAAATTCATTGTATGAATCAAAATTGGGTACTTTTGGGGATTCAACCTGAGGAATGTGTGCGAATTGAAATGACAGTGAAAGAACCTGGTTTGGAAATGAAAACCCGTACCAGTTCATTAGATGCGAGTTTTAGAAATCCTGACGAAAAAGCAATTGATGCTTACGAAGATTTATTGCTAGACGTGTTAAAAGGCGATCGTTCGTTATTTTTACGATTCGATGAAGTGGAAGAAGCGTGGAAAATCGTTGACCCCATTTTGCAAACATGGGCGAGTGAACGCGATTATGTAGCAACTTATCCTGCAGGTTCTTGGGGACCAGAAGACAGTCGATTATTTGATAAAGAAAGCCAAAAATGGCGTACATCCTTAACTCCAGAGTGCAACTATGCAAAATAATATCCAATGGAAACAATTAGAAACCGCCGATTTAATTGCTCAAGAAGTGTGTGCGCGAATTTTAAACTTGGCAAATGAAGCCATTGCCGCGCGTGGGCAATTCAAATTAGTTTTAGCTGGTGGCTCAACGCCCGAAAAAGTGTATCGTTTATTAGCGAAAAGTAATGCCGATTGGTCGAAATGGTTTATTTATCATGGTGATGAGCGTGTATTACCTATTGATCATGCTGATAGAAATAGCGTCATGGCGGCGAATGCGTTTTTGAATTTAGTGGCAATTCCTAAAAGTCAAATTTTTGATATGCCAACAGAATTAGGAACAGAGGAAAGTGCTGCAGCTTATCGTTCAATTGTCGAAGCAGCGATGCCATTTGATTTAGTTTTACTTGGTATGGGTGAAGATGGTCACACGGCGAGTTTATTTCCTAATCATGTTCACAATGAAAATGACGTAGTACATTCAGTGTATGACTCACCTAAACCGCCTTTTGAACGTATTACAATTAACGCAAAAGCGTTGAGTAATACGGATAATTTGTATTTTTTAATCACAGGTGCAAATAAACGTGACGCATTAAAACAGTGGAAAGACGGTCATGATTTACCTGTTTCAACAGTGAATGCGAAAAAAAATCTGGTTATTTTTTTAGATGATGCAGCTACTAAAATAGATTGATTTTAAAGATAAAATAAAATTTTCAGTTGATTTTTCGAGAGGACTGTATCGGCAAAATGAAAAAAAAGTTTAAATTTTTGTTTGACAGAGTTTTAAAAGTCTGTAGAATACTCGGAATCAGCTGCAGAGACGCAGCAAAAACAAAAGCTCTTTAAAAACTTAAATCAAAATAATTTGTGTGGATGCTTGTGGTGTTATCGAGTGATTAACAAGATGATCGAAACAAGAGAAAACACGGCAATTTTTAAATTGTCAGTTAATTCTAATCGAGACCAAATTGGTAACTAATTTACTAGTTACAAAACTGATTTAAACTGAAGAGTTTGATCATGGCTCAGATTGAACGCTGGCGGTATGCTTAACACATGCAAGTCGAACGATGAGAAAGAGCTTGCTCTTTC
>JBASLW010000175.1:0-7548 GCA_049656545.1 Methylococcaceae bacterium
CTACTCAATGGCTCTAGCTGCTTAATAACAGCACCATTCCTTTGACCATCTGTGCTTATGCGGGTGGAGTTCTTTCGGGGACGCTCAGAGGTCATTTACATAAGATCGCGCTGAATTTTGTCTGGGATGGACGCGCTAAAACTCTACAGAATCGTTGGTGACTTTTTTGGCTCGTCGGAATGTCACTGACTAAATCAAAGAACGAGATAAGCATGTAGACCTTGTGGCGGAGTGCTTACGGACGGGGGTTCAATTCCCCCCGCCTCCACCAAATATAGATTTAAAGACGTTTATTAAGATTCATAAAGCCGTTACTCGAAAGGGTTAGCGGTTTTTTTATTGTTCAACGATGTTCAATAAAATCCATTTACATACCGACATTGATGGCGGTATATTTGACGGCATATCGCAATTTCACAAAGTTGATACCGTCAAACCTTACAAATCTTTGGACAAATCACACGTTACGCAATCGCTACAGGTCGCATTGATGTTGATATATCGCAGTTTTTACGCGGTTCATTGCGGGTTGTTAATGGTGGTCATTTTGCAGCAATCACAAATCCCAAAGAATTAGGCGCATTGCTTAGAGCAATAGACAGTTACACAGGCTCGTTAGTCGTTAAAACAGCTTTGCAAATCGCGCCACTGGTGTTTGTACGACCTATTGAATTACGCGGTATGGAATGGCAACATATCGATTTTGATGCCAAAGAATGGCGGTATTTAGTCACTAAAACAAACGTTCAACACATCGTGCCATTATCAAATCAAGTCATCAAAGCACTAGAAAATTTAAAGCCCTTAACGTGTCATGGTCGCTTTGTTTTCCCCAGTGAAAGAACGCCAAATGGTAGCCGCTGTATGTCCGACGTTGCTTTATTATCTGCTTTGCGGCGCATGGGATTTAGCAAAGACGAAGTGTCGGTACATGGTTTTCGAGCAACGGCACGAACGTTACTTGATGAAGTGCTAGGCTTTCGACCTGATTTTATTGAACACCAATTAGCACACGCCGTAAAAGACCCCAATGGCAGGGCGTACAATCGAACAGCACACTTAGAAGAGCGTCGAAAAATGATGCAATCGTGGGCGGATTATTTAGGAAATTTAAAACTTGTTGGTGTGGTTGTACCTTTTGAGAAGGCGGCATAAACCGCCCGCGCAAACCCAATAACTAAGCCTAGCTCGACGGGACGATAAGTCGGACACCTTTACCGATTGGCTTAGTTTTCTTTTTTCATACTCCTTTTTGTGACAAATTTCTGTCATACCTGCTAAAAATAAAATCTGCAACAGCCCTTTATTTACCTAGCTTTCTAATGTTTTTTATACTCCCGACTAGCACATGGTTAGAAAGTTGGTCGTTATCAATAAAAAATAAAATATAATAATTTCAATTGGTTAAAAAATTCATCCGCAACGATTGCGGGTTAGAAATCTGCAATTAAACGACAAGAGATGACAAGAGGTGACAAGAGGTGACAAGAGGTGACAAAATTAAATATCTTGTGGCATCAAATAAAAAGATTCTAATAATACCCAACCATGTTCAACAACACTCAAGCGAGTACACAACATGGCAAAAGCAGCTTTTTACAGAATCAATCAAATCATTGGCAACCCAAAAGCAAATCCACCAATCGACCCAATCATTCCAGTTTGTCGTACATCGTGGTGGAACGGCGTTAAGTCTGGCAAATATCCACAACCCGTTAAATTAGGCTTACGCTCGACCGCATGGCGCGTTGATGACATTGAAAAATTGATTGAATCAATGGGGAAAGTTTGATGACGGTATCCGTTCAACTTAGGGCGTTGACGTTCAAAACCACCTTGACACACCACAACACACCAGCGAGAATGAACGCACCTCATAACGAGGTCGGGATTTGCAACCCGCGTAACAATGGCGATAACAAGCCGATAATCAAGTCGGTATTTTTTTGCCTGCCATTTTTAGGACAGCTCAATTTTGAGCCGTTCAAATCCATTATGACGGCGTTGTTTTGGCGACCTTTACGGTCGGTCGTTCCATTGTGCGATATTGCAAACCAACTCAACGCTGTCACCAGATTATTTGCAAAATCCAGTGACGGTTTTACTCTTCAAAACAATGGTATCACCGCATGAAAAATACAAATCAAACCCTCCGCTTTAATGACGCTTACGCTCGAACTTGATAGATTTATTGAAAAAAATGCCGCCATTGATGGCGCGGCTACTGTGTTGGAGGGCTAATCATGACTATCCAACAACACCCAGCAACAAAACAAACTTTTTTCACACCTGAAAATGCACAATATGGCGCGGATTTAGCCACAAAAGAGACTGGATTTAATCATCGAGTTATTGAGCTTGACGGCGGGGCTTATGCGGTTGCGATTGATAACGCAATACCAGCGCAAGCCGAAAGCGATAACGCCCCGCAATTGCCAACCATTCCAACGATTTCACTTGCTGACATGATGGCGCGTAACTATGTGGCGAATTGGTTAATTGACGGCTTAATTGAACAATCCGATTTAGGCTTGATATTTGGCGCAAGCGGCGGCGGTAAAAGTTTCGTCGTGCTTGATATGGCGTACTGCATTGCGGCTGGTATTCCGTATCATGGTAGAGCAACCAAAAAAACAGGCGTGCTTTATGTTTGCGGTGAAGGTCACAGCGGATTGCAAAAACGCATTAAAGCAATTCACATCGACAAAGGTTGCGCCGAATTGCCTAACATTCATATCACCACCGTACCAGCGGCATTTATTGACGAAAACAGCGCGATAGCGATTCAAAACACGATTAAGGCTATCGGTAACATAGGCGTGGTATTTGTCGATACGTTCCACCGCAATTTAGGCAATGGTGACGAAAACAGCGCAAAAGATATTGCTAAATTCCTGCAAAACATCGACCTGTATTTGCGTTCTATCGGCGTGGCTGTCATTCCAGTGCATCATAGCGGTAACGATTCAACAAGCGGTCGTAGTCGCGGTTCAAGCTCGATTCGCGCCGCGATGGATGTTGAATATGAGGTGAAAAAAGATGCTGACAGTGAAGTAATTACGGTCACTAATACCAAAATGAAAAACTTTGAGCAGCCTAAGCCGTTTTCGTTCAAGTTCAAGCCTGTTGCTGAAAGCGTGGTTTTAGAACCGACTGATTACATCAAAACACCTGCTAAAAAATCATTATCCAATTTAGCCAAAGCACTTAATTTACCTATTCCTAATTTTTGCATTGCGTATGCCGACAAACGGTTGATTGATATTTTTGATAAAGATTTTGGACATGGTGAAGTTTTTGCTTCGGAATGTATTGAATTTGCCAATGAATTTGATTACCAATCTTTCATCGATACGAATTTGCAACGTGATATTTTGCTGTTTGATTTGTGGATAGAAAATGAAGACCGAACGTTAAATGAAGCGCATTCGGGGAATCCCAATTTGTTATGGGCGCAAAATCAACTTTATGTCATCGACCACAATTTAGCATTTGAGGATGATTTTAATCATGCAGATTTTTGGCAAACACACGTTTTTCGAGAATGGCAGTTTGAAATTAACGAACGTTCTCAATTTGAACAGCGATTACAAAACGCGCTTTTAGACTGGCAAAAATGGTGGGCAGATGTTCCCGAAAGTTGGAAAGAAGCCAATCACAATTTTGAATGAACAAAGAACGTTAAAACGACTTACCGAAGAAGCACACGGAAACATTTGGTTAAAACTATGAACAAGCAAATATGCAGTTACAGCATTATTCGTTTTCAACCGTTCCAAGAAACGGAAGAATTCGCCAACATTGGCATTGTGCTTTATGCCCATGACAGCCGACTGTTGTGTTTCAAATTATTATCAGAGCGCGAATATGGGCGCATTACCCATTTTTTTGAGCCGTTAGACCGAAGAATTTACGTTGATACGATTAAATATCTCAACGCAAAACTAAAGAACGCACGCCACACATTAGCTTTCTATGATGAGTTAATTCGCCCTCGTGAAAGTATCGTGCGTTATAGCAACAATCGTGTGCTGTTTAGCGAAAACATCAATGCCACGATTGATGAATTATTTGGTCATTACGTCAAACGTAATTTTGTTCACCATGAAGATTTTGAAGAAATCATACAAAAACGGGTTGCATCGTTGTTGCGTGGTTCGCAATTAGAATCAAAATTTATCAGTGGCACGTTGGGTAACGAAAAATACCATGTTCCTTTTCCTTTTGTGGATAAAGAAAATCAAAAGGCAATTAAACCGATTCACTTTTGCCACAATGACAGCCGAAAAATTATTGAACATGGCGCGACATGGTTAATGAAAGTACAACAGCTCAAGCGTGGCGGATTTGTTAAATCTGAAAACGTACTTTTCACTTATCGTGCGCCAATGGAAAATCAAGGCATTTTGTTCGAGGCATTCTGTGATGTTAAAGCGCAAATAGAAGATGCTTGTATTGTCATGGCGAATATCGAGCAACCACAGGCTATTTTGAAATTCTTACAATAATTTGCTGATTTTGCAGTCAGTATGACCCAATAACTAAGCCTAGCCCGACGGGGCGATAAGTTGAATTGCCTTAACAGATTTGCTTAGTTTCTTTTTTAAGGCGAAAACATTAAAGGCGATGATATGAATAGTTCAAATAATATAAATCCAATTTGGAATGCAGCTACTTCCTATGCAGTTCAAACAGCAGCGGCTTTGTTTGCAGGATTTGAACTAACTGATTTTCATTATTCTGACAATAGCTCTTTGACCAAATCAAATAAAGTTTATAAAAAATTGATTATTATTATGTGGAAGACAATAAAGAAGCGAAGCTGGTGCAAGCGACTTATTCCATTTTGATAAACTCAATTAAGGATAATTCTTTAAGTGTAAAACTACACTATTTGACTTACCCTCTATATGTCATACGTTTTAACATCGATAAAAATAACACAGACAAGATGACACCAGATGAATTGCTTGCAAATCCTATAATTGATTGGCATGAAACACTTATTGAAAAAGAAAGTTTTAAACAATGGTTGTTATCTAGGAATTCCAAACCTGAGTTTTTCTTTGGTGGAAAATCAAACAACGAACCCGATTACATGAATCCACAGCATCATAGATATTCCAAGGAATTAGCCGCCGCCGTCAGGGCTTGGCAAGCAATGGAAGATGAAAATTTATTACTTGGAAAATCATCACCAAAAAGCGCAATGATTGACTGGCTAACAGCTCGATATAATGAACTTGGCTTAATTCACGATGGTAAAATAAGCAATGAAGGCATTAAAGATTGTGCAAAAGTCGCAAATTGGAGTGACAGCAGAAGCAATAAAACATCAAAAAAAACAAACCTACCCACACCTTAAATCCACGCTATTACTGATTTTTGTAAAAATTGAATTTATAACCTACCTACTACTTACAGCCTAACCTACCTACATGTTAGGCTAAAACCTACCCTCTAGTTTTCATAACTTGCCCACCTGTTCAAACACTCAACAACTACCAGCTAAAGCTGGTAGTTGTTGAGTTTTAAAGTCTGATGCTATTAGGTAATGATAGATTTCGCTGGCATAAGCCACCCCATATTTAATTACATAAGTGTCCATTTTTTTGGGGCAATCATATGTGTCTGCATTTCTAATGCTTAAATCATAATCCATAGATAATTCATTAACACAATTGCAAATATGTTCGGGATTAGAACTACAACATTGATATTGAGATAATCTTTCATTGTAGTTTTTTAACGTTTCAAGCATTTCATATCTCCTAACTTTAAAATCAATTCAAATTCAACATCCGCTCAATCACAACACGCACTTGTTCATTGGTGACATTACAAGGCAAAATCCGACAGCGACGGTACGCCGCCATGATGTGCTTGTCAAAATATAATTAAATTCCCTGTTTGGTAACTATCGTTATAATCGCGCCATAATTCAAACGTGGAGAAGACGTTGAAAGTTTTAGGACGTGATAAGTTAATCGATTTTTATAAAAAACACGCCAACGCTAAAAAAGCACTCGATATATGGTTTGATGAGGCTTGCAATGCAGAATGGAAAACGCCACAGGATATTAAAAATCGCTATTCCAGTGTGGATTTTTTAGCCAAAAACCGAGTGATTTTTGACATCAAAGGCAATCATTACAGACTGGTTGTGAAAGTACGTTATCAAGGTGGAATTGTAGTGATTGAATGGGTTGGTACGCACGCTGAATATGATAAACAGGATTTTTAAAATGAAAATTATTAAATCGCAACAAGAACACGAGCAAGCATTAGAACGGATTATGATGTTGATAGATGAAAATCCCATCGAAGGCAGTAGTGAAGCCGATGAAATTGAACTATTGGCGTTGCTAATTGAAAATTATGAGCAGCAGCATTTCCCGATTGACCCTCCCGACCCCATTGAAGCGATTAAATTCCGAATGGAGCAACAGGGCTTAAAACAAAAAGATTTAGCCCCGTATTTTGGTGGCTCGGCTAAGGTCACTGAAGTATTGAATGGCACGCGCCAATTGAGCATTAACATGATTCGGCGATTACACGAAGGGCTTGGAATTTCTGCCAGTGTGTTAATCAGAAAAACCGCATAACAACCCATTCTGCACCGCATGAGTTTTTGTATCCAGTAGCCATTCCGTGATTGAGCAATCGGAACGAACGGCGGTAACATCACAGAATGCCACATCTGCTGGAACAACCAAAGAACATCTGCAAGCGGCTGAAATTCATAAACAACACGCCGCGACGGCTTTAACACATGAAAAATCTGCTAAATAAATTTACCGCTGTAATTTGCTGTAATTGTTTTTTTCAGATTACCGCCAACTCGCGCCATATCTAAATCGAATGCTTGAAATGCTGCTGTAAATGTTTGCGGTAAAAGTGCGGTAATTTGATTAGCAATCACTATTCAATCACGCGCCACACATAGGATTGATGGTTGCAAAAATGCGGTAAATCTTGCAGTAATTTTCAATCAAGCTGCTTTCGGTTTTTGGTTCAACTTTTGGATTTCACCTTTGGCAATTTTTTCGCACTCAATGAAATAATTACGATAATCATGCGCCCGTTGCGTTTTTGCCATCATTGCAATGTGCTTGGCAAATTCGATTGTGACGATAAAATCTTTAATCGCAACGCCATTTGTGGGGTTCGACTTAATGTCGTTCCGAATAAAATCAATGTCTTGTGTGAAAAACTCATTTTCAACGATGTTAATTTTAGACCATCTTGACCATTGGTCGCTTGCCATACCTAAATACAATTCACGCGCCGAAACTGAATTATTTACAGTCTCTAACACTGCAAATGAACGTGACCAAACATTGACCGAATGGCGCGAGTTCCCGTACTTTCAAATATGGGATTATTCATTGAGGGCTTAGACGTGCCAGACGCTTCATGTTGCATATTGGAGCTACCAACCAATTTACTTGCAAGCAGTGGGGCGGGTAATGCGACCACATGAAACTCAACAACTACCAGCTAAAGCTTGTAGGTTAGTGAGCTAAGAACTGAAAGTTCAGGATACAC
>JBASLW010000176.1:0-4418 GCA_049656545.1 Methylococcaceae bacterium
GCTTTCGCTTCGGGTAAGTTGTCGAATTTTTCGATTTCAGGAAAAGAAATATCCACCACAGGTTTATGTTGCGAGCGAACTTCGTTGAGTAATTGCGGCAAACGGTGCAACGTTTGTGGGCCAAAAACCATATCGACATACGGCGCACGTTTTTGAATGGCTGCGCCTTCTTGACTGGCAACGCAACCGCCAACACCAATAATAATATCAGGGCGTTTGTCTTTGATTTTTCGCCATCTGCCGAGCGCAGAGAAAACTTTTTCTTCGGCTTTTTCACGAATGGAACAAGTGTTTAAAAGTAAAACATCGGCTAATTTGGGGTCGTCAGTTAATTCAAATCCGTGTGAAGCCTGCAAAACGTCACGCATTTTGTCCGAATCATATTCGTTCATTTGGCAACCGTTGGTTTGAATATAAAGTTTTTGAGTCATAGTTTTTTAAGTGAGTGATTCAAGATTTAAAAGTTTATAAATTCTTTCTGTTGCGCCTTGATTTTGGGCGACAAAGTTTTTTGCGTTTGAAATTAACGTATTTCGTAATTCAGGTTGGTTATAAAGTTCAACTATTTTAGTTTCTAAATCGGTAACATTTTCACATTGAATAGCCGCGTTTGCTGCAAGTATTTTTGTTGAAATTAACGCAAAATTTTTCATTTCTAAACCAAATAAAACAGGCACGCCAACAGCAGCTGGCTCTAATACATTGTGTCCGCCAACTGGCACAAAACTTCCACCAACAAAAGTTATATCGGCAGTCGCATAGAACAATTTTAATTCGCCCAACGTATCAATTAAAAATACGTCCGTTTCATTTTCACAAATTTGATTTGATGTTCGTGTGATGATTTGTAAATTTACATTCTTTGCCAAGTTTTCAACAATGGCAAAACGTTCAGGATGACGTGGTGCAATCGCTAAAAGTAATTCTGGAATTTGTTTTTTTAAATTTTTGTACGCTTCAATCAATAAAATTTCTTCGCCATCGTGCGTACTCGCAGCTAGAAAAATGAAACGGTTTTTAAAAAGCTGATTTTTTAAAGCATGACCTTGCGACAAAACTTCATCTGTAACCGTCACGTCGAATTTGATATTTCCTAAATTTTCAACGTTTTCAGGCTTTGCGCCGATTTCAATAAAACGGTTTTTATCCATTTCAGTTTGCGTTGCAATTTTAGTTATTGCATTCAATGCGGGTAAAACTAACGCTGGAATTTTTTGATAACCCCGCACCGATTTTTCAGATAATCGCGCGTTGATTAAATACAACGAAATTTGATTTTTTTCACAAGCGTGAAACAGATTTGCCCAAATTTCCGTTTCAACAATCACGGCTATTTTTGGTTTAAACGTTTTCAAAAAACGTGCAACCACATCAGGCAAATCGTAAGGTAAATAAACGTGTTGAACACTATCACCAAAAACAGTTTGAACCCGCGCTGAACCTGTTGGTGTTGTTGTGGTAATTAAAATTGAGATTGTAGGTTGGCGCGTTTGAATTAAATGAATTAACGGAAAAAGTGCTTCACTTTCACCGACTGAAACGGCGTGAAACCAAATTACATTCTGTTGATAACTTTGTGAATAAATGCCGAAACGTTCAAAAATACGTTGACGATAAGCAGGATTTTTTAGACTGCGCCACCAAAGACGCGAAATGACAAGAGGAATTGCGCTATAAAATAGAAATGAATAAAGATTTCGCATAATTATTAGCGTCAGGCGCAAAGTGAAAACTTCGCGCCTTTCGAGCTGAAATTACGCCTCAGCAGTGATTTTAACAGCGCAAATCGCATTAACGTCTGCGTGCAAATGAACGTGAACTTCAAAATCGCCCAAATGACGAATCGTGCCGTGTGGCAAACGAATTTCGCTTTTGTCAACATCAACACCAGCCGCTGTAATTGCGTCAGCGATTGCGTGTGTACCGACTGAACCAAATAAACGACCTTCGTCACCTGCTTTGTGTGCAATTGAAATGTGCAATTTGCTTAATGCGTCAGCGCGTGATTGAGCTGCTAATAATTTTTCGTTAGCCGCTTTTTCTAATTCAGCACGACGAACTTCAAATTCAGCAATTTTTTTCGCTGTTGCCACAACGGCTTTTTGTTGTGGAATCAAAAAGTTTCTTGCGTAACCATTTTTTACGCTAACTTTGTCGCCTAAACCGCCTAAATTGGCGATTTTTTCAAGAAGAATAATTTCCATTCTGACCATCCTCATGGTTTTGTATAAAGTTTTGCGCCAATTTGCAGCGCACTATATTTGTTTGATTTAACCGTTTTGGCTTATTTTATTTTGAGCCGTTGACGCAAATTCAGCCACGCATCGAGAACCCCAATTGTCGCAACAGGAATTAACAAATGCGGAATCAAAAATACCGTAATGTAAAAGCCAATCACTAAATAACGCCCTTGATTTAATGGCGAAAGCAAGCTGTGGCAAACCGACGTACCGACAAAGGTATAAAGCACAACGACTAAAATACTTAAATTTGCCGCCAATTCCGCAATTGTGCCTGAACTTAATGCCGCAATAGCAATTAAACTCACGCTACCTAATGCAAAACGTTTTGAGGTTGATAAACTCAAGTATTCGGTTCTAAAACCGTCGGGATTATAAAGTTGTGCTTGCCACCAACGCGCTAAAAATAAGGCGAATATCCAGCCAAAAATCGTACCAGCGGCAATAATTCCCGTCATGTAATGCGCGAGAGCGTCAATTTGTGGCTGTACGTCAAGTGACGCATTCGGTGGCGACATTTGGGTTAATAAATTTTTCCACATTTCACCCGCATCGGGTTTGAATAATGAAAAACTTAAAATACCAACACCGCCAAGTATTACGGCGCTTTCAATAGCCAATGCGAGTTTGCGACCAGCGCGTAATAAAATCGCTAAAATCCAACTCGGTAGCCATAAGACAATGCCGTAAAGCAGGGCAAATTCGACGTTGCCAGAAAATATGCCTAGAACGCCAAGTGTCACAACGCTAATGCCTAAAACGGTTAAACCTTCGTAAGCTCCAAGGCGCAATGTAACTAACGCCACCGCCGCAGAGCTAACAATGCTAATGGGTGGCATAAACAACGATAAAAATGCCAGACCTATGGCAATCCCAGCGGCTTGCCAGCGTCCACGCATAATTTGAGTTGCTAAAAATCCCATCAGAGTTGTGATTTATTCGTGTGCGTCGCAGTACGGCAATAACGCGATATAACGTGCGCGTTTAATTGCTGTGCAGATTTGTCTTTGATATTTCGCAGGCGTTCCTGTGATACGACTTGGAACAATTTTGCCTGTTTCAGTAATGTAATCACCTAGCAATGCCAAATCTTTATAATCGATTTGAACACTGTTTTCTGCTGTAAATGAGCAGAATTTTTTGCGTCTAATGTTGCGTGCCATGTTTAATTCCGTAATGAATAGTGAAATAAATTATTCTGCTAAGTCTTCAGCGTCAAAGTCTTCTTCTGCATCATCTTCAACGGCGGCAAGTGCAGCTGCAGCTTCACGCGCAGCGGCATCTTTTGCACGAAGTTCAGCGGCTTTCGCTTCTTCAGCTGTTGTTGTTGAAATGATTGAAGGCGTTGTAACGGCTTCTTCTTGCACTAAAATTAAATTACGCAAAATCGCATCATTGAAACGAAAACCCGTTTCAAGTTCGTTTAACGCAACTTGGTCACATTCAACGTTCATTAAAACGTAGTGCGCTTTGTGGAGTTTTTTAATTGGGTAAGCCAATTGACGACGACCCCAATCTTCCAAGCGGTGAATTTTGCCAGACGTGGCTTCAATAATTGATTTATAACGATCGATCATTGCAGGTACTTGGCTGCTTTGATCAGGGTGTACTAAAAAGACAATTTCGTAATGACGCATTGTGTTTCCTTTTGGGTTAAGCCTTCCATCACACATATTCAAAATGGTAAAGCAAGGAGGAGCGAAATGCTCGGTAAAAGAGCGGTAATTATAGAGATTTTTCAGGCAATTGCAAAAACGATACTTACTTTTTTAACGAATTCAAACGCTGTTGAATTGTCGAAATTAAAAAATCAACACTTTCCACAACGGTTGTGTATTCAAACTGCCGAATTTTTTCTGTTCCGTCTAAATCAATTTTGCGTGGATAAACCATTACTTTTCCGCTTGGTGCGGTCGTTTCCATTTCAGGCGCAATATCACACGGATAAACAATACTTGGGACGCGACATTTTCCCGCTTGTGAATAAAGATTTGTCACAAGTGAATCGGCAATACCTAACACGCATTTTGCAATGGTGTTTGAAGTCGCAGGTGCAAGTACAAATGTGTGGTAATAACCTTTGTAAAAATGCCCAACAGGTGGACATGACGCGGTTTTATCACGATAAACAGGCATTTTTTTTCGTAAATCATCAAGCGAAATGCCATACATTTTTAA
>JBASLW010000177.1:0-8253 GCA_049656545.1 Methylococcaceae bacterium
CAATCGCGCCGATTTACTGCGATTTCCTTGAGTTCTGTCTAAGGCTTGCGTAATTAAATTGGCTTCTAGCGAATCTAATTTTAACCCCATACTTGGTAAGACAAAGTTAGGTGTTTCTTCGAGATGATTTTCTTTATTTTGAAATTCAAGCGGCAAATTTTCAGGTTCAATAATTTGATTTGCAAATAAAATACTTAAACGTTCGCACAAATTTCGCAATTCTCGAATGTTGCCTGACCATCTGTAATGCTTCAAAATTTTCAAACTCGCTTTACTGAATTTGGGCGCTTTTATACCGTGATTTTTTTCAAACAACTTGAAGAAATGTGCAACTAACAATTCCACATCCTCACTACGTTCATGCAAACTGGGTAATTCAAACGGCACAACATTTAACCGAAAATACAAATCTGAACGAAACGCCCCTTCTGAAATTAAGGCTGTTAAATTCATATTTGTCGCGGCAATTACTCGCACATCAACTTTATAAGGGCGCACATCACCGACTGCTAAACATTCGCCTGAATCTAAAAAACGTAACAGCTTTGCTTGAATTGACAGCGGCAAAGAATTGATTTCATCTAAAAATAACGTGCCACCGTCGGCGGCTTGCAATAAGCCTTGTGTATTTTGAACTGCGCCTGTAAATGACCCTTTTTTGTGTCCAAATAGCTCTGATTCAATCAGACTTTCAGGCAATGCAGCACAATTCAATGTTAAAAATTCTTTGTTTGCTCTTGGACTAGCATTTTTAATCGCATGAGCAAAAATTTCTTTTCCTGTTCCTGTTTCGCCTTTTAAAAGCACAGTAACATCAGTGGCGGCAACAATTTTCGCGCTACGAATTAAGGTTTCTAGGAGTGGAGATTGTCCAATAATAGTTTCAAAATTATTCATGCGTCATCGTATGCGGCATAATCGCCATGGGGTTTAACGTAGGGAATGCGGCAAATAAAGCCAATGTAATCATAATCATGCCAACGATTTGTTTAAAGCGTTTCATCGAAGCGAGACGAGTTAAAACACTAATCATCACGCCTACTCCCATTACAGCAGGAAGTGTGCCTAAACCGAATGCAATCATGGTGAGTGAACTTTGTAATACGCTACCGCTTGCAATCGTCAATGCGAGAGCTGCATAAACTAAACCGCAAGGAATCCAACCCCAAACCATGCCGAATAAATAAGCGTGTTTGCAATCTTTGACGGGAATCAATTTGCGCCCATAAGGTTCTATGCGCCGCCAAATATGTAAACCTAATTTTTCAATGTAAGCAAAACGTGGAAACCATCCGCCAATATATAGCCCCGCTCCTGTCATAATCAACGCAGAAATGATTTGCAACAATCGATGTCCGTGCGCTTCACCAAACGGCAACGTAACCAATACTTCAACCAGACCTGCTAACGCGCCAGCAATCGCGTAACTAGTAATGCGCCCTGCGTTGTAACTAAAAATAAAAGGTAGCAAACGTTTTTTATCTTGACGAATTTCAGGACTTAAACTGAATGTTAATGAACCAATAATTGAGCCACACATCCCGATGCAATGCAGACTGCTGAATAATCCCATTAACAGGGCAACTAATAATGAGGATGTAAAATTAGGATCGAAAATCATGTGAATTGTGCAGCAATTTGAGTTTGAATCGTTTCTGCCATGGCTTTACGATTTTTTGCATCACGAATCGGACGACCCACAACGATATAATCTGCGCCGTTTTGGAATGCCCCTTCAACAGTCACAACCCGTTTTTGATCATCTTCTTCACGATTATCAACAGGTCTTACACCTGGTGTAATCACAAGTAATTTATTATCTAATTGCTCTCGTAACATTGGAACTTCTAAACCTGAAGACACAATACCATCACAACCAATCGCCAAAGCACGTTTGGCACGCGATAAAACCAATTCTTTTACATCACATTGAAACCCTAAATCGTCTAAATCACCACGGTCTAAGCTAGTCAGCGCGGTAACAGCTAACACTTTCAAGTCGCCTTTATTTTTTGCTGCATATTCCATAATTGCGTCGTTGCCGTGAATTGTGGCTAAATCGACTCCTTTTTGACTTAATGCCGCAATCGCACGTCCGACAGTTGCAGGCACATCAAAAAATTTTAAATCGACAAATACTTTTTTACCGCGAGCTTTAAGCCATTCAATAAAACCAAAATAATCGCCGCACATGAATAATTCCATGCCGACTTTATAAAAAACAACGCTGTCACCCAATTCTTCAACAAGTGCTTTTGCTTCATCGATGCTCGGTACATCGAGTGCCATAATTAAACGTTCATTTACAGGAATGGGTTTGCTTGAAATAAAAGATTGCGTCATAACATTAACTAAGTCTAAAAGTGAAAATAGCGGTTATCTTACCGAATCTTGACAGGTTCGATAAATGTTATTTGTTTTTAGGCAATTCGCGTAAAATTAAAAAAGCGGTCACGCTTAAACCTTGTAGGAATCATGATGAAAAAATTACTTTTATTACCTCTGTTACTTATTTCGTTCGGTAGTTTTGCCGAAGAAAAAACCGCTGACGAATGGGAAAACACCACGATTAGCGATGAAACCATTAAAAAAATTCAAGAATCAAAATACGTTTATAAAAAATGTGTCGCCACAGAAATGCAAAAAGCACCGTATCAAAAACAAGAAAGTCGTCAAGCCACTGAAGCGATTGTCAAACAATGTGAAACGGTTTTAGCCAAAATCCGCGATGTTTATATTGCTGAAAAAGTACCCGAAATTATTGCCGATAGACATTTAAAACAAATGCGTTTACAAACCACACGCCTTGTTCTACAAGACATGATGTATAACGAAGCAGCTCGCTCCGTAAAATAATAAAAACTATAAAAATTTAGAGAGGATTCAAACATGGATATTTCAAATTACACGATTGATTTAGCGTTAAAACCGACTACGCTTGATGCGTGGCACGTTTGTTTGGCAGGAACATCAGCAATTTTGGCTGGTGCATTGATTATCACATTACTTGCATTGGTTATTTCATTAGCGCGTCGTAAAGAACCTGTTGCGAGTGAACCGCAAATCAAAATTGTTGAAAAAATCGTTCAAGCTGAACCGATTATTAAAACGGTTGAAGTGCCTGTTGAAAAGATTGTTGAAGTCGAAAAAATTGTTGAGAAAATCGTTCAATTACCCGCTCCTGCACCTGTTGTTTTAAAAGAAGCCAGCCCAGATGCGGCGTTGCAACTTCTATATTTACTGCAAAACGACGCGCGTTTTATCGATTTCATCAAAGAAGATATGAGCGCACACAGCGACGAAGATGTTGGCATGGTTGCGCGTGTGATTCACGAAGGTTGCAACAAAGTCTTAAACGACCATTTCTCTTTCTCACCGATTGCGAAAGAAAACGAAGGTGACAAAATTACATTGATTGAAGGTTACGATGCAGCGAAAGTTCGTGTAACAGGCAACATTGTTGGTAATCCACCTTTTACAGGCACAATTATTCACAAAGGCTGGCAAGTAACGGATGTGCGTTTGCCAAGCACTGTACAAGGTTACAACGCAAACATTATTGCTCCTGCTGAGGTTGAATTATGAGTTTTTTTGAAAAAATGAAAAAACAAGCGGTAGAGTCTTCTAAAAAAGATGAATCGAAAAAAAAAGACGTTGAAGTGAACGCAGATGAATCAAATAAAACAGCGCATTTCGACGTTGAACCTGATGAAACGATTGTTGAAGAAATGGAAAGTTCTGAAGAGTCAAACGCGCAAGACGATTCATCAGCTGAACCCATAGAATTTGTCGCGCCACAAACGCCAGTTTCTCATAGCATCATTGACGATTCGCAAGGCAAAAAATTTTCAGTAGGTATCGATTTAGGGACAACGCATTGCGTACTTTCTTATGCCGATATTACCGATGTCGAAGCTGAATTTTCACAACAAGTAATGGGGATTTCACAACTGACTTCACCGAGCATTGTTGAAGAAAAATTGCAATTACCGTCCTTTATTTATCAAGCGAATGACGCAGAATTGCCCGCAAATTCGATTGTTTTGCCTTGGAATCCGAAACCCGATTTGATTGTTGGGGAAATTGCTCGCAGTTTAGGTTCAAAAACGCCAATTCGTTTAGTTTCGAGTGCAAAAAGTTGGCTTTGTCATGCAGGGGTTGATTGCAAATCAGCAATTTTACCCGCTGATGCACCTGATGAAGTGGCAAAAGTCTCGCCTTTTGAAGCGACTAAAGCCTATTTAGAACACATGAGCAGCGCGTGGTTGCATTTGCATCCCAATGCGCCACTCTCTGAGCAAGATTTAGTTTTAACTGTTCCCGCTTCATTCGACCCTGCTGCACGCGAATTAACCGTTGAAGCTGCTCGTGCGGTGGGTTTAAGTCATGCAATTTTGCTCGAAGAACCGCAAGCCGCGTTATATAGTTGGATTGAACAAACCCAAGGTGAATGGCGCAAACAAGCTAAAACGGGTGATGTCATTTTAGTTATTGACGTGGGTGGCGGTACGACCGATTTATCTTTAATTGCCGTCACTGAAAAAGATGGCGTGTTAGATTTGACGCGCGTTGCAGTCGGTGAACACATTTTACTTGGCGGCGATAACATGGATTTAGCGTTGGCATACACCGTCAAAGCAAAAATCGAAAAAGATGGAAAACGCTTAGAACCTTGGCAAGTTCAAGCCTTAACGCACGGTTGCCGTGACGCAAAAGAAAAGATTTTTTCAAGCGACGTTGCAAGTGTGCCGTTAGTCGTACCAAATCGTGGTTCGTCGTTAATTGACGGTACTTTGCGTAGTGAATTAACCCGCGACGAAGTGAACAGCGTTTTAATCGAAGGTTTCTTACCAAAAGTTTCAATCGGCGACCGCCCTGTTTCACGCGCTCGTTCAGGTTTGCAAACAAAAGGTTTGCCTTACGCACAAGACGCAGGAATTACGCGCCATTTAGCCGCCTTTTTAGCCAAACAAATTAACGCTGCTGATGAATTAGACGGCATTGATTTACCAGAAGGCGCGACATTCTTACATCCAACGGCTGTATTATTTAACGGTGGTGTTTTCAAAGCACAAGAATTATGCGACCGTTTAATCGATGTTTTAAATGATTGGTTAAAAGCTGAAAATGCACCTGAAGCGCGTTTGCTTGCTGGTGCTGATTTAGATTTAGCTGTTGCACGCGGCGCGGCGTATTACGGTTTTGTTCGTAAAGGCAAAGGCGTTCGCATCAAAGGCGGTACAGCAGCCAGTTATTATGTTGGCGTAGAAAGTTCAATGCCTGCCGTACCAGGAATGCCGCCCGAAGTGCAAGCTCTTTGCATTGCACCTTTTGGCATGGAAGAAGGCACACAAGTCGAATTGCCTTATGCTGATTTTGGTTTAATTGTTGGTGAACAAGTACGTTTTCGTTTCTTTAGCTCTACAACGCGCCGTGAAGATGTCCTCGGCACACGTTTAGATTATTGGCAAGACGATGAAATTTCAGAATTAAACGAAATCGAAGTTTTGCTTGACCAAGAAGGTCGTCGTAGCGGCGAAGTGGTTTCGGTGCATTTGGGTTCAGCTGTTACCGAAGTAGGTACGCTTGAATTACTCGCATTTTCCAATAAAGATAATGGAAAATGGAAAATTGAATTCGATGTGCGTAACTAAAAACTACGCATTTTGCCGCGCTGCAAACAAACTATTCAGCGCGGTATGAATTTCATCAAGTCCCATCTTTTTTAAAGACGAAAATAATTGCAACGTTAAAGGTGTTTCTAATTCACTTAATGCTTTTTCAACTTGCAACATCGTATTTTTAGCCGCGCCAAAATTCAATTTATCCGCTTTGGTCAAAATAATGTGTAATGGCAATTTGCTGTGCTGACACCAGTCAATCATTTGCCAATCAAATTCTGTAAGTGGATGTCGAACATCCATTACTAAAACCATGCCGCACAACGATTTCCGTTTTGTTAAATACGTTTCCATCAATTGATGCCATTTCTTTTTTACAGGTAGCGGAACTTTCGCATAACCGTAACCTGGTAAATCGACAAAACGTTGTTTTTCATTGATTTCAAAAAAATTTAACGCTTGGGTGCGACCTGGTGTTTTACTGGTTCGCGCTAAACCTGTTTGACGTGTGAGTGCGTTAATTGCACTGGATTTTCCTGCATTTGAACGCCCCGCAAACGCAATTTCTAAACCTGTATCGGGTGGTGTTGCTTTTAAATCAGGGGAACTGTTGATAAATTTGGCTTGGTGATAAAGCGGATTCATGGTCTCTCGCGTAGAATGTTGATTTGGGTTAGAATTTAAGCACACACGCGGGTTTGTGTACACCTAACGCGCCTTTACTTCACCTTTTTCTAAGGAATTACGATGTACAAAAAAAGTCTTGTTTTTGCGTTGACTGCTCTTTTGAGTGGACAAATTCATGCTGAAACTTCGCACGCCGACAGCGTCAGTGCAGGAAAACAAAAAACCGCTTCATGCGTGAGTTGTCACGGTGAACATGGAAATAGCACTATGCCGATGTTCCCGAAATTAGCGCAACAAAATTCTGCATATATTGTGAATCAATTAAAGGCATTTAAAGACGGAACGCGCAAAGACCCTATGATGGCAACGATTGCTACGTCATTAACTGAAAATGATATGACTGACATCGCGCATTATTACGAAGCACAAAAAGAATCACCTGAACCTGAAGAAACGTTTGATTCTGCTGAAGAACGTGCAGAACACGAAGAACTTGTGAAACAAGGCGGTGATTTATATCGTAATGGCGATTTAAAACGTGAAGTGTCCGCGTGCATCGCGTGTCATGGTCCATTTGGCGAGGGCAATAATCCCGCAGGTTTCCCTCAATTACGTTCGCAACATAAATCGTATTTAATTAAAGCATTGACCGATTTCAAAGCGGGAAATCGCAGTAACAATAATGAAAATATGATGCACATGATTGCAGTGAAAATGACAGACGCAGAAATCAAAGCAGTTGCTGCACGCATTTCAATGATGAAATAACAAGGAAAATGAAATGAAAAAATTGGCAAAATACAGTTTATTAGCTTTGTCGTTAGCAATGGCGGCGACATTTAATCTAGCACAAGCCGCTACAACAACAGGTTATGAATTAGTTACTCCCGCCCAACCGACGCGCGACGTGAACAAAGTCGAAGTGATTGAATTTTTTTGGTATGGTTGTCCGCACTGTTTTGATTTTGAACCAACATTGGCAAAATGGGTAAAAACATTGCCATCAAATGTGGTATTTATTCGCCAACCCGCCGTCTTTAGTGATTTGTGGAGCAAACACGCTAAAGCCTATTACACAGCAGAAGCCTTAGGCGTTGTTGAGAAAGTGCATCAAGATTTTTTTGATGCGATTCAAATTAAAAAAGAACATTTAGAAACCGAAGAACAATTAGCAAAATTTTTTGCAGTACATGGCGTTAGTGAATCGGATTTCAAAGCCGCTTACAGTTCATTTTTAGTGGATACAAAAGTACGTCAAGCCGCACAATTGGCCGCAAAATATGGCATTTCAGGTGTTCCAGCGATTGTTATTAACGGTAAATATAAAACCAGTGGTCCTGTCGCAGGTTCACATGAAAAAATGATTGAAGTGATGAATACGTTAATCAAACAAGAAAGTGCGCCTAAAAAATAACGGACTTTTGTCATTTTATCGTCGGAAAGAAAAAGGAAAACTATGAGTTTTTTTAATAAGCATAACGAAGATTTGAGCGAACAATGGCGCAAAAAATACCTTAATCTTTTCGACGAACAAAACAAAATTGAACATTCACATCATGAAAAAGAAAAATTGTTACGCCAGTTTATTATTCAGCTTTCAATTTTAAATGAAGGTCAGGATAAAAATTTAGACCCAATTTTATTGCGTGTTCGGAATCATGTTAAAGATGAACTTGAACCGATTGCGTTAAAAACAGAACTCAAACTGTTTTCGGAATCGATTAAAAATCTGCCGCCTAAAAAGAAAAAGTTAAATGTCGAGTTGCTATTTAATTTTTTGTTAAAACAATACACCGATTCAGCGCAACAAATCGCGTTGCGTGAATTGCAAAAATTACTTGAAAGTGACGAAAATACGATTGAACAAGCGACTGACTTATTTGTTGAAATTCTCAAAATTATCGAACCTGAATTACCAGAAATCGAAAATGTTCAAGAAGAAATTGTTTATATCGACGTAAATATCGTGAGTGAACAAATTTTGGAATATCTATCTGTGTTAGGT
>JBASLW010000178.1:0-3867 GCA_049656545.1 Methylococcaceae bacterium
TGACAATGGAGCAATTTTTGCCGTCCCCGCATTTTATGAAGTTGGAGATGAAAGTAAATCTACGGCATTATTTAAAACGCATCTTGTTGATAGTTACAGACAGGACATTTTGAACATTGTTGCGAAAGCGTTGGGTGTTGGTACAACGGTTCGGATTGCGTGGACTGAACCAGCCCTTTATTTGACAGATTACCCTGATGTTGTGCCATTTACGTTGCAAGGAAAAAATGAAGAACTGTTGCAAGCTGGCATTGATGAATTGAAAAGTTTGTGGCGCAGGGATTCGGGCGTTCAAGTTCAAATTTGCGCTCAATGTGGTATTCGTCCCGCGTCGGTACGGGAGTTAGAAATTTACGATTCTGGACTTGATGACGACGAAACAAAATTACCACAAGGCTGGTGTGATCATTGTCTTAATTTGAGTGAAGAAAATACTGATCGTTGGAAAAAATCTCAGCAATTGCATTTCGGTTTTAGTCCTGAGACATTTAATCTGCAAAAAATTCGTAAAAAGCGGAATAGCGAAGGTAATGCACGAGTTGTGATGATTTCAGTCAATATAGATGCCGAAAAGATTGTAAGCGGTGAGGCGTTTGTTACCCAGTTGGCAAGACCTGTAAGTGACATTGATGGCAACAAGTTGTCTATTTTAGAGGCAGGCGATTTTCTACAGGAAGTTTGGGAAAAATTAAAAAGTCATCCGTCAAATGAAGAACTTCAGGATTTTCTTGGTGAGAATAAACGGCTTGACCAAATAAAAAAATTACTAGGTGACGATTATTGGGCAAAAAATGCAGATGCGCGTGCAATTGGTAACAAGACCACTGCCGAAAAAGCAATTGAAGTAGCAGAAAACTTTTTCTTCAAAGAATTTGTACCTGAGGATTTATGTCGCCATGAAGGGGACAAACTTTTATTGTTTGGAATGCGAAAGCACGCTTCACCAGCGCGATTATCACGCACTTGGGATGATTTAAACGATGTGTGGTTGGAATTGCTCAGTATGATAGGTGTTGAGACTGAAAACTATGCCATGCCAATTTCTTTAGATGCACACGGTTTTCGTGTGATTGTTGCTGCTAAAGATGCTCGTCGTATTTTGTTAAAAATTCAAGAAACATTGCAAGAGCGGTTTTCAAAAGTACGAGGAGGAATTGCGCCACAAGTCTCTGCGTTAATTTTTCGAGATAAATTCCCATTGTATGTGGCGATGGATGCCATGCGTCGTATGGAGCAACGTAAATCATTAACACAAGAATGGATTGTTTTAAACCGACAACATAATGGTTGTCATGTCATGGTGCATTGGGATACACCACAAGGTGAAGTAACATGGAATGTTGATGTTGGAACAGGCGATCCAGATGTGGCTGATATTTGGTACCCACATGTTATTTGTCATTCACGCCCAGAAGGTTTAGAGCGACTCGTACACGTTAAAAATTTGAACGAAGGGGATAAAGTTACTATTCCTGTTTCCACTTTTGATTTTGCCGTATTAGATGGTACAGCAAGACGTTACGAAATAAGTTATGACAAAGATGGTTCACGCAATCATTTTATTCTTGGTGAAAAAGGTTACAAGCCTTACTTGCTCGAACACATGCCTAAAATTTTGCAGGATTTTCCAGAAAAGATTGCCAAATGGAACCCTAGTCAAAGTAAAGCCATTTTAGGGCAGTTGGTTGAATGTTATGAAAAATGGGTGCGCGATGTACCAGAAAACTTAAAAGAAGAAGGACGTAAAGCATGGCATTTACACGCCGATGGTGTTTTTGCACGGGCAAATGTGAATATAGATGATCGTCGCGTATTTTTAGACTCACTCGATAATGGGCAATTTTTCGATGCTTTTGAATGGGCAACCTTCATTGAGAAAAAACAAGCCAACAATGATTCTCAGCAAGACCAATAATTAACCTTAAACTTTAGGAAAATCAGTTATGAAAGAACACAATTTGTTTTTGTATGCCCTTGATCCAACACATATTGGTGCTGGTGGTTATCGTTTGGGGCGGGTTGATAATACGGTGATGCGCGATGCAGCAACAGGCTTGCCAAAATTACCAGGAAGTTCAATTAGTGGGGCGTGTCGTGCAGCAGCAATTTATTCGTTGCCAGATGAACAACGTGAGCTTGCCCACAAATATGCTCGCGCTACGCTTGATTCTCAAAACAAAAAACGCCCACATAAAGGTGAAGAAGACCCTGTTGCACAAATCTTTGGTTATGCAGAAGGCGATGAAGCAGGTGCATCGCAAATTGGTATGATTGGTTTTCGAGATGCTCATATTTTTGCATTTCCTGTTTCAACCATGAATGGACCCCGCTGGATTACGACCGCACAACGGCTACGCGATGCGGGTGTTGAAAATCCACCAGAACCTAAAACAGAAACTCAAATTTTAGTACATCAAAAATCAACTACTGCTGATCGATTAAATTTAGGTTGGTTGTTATTGGAAACTGAAAAAGCCGATTTCATAGTGCCTAAAATCCTGGCAGACAATAAAAGCATTGAAAAACAACTTGTGATTGTTGCTGAAAATTTATTCCCTTCGATTGTGAATGCAAATTTGGAGGTAAGAACGTCAGTAGCCATTGATTTTGAAACAGGTGCAGGCGCACAAGGGGCTTTATTTACTTATGAAGCCGTACCACGGGGAACGATTTATCAAACAGCTGTGAATTTTGATAATGATCGTTTTCCTGCCCGTTACGACTATGCTCAAAATTTATTAAAAAAATCGATGACATTGGCGTGTGGTTTAGGTTTTGGTGGTATGACAACACGCGGGTTTGGTCGAATGGAAGCTCTTTGGGAGGACGCATAATGCAAAATTTGGAACCTTTAGCCGTAACAGCGGCAGCAAGAATGGTTGGTTCAGATGTAAATAGTGCTGAAAACATGATCAATAAATCACTAATGGTGCTTGCTGAACAGGGTGTTTGTGCATTTGGTTTATTTTTAGCGAGCCGTAGTCGTCAACAAGATGTTGATGCGGCAAAATTGATACATTCGGCAATCAATGATTTATTACTGGAAACTGGTTTAGTTAAAGATAGTTATGGAAAAGTTGATGCGGATTTTTACAAAGAAATCACCGCTCAACGTAAGAATGAGGATGAATTAGCTGCATTACAGCGATTACTACTTACAAAACAATTGATGGAAACTACGCTCACTTATGGACGTTATCAAGCGAAAGCTAGAGCGAAGGCGTAGTGTTATGGCACGTCAATTTGCACAAATTACGTTAAAAGTCCTTAGTCCGTTGCATATTGGCAGCGGACGGGCGGGGATGCTTGCAAAAAGCCATTCATTTGTTCCTGCTCATGTTGTTACTTATGCGCTTGCCGCCGTAATCGGTAAAGCAAATGGTGGGCAGTATGAAAATTTTGTTACCGCATTAGAAACGATAAAAAAATCTATTTGGTGCGGGGCATTTTTTCTTGAAAATCCTGCTCAACAAGGGACGGTTTTATTACCGAGCAAAGACAAGGCAGAGATCGAACGCCAATTTTTATTTGCTACCAATCACGTCACGTTATTACCTGAAAGTCGAGCAAGTGTTGAAGGCGCATTGTTTGAAGTTGAAAAAATTTCTGCTTGTGTTGTACGAGGGGATTATCAAAAGCAACCTACTCGATTGATAGGTGGGGTTTGGTTTGATGATGAACAACTTTATGGTCGAGTGTTGCACGACTGGTTTAACGAGTGTTTGTTAGGTGGTGAAATTAAAACAGGTTGCGGACGTGTATTGGTAGAGAATTGGCAAACAGGTATCACAAATTACGCAGGTCATGGCAACGTTTCAGCGGATGGGCTACACATTAAATCTAATGGAACTGTCTTAGGTGTAGCGT
>JBASLW010000179.1:0-2161 GCA_049656545.1 Methylococcaceae bacterium
CCTGAGAACCGTCAGATTTAGAAACACGCATATAACCAATCAGCATAATGTCACCCAAACGACCGTTTATGTGACATGGAAATAATGGCTGAAAAACAACCTATTTTATGTCACTTAACTCGTAAAATAATCTATGTAGTATAAAGGATATTTTTTGAGTGACAATTTAAACTATGGCTCGTCGATCTATCCTTTCAGTAGCTGAACGTGAGAGCTTAATAGCTTTTTCACATGGTAATTTAATCATCCAATTTCATACATTGAGTGAATCCGACATTGCAATTATCAAGCACCGTCGAGGTGCAGAAAATCGTTTAGGATTTGGAGTACAACTTTGTTATTTACGTTATCCAGGAATTATTTTAGGTACAAAAGAAAAAGCAAGTTCAGAAGTCATTGAATTTGTTGCTCAACAATTAGAAATATCACCGTCTAATTGGGAACTTTACGGCAATCGTCAAAATACCATTCATGAGCATTTACGCGAGCTACAAAGTATTTTCGGTTTTAAATCGTTTACGATGCAAATATACGCTGAAAGTTTAAAATTTCTTGATTCAGTGGCGATGCAAACGGACAAAGGAATTGTTTTAGCCACTACACTTGTTGAACATTTACGAGTTAAATTGATTCTGTTGCCTTCAGTAAATGTCCTTGAACACCTGTGTTCTGAAGCCATTACGAAAGCTAATCGTCAAATTTATCAAAAGCTCACTGAATCATTATCGAGTGAGCATCATTCAAAACTAGACGATTTACTGAAACTAAAACCAGATTCCAACGTTACTTGGCTTGTTTGGTTGCGTCAAACGCCACGCAAACCGAGTTCTCCACAAATGCTCGAACATATTGAAGGACTAAACACCTTAAAAAATATCAATCTTCCAATACAGCCAAATAATACGGATATTCATCAAAACCGATTGCTGAAAATTGCGCGTGAAGGCGAAAAAATGACTCCCCGTGATTTGGCTAAATTTGAACCTGTTAGACGATATGCCACGTTGGTCGCCTTGGTGTTAGAAACTACTGCGACAATTACAGACGAAATTATTGATTTACATGACCGTATCATTGGAAGGTTAACCAATGCCGCAAAAAAGAAACATCGAGATCAATTTCAGAAATCGGGAAAATCTATCAATCACAAAGTTCGTTTGTACCATCAAGTTGGTCAAGCGTTACTTGATGCCAAACAAAATGGTACAGATGCGTTTGAAGCGGTTGAGTCAGTGATTTCATGGGCAGATTTTGAAGCAAGTATCACAGAGGCTCAGAAGCTCGAACAACCAGAAAATTTCGATGGGTTGGTGTTTATGGGTGACAGCTACAACACGTTACGACGATACACACCTGCATTTTTGAAGGCTTTAAACATTCAAGCCACACCTGCTGCTGAAGATATTGTTCGTGCCATCGAAATTTTACGAACGTTAAACGCCGAAAATGGACGGAAATTACCTGAAAATACGCCGATCAGTTTTGTGAAAAAACGTTGGCAAGATTTAGTCATTAAAGATAATGGTATTGATCGTCGCTACTATGAATTGTGTGTGTTTTCAGAATTAAAAAATGTTCTACGTTCAGGTGATGTATGGGTTGAGAACTCACGGCAATTCAAGGAATTCAACGCCTACTTAATCCCATCAACAAAATTTGAAATACTCAAGAAAAATAATGAGTTGCCTCTGAATGTGAATCAGGATTGCAATTTGTATCTACAAGAACGATTGAAACTGCTGGAGGAAAAATTAGAACAGGTGAATAAATTAGCGGCTTCTGGCAATTTACCTGATGCAATTATTGATGAATCTGGATTAAAAATTACGCCTTTAGATGCCGTCATTCCTGAAAAAGCGAAGGATTTTATCGCCCAAGCCACTGCGTTATTACCGCGTGTAAAAATTACTGAATTACTTTTAGAAGTTGATAGCTGGACGAATTTTTCCAACCAATTCACTCATCAAAAAAATGGTGAAGTTGTTGAAGATAAAAATCTTTTGTTGACCATTGTTTTATCCGATGCAATCAATTTGGGTTTGAGTAAAATGTCCGACTCTTGCCCTGGTACAAACTATCCAAAATTAGCTTGGTTGCAATCGTGGCATATTCGTGACGACACTTATTCAGCGGCTTTAGCCGAACTCACTAATGCTCAACT
>JBASLW010000180.1:0-43080 GCA_049656545.1 Methylococcaceae bacterium
AAGTCCACCCTTTAGAGGTATTATTATCGGACTTATTCGCAATGTAGTTGGTTGCTGACCACGTGGCACTATCACCTGCGTTAAATACAAAAGCAGCCCAGCCTGGCGATAAGTAAAAAATATCTTGCGCGGTATTACCAAACGTAACAGGTGAGCCGTTTGCAAAATCAAATGCGACACCTTTTGTAGAGTTTGATATGCGCTTGTTTGTACCTGCACCTGGAGGGCTAATCGGCGTAATAGCCGCAGCAACCATCAAATCAGAATTAAGCGTTGTGACTATTTGAGGTTGAGTTGTCCTAACTTTGTTCAGAATAATATCTGACACGACTTACACCGATGTGCCAGTGATTTCTGAGGTATATATAGTTGCCCCACTTGAAGCAGCTAAAGCAACACCAGTGTCGTTTTTAAGTACGATTTTAAAATACTTAGGCACGAACCCAAATGCCGAATAAATACTAAAGTTTCTTGTATGAGCTGAGGCTGCATCATTGTACGGCACAGTTCCAAGAAAGGTCATATCAGGCTCATTAAGGGCATTTGAACCCGATGTTACACCTGACTGCCAAGCTGTGTTATCCAATGAAGCCAACGCAAACACAACAACTTGCTTGTTTGTTAATGTTCCACTTGAAGCAGCTACAGTAACGTTGACGATAACATCTAATGGTTTTGATGTTGAGCTATCTTTGACCGCCGAAACAGCATAGGTTGCGTTTGCTAAACTATTAAATTCCGAACCAGTACCTAGTTGAGTTGGAGCTTCTTGAACCAACTTTGATGTAGTAGTCATATTACCCCCTTAATGCTTGTGCAACAGTTTCAAAATTTACGATTAAACCAAGTGATTGTGCAGGTGTAATCAATGTGTCAGCCATAGATAAAATGTAATCTTTGTCTACTTGAATGAAAGCAGGTACTAAATTATCCGCAATCAAATCATCTAACACTTGCTCTAACTTAGCTAAAATCATTGGATTAGAGCAATCAAAGGTTGCAAAATCATCTAATGCTAAGTTGACTTGCTGACAAGCGGCAGAGCTACCATTTTTGATTGCAACTCTCAAATCTCTAAGAATCAAATACTGCTTGATTAACTTGGTTTCAATCGCGCCTTTTGCAGGAATTGACGGCGTATTGAAATGCTCAACAATCGCCGCATCGTCAGTTAAACCTGTGTTTTGAATTTCAGTTAAGAGCATAATAAGTCACCTAAACTGGTTGATTAGCGGTATAAGTCAACGATGGAAAATTAACGGGATTACCGACCGTTACAGGTTGATTTGATGTTTCATCCGTTACCCAAAGCACCCGCGACGCATCAACAAATGCAATATGTAAATCGGGCGTTCCTAACGCGCTGGCATTTGCCGCGCTGTCTGATTTACCGCTTGCAACAGTTAATACCCGCGCAGCGCCGTCAGCACCAGCGATTGTAAAATCAGTGGATGTCATAGCGACTTCGGCAACTAAATTCGTTGTTGTCGCGGTCGTGAAATTGGTTGTGTAAGCAGATAATAAAATCATTTTTGTACAACTGTTTTTGATGACATTTAAACCGCCGTCTAAAACATCAATGTGTGCATATTTAGCCATGTTTGAAAGCTCCTAAAATTCGGATGGGAATAAAAAGTAATGCACAGCCGATTGTGGCGACGATGCACGTTAAAAAATAGTTTTGTGTTAAGTCGTAATCGTTGTCTGCGAGCATAGAATTTTGACAATGATTTTTCTCAATTGGCGCAAAGGTGAAATCAATCAATTTTCTAAGTCGATTCCAATTTCCGCCGTAATTCATTGCCATCGTCGCGCATTTGCTTGAAATCGTAACATCAGGATTTCCACCTGCGAGCGTATTGAAAAACTGGTCGATACTGACAAGCAAGTTATAACTGTACGGCTTCATAAAAAAATTGATTCATGTCGTTATCAGTCATCGCTAAACTTGATTGTAATTGCGCTACGAGTGGATTATCACGTTGAACTTCTGTCGCGTATTCCCATTCGACTTGTGCAGATTGTGACAGCGTGCTGATTTGTGCGTTGACATCGTCAAGTAAATTCATTGTGAGTAACTGCAATCGCGCTTGACGCATGGAAATTGAATCAACCTTTTGAATTTGTGATGCTAAATAATTGTCGATGATAGTCTGATTGTGAACAGATACCACGCCATCAGCGTACTGATAAGCTCCACCGATACAACGATTCGGCAAATCAGCAATATCAACTATTTCAGAATTTGACGCATTAAAATTGAAATCCATCCATCTATCACCGCTTAGTTTTTCAGCATCTAAAACTAAATCATCTTGTGCGTAATAAATGATGTTATTTGAAACTAAACATTTCATGGGGCTATCTCGATAACAGAAGCTGAGAAGAAACTACTTGTTGTTAAACCTATCAATAAAATCTTATTTGCATCAATCGTTATAATTTTCTCAAAAGTATCTAGGTATATTTGATAAGGCTTTGGCGTTCTTTTGACATCTTTATCAGATACATTTATTGAAAATAAGCAAACTGACGAACTCGATGATTTACCTAAAATGACTTTATTTTGATTTAGTACAGCAATTGAATTTTTTGATGAATTAAAACTGTACGCAACATCATCCAGTGTTTTCATGATGCTAGTCACAGTCGAACCTGATATAGTCGAAACAGTTAAGTAATCTGGATACGGTGTCGAATAACCCTGTGAGCCAATAACGGTATTTGCTGATAATAACTCTAAGCAGTTGTTACCACTGTTTGTTTCTAGCCCAAAACTAACAGTGGTAACAGTAATTGAAGTGGTTGTTATTGAGGTTAATATGTATGACGCAGTTGCGTTAATAAAAGCAGCAGATGTACTTGATAGTGGAACTAGATGATTACTAAACACTCCCGCGCTACCACCCGTAAATGAAGTTTGGTTTGAATCAGCAGTTAACGTAGTTCCTGATAACGATAACGTTCTAACACTACCATTCCCGTTTATGTGATACGCAATTAAAATCAAAGTTGATGATAATACACAAATGCTTGCAGGATATGCAGTTGACCCGCCTGTCACTGCTATAATAGGTGTGTTGAATGTGACAGACGTTCCTGCGATAGTTAAAATAACTGCGTAAGCATTAGTTGCAGATGTTCCGTAAAAAACGACAACTTGCGTAGATGAAACCTTAGCACACGCTATATATGGTGATGATGGACTAATCGCTACAACTAAGGATGCGAGTGACCCTTGTACAACAGTATTATCAGAATTCACAGTTAAAACTGCCGCTTGTAAATTTGCACCTGAACTTCCAATAATTACGAACTGAGTTGCAGTTATTTGAACAGCGTCGCCTCCTCCAGCTCCAAAGCCACTACTAATAGTTCTTGCATTTCGATAAAACTCAATCAAATCAGTATTAGTTGAATTATTAGCAACAACCCATGTGCCGCTAGACGTACTATTATTAGACAAGCTAATTGTGACAACTTGATTTGGATTTAACGCGCATAGGAATTTATTATTAAAATCACGAATACAGAACTGATTAACACCTGTATTCTTAATCGTAAATAACTCACCTTTTTGGCAGGTTGTTGCGTTAGGCAAAGTAATAGATTTATCACTTGTTGTCATTGATACAGATTGCACTTTTTTCGATGTATTAACTAATGCAATACTAACTGCGCTTGATGTTTCAGTTGCATCACCTGCTACCGACACATCACCAGAACCCAAAATTGATAAGCCACCAACTGTTTTAATATCAGTGCCAGAAACGACAGGCGACAAAGTAGAGCCATTTCCTTTAACTAAACCGTTAATGTTTGTCGGGTTGCCATTCGTAACAGATGCTGCTGCACCCGTATTTCCCTGTACACCTTGCAATCCGCTTAACGAAATCAACCAATCAGCAAACGTCCCCGTTCCACCGATAGCTGTCACGTTGACAACTAATGATGTGGTCGAATAACTCGTCACTTGCCCGTACATATAATTTGCAGGAATAGCTTGCGACGCAATGGTGACAAATTGCCCTGCGATAAATTGCTCACCTGATTGTGTTGTAAAGGTTTTTGAACCTGTACCAATTACAGTGCTAGTTGTTGATGTTGCAGTAAGTGTGTTTGCTTGTTGCGCCGCTGCGTTTGCACTTGCTAACGCATCTTGCGCGTATTTTCTCGCGCCGTAATAAGTTCCATCGACCAAACCTAAACTGGTAGCCCATTCTTTAGCCGAACCAATTGCGCCTGTAACACCTGTTCCACCGATGGCATAAGCCTTTGCGCTGTAATCTATTGCACTCACCAACCCAGTCGTAAGGGTCGCCCAATTTTGAGCAAGCCCTGTATTACTCACAATAGATGCTGCTGTGTTTTTTACAAAAATCGCAATGTTGACGATGTTCTGAAACATCGGCACAAGTCGAATGATATGACCGCCGTTGAACAAGCCCGTTGTGACATTATCATCGTCGGTAAAATCACTACCATCGCCGCCAACTGTGGTATCCGCGTGAAATAATCCCATTTACACAACCTCCTGAAGTTGCAAATCTACTTTAAAACCATTGACATAAACAAAATCCACTTTTCCAAGAGCTGAAAAACGCACAATCATTGTTTGCGCGTAGAAATGCTTATCTCTTGTCATGTTAAGCCCTCCGATATACTCAGGCTTTGAAAACGTATATAGCATCAAACCCGTCAAGCCGACTTCGCGCTTTGCGTCATAAAGTCCGCCAAACGCCTCCAACTTATCAAGATGACTTAATACGGCTGAAATAGTCCGCATTTTTGGTTTTTTGAAGCCATACATCGTGTTGTTTGCACTATTCCGAGTGTCACTCAAATCAATATAACCCTGCTGATAATTGCCATATTCAGGATTGTGTTTTGGCTCAAAATTCCGTCCCAAAAATACAAATCCAATTTCTAAATAGCCGCTGGCATTTAGCGGGTCAACAATATCAATCACGATGGTTTTGCACATTTGATTATCGTCGGGATAGTAAGTTGCTAACGCGGTGTAATCTTTGCGCTGGTCATCTTCAACTGTTCCGAGAAACCAATTATTTGATTCAAACGGAACTTGCCCCGTTTCAACTGGAAATAAAATCGGATAAGCGCGGAATTCCGAGCCGCTATCAAATCGCAACGTGCCTGAACTGGAGTAACCGCGAAAACGCACTTTTGCATTGATTGATAAGTTATGCCCTGCTAACGCAACACATCCGATAGCGCGTTCTTCTTGCGCTAATGTGGCAGTGATTGAAAAATTCGCCGTTGTTGTGGTTCGTGCAACACGACTAAAAACAGGATTTTTAATGTTCTCAAGTGGCAATTCGGGAACAAATACACCCGTTGAAGTCAGCGTACACTCGTGAATCCTGCTCGGATAGCTTAGGTTGATATTGCTAATCATCTAAAAAATCCATCATTTTTTGTTTTGCTAACGCATTGGCTTTTTTATCTGGGAATTTAATCTTCAAAAAATTATTTAATTTAATTAGTTTATTTATAATTAAATCGAGTTTTTTAGTTATAAATCTCATCCGATGACCTCCAAGATAATCGTTTTTTCTTTCGTGTTAAGCTCAAAGCCGACAACCGTCATCAATCGCCCTTCGTAGCCATTTCTTGCGTAATAAATCGTTACGCCACTGCCAACGTCAAAAACGGGGAGGCTATACACGATTGCAGTTATTTTTACTGTGTCACAACGTACTTTTGTTAAGTTTAATAATCGCGTAGCGACTGCGTTTGCATCTGATTCAGTATTCAGACATGATTCAATTTTGAGCTGTTTTGCGAGTGGATGACGTGTTTTAACAGCGGCATCGCTAACAGTCACTTTTCTAAATTGCTGTGACAATATCGCCTTTTTTGCTGATGAAACTGTCGCCGACAATTCAGTTTCTTGTTGGACGGTTTGAACCTTCGCGTAATCAATCACCACGCTTTCAATGGGCAAATTATTTTCACCAAGCCCAATGCCGCTACGCTCAAAACTAACAATTTCAGATTCGGTTAAATCAAAAACAGAGGTTGTTGCTAATTGTGTCAATCGCGCATGAATCACATCACCAATGAAATACCAATGCGCCCCGCACGATGCCGCGATTAAGTCTAATAACTGGGCGGTGCTGGTTTCGGAATTAACATAAATACCCACTTCGCCAATTTGATTCAGAATGTATCTTGAATCAGTGTCGAATTCCGAAGTGTTGTCGAATGCAATCGGCGGTGTTAATTCACTTAAAATTGCTTCAAATACATCACCCGCATTTGTTGTTGAATCCGTGCAATCACCTGTGACAGTTCCCAAGGGCGTTGTGCCTAACTTTACAAAACCCATGCAACGGTTAAATGTCCCTGTTGTTGGCACAGTCGTTTCAAACGTTGAAAAATTGGCTTGCGTGTAAGTTGCGCCAAGCGTGTACGGTGATCCTTTGTCATAAACGGCATTGACCGTGCAAGTTGGGCGGTCAGAAAACTGATAAATCGACCGTGCGGTATTCACAAAAACAGGCGTGGCGTTCGTCACTTTGCCAAACACTTTTGGCTTTATGTTGCCTTTAATATCTGCTGTAACACCTTCGACACCAGCAGGAAGCGAATTTGAACCAGCGTATTTTGTCGCAGTATGCGGACGAGTTAGCACTTCCGCTGTTGATTTAACGGTTAAAAACAAGCTCGAATCATTGTCGTGCATCGATTCAATTTTTCCCGTCATGTAGATATTTTCAACACCAAACTCATCAACATAAATCAGCTCAAAGTCACCGTTATCAAAAGCATAATCACTTAGATGATTTAGATTTCCTGTTGAATTTTGAATGTCATCATTTTCTCTGATTAGTTCAAACTCTCCAATTGACGGACTGGAAAACACGCGCAACACGCCGCCGTCACTGGGGGATGCTTGTATTAACGCAGGTTTTTGGATTCTGTCTTCGTAATAATTGTGATCGGCATCAATGTAAGGCACGTCACTAAAATAAAGCGTTTTTGCATCGTTATTTTCATCAAGTACATTGACACGCAACGCCCACAAGTTTGTATTTTTCATTGACGCGCACCGATTCTGATTTTAGCCGCCGTCGTTTGCGCTACGTCTGTTTGCTCTTTGCTTTCTTTTAATGATGCCTGACTGATTTCAAGCAATGCCGTTAGTAATCGAATTTGCGTTGCTTGATTTTTGTTATTTTCTTTGAGTTCCGCGACTAATTCGGTCGTATCAACATTTGAATCATTTGCCGCTGGACGGTTTAGTGTCACAGGAATTGAGCGACCATCAGGCAATGGCACAGCGGCTTCCGCTCCTGCTTCGCCAAAGATTGCAGGGACGTTAGAAATTCCGCCTTTTGCGAATTTTTCATAATTTGATGTATAGCCTAATTTTTTATCCATATAGGCATCAAATTCATTCATGCTACCAAGTCCTAACGACATTAACATTCCTTGCGTGTCGGTAAAATCGCCGCTAAATCCCTTGCCATAATTAGTTGCTTCGCCTTCAAGCCATGACGAACCATAAGCAAAATCACGGAATGTGCTTGTGCTGTTTCCAATTAGGTTTTCTGGCAGGTTTGTTTTAGGTAGTGGCGTTGTAATCGCTGTCGATTGCGCCCCAATCGTTTGCAATGCCGCCAATGCTGCTTGTGCCGCCGCCGTAATACTGTTAATTGATGTCAATGCGCCGTTCACGTTAAACGCAGGGATTTCAATTTTTGAAATGTCTAAAATGCTGCCCGCAATCGAGGTATAAATAAACTTACCTGTTGCCGTGCCTTCTAAGCTCAACGCATTGAAAATAGCATCAAAACTGGATTGTGATTTATTAAAATAAGAAATCATAATCGCGTCGAGTTCAGCAGACGGGTCTTTGATTTTGCTGTCAATCAACACAGAATACGAATTTAAAGACGCGCTTAACCCGTTAATTAGCGTCACTTTTTTATCGTCAGGAATTTTCAGACTTGCCATAATTTCGATGGTTGAGCCTGTTAAATTTTTCAAAACATCTGCGCCTGAATCTTTGATACTTTGATTAAAGCTACTTAAACCGAGTTTCAAAGCGTCATTGATACCGAGCGACAATGTGTTGACCACCGAATTTTTTAGGTCGTTGGGCAAATCAGTTCGTGCTTGAATCGTTTGCAGTGAGCCGTAACTATCCATAATGGCACCACCTAAAACAGTGCCTTTCAATTCTTCGGGAAGTTTAAAAATGCCTGATTTAATATCGGTCAAAAGATTAACGGTTTGTTGTTGCAGTGAAACAGTTTTGGGTAAGTTTTTAACTGAATTCACTACGCCTTCAATCAAGTTTGCGCCTGTTTCGCCATGCGCGTACATCTGCTCGATTTTTGAAATGTAAGCGTCAGCACTGCCTGTAATATCTGACATCGCCTGTGTTAATTGCTCAGGTGTTGAGCTTGAATCTCTTAAAATGCCAAGTGTTTTATTGAAATCATCTTGCGCGAGTTTAAATTGCGTTTCGGGCGTGCCGAGTTGCGTAATTTGTTTGTTTAATACCCATTTTTCGATTGAATCTTTAAACCCGCTAATGGATTTTTTAAGCGTTTCAATCATTTTTTCCTGTTCGCTAGTCACCAATTTAATGGTTTTCGTCAAGCTGCTAAATTGATTGATATTTTTAGAAATCGAATCATTTACCACCTCTAAACCCGCCACAAATTTTTGAACGCCATCAATCGTGTCGGGCAATGCAAAACCTAAATCATTTACCAACTTTTCTAATTCAGGACTTTCCCAGCGTGCTTTATCGAACTGCGTTTGTGAGCTTTTAAAATCAGAATTTGCTTTTGCGTAATCGAGTAAGCCTTGCCACATTTTGACGTTAATGGCTTTTGTGCCTTCAACTTCACCAGCCAAGGATTTTCCTGATCCGACCAAAGCCGCTTTTAATGATTCAGTCGTGATGTTTTTGCCTAAACCAAGCAACGTATTTTTTGTTGCGCCTGAAAAATAACCCGCAAAGTCTTTCAAGGTTTTAGTAATGTCGTTTTCAGGTTTTGCGTTAGTTGCTGATTTAAAACCGCCCAATACTGTGCTGACTGATTCGAGCGAGCCTTTTAAATAATCAACCACTTTTAGCGCGTCAGCATCGGTTGTAATGGTTTTTGGAATGCCTTTTTCAGCAGGAATTTTTAACGAATCAAGAAAGGCTTGCGTAGCTTTTTTGGCATCAATTAACTTTTGGCTGTCAGATGTGAATGAGTTGTAAATGTCATCAAACGCGGATTGCATTTCTTTTAAGCCGCCCATTGCATTGGCAAGCGAATCACTAAACGACACCAAACCTAAACCCGACAATTTGACTGTCATGCCTAATTTTTCAAATCCTGATTTGGCAACCACGCCTTGACTAGCTAAACGCGAGGTGGTTTCTGCCATGCCTTCACCGAGTTTTTGGAACGCAGAAAAATAACGTCCTAACGCTTGCGAGGCAATGTCATCAGTGGCTTTATTGATAGCATCTTCGATTTTCTTTTGATTTTCTTCAGTGTATTTATCGCCTTTTTTCAGGCTCAATTTCATTTTTGCCAACGTAATATCTTTGTTTATCAAGCTCTCAACATTTAATACTTTTGAGGCTTCTAAAATTGAACCTTCAACCTGTGCAAAAACGCCTGTGAACAGCTTAGTTAATGGATTATTCATGCCGTTAATCACATCAAAATAGGTCACGTCATCACTAAACCACCCTTTAACAGTTCGCTTTACTTTGCTGTAATCGAGAACTTGAACCTCTTGCTCCATGCCATCAAGTACAAATTTCTGCGCGTTCGTGATGATACCGCCGCCTACCGCTTCAAATTTGACTTTTCCGATGCCGAGTAGTTTTCCTAAACCGTATTGCAGCGCAGCAAAAATAACACCACCCGCTAAACCCAAAACCGCACCTCCTATGGCTTGACCGACGACCGAATTCCCAGCAAATGATGCTGCCATGCCGCCTGCTCCACCTGTAATAATACTGCCGCCGATTGCACCAGCCATAGCCCCGCCTGTAATTCCAGTAGCAGCTCCGATAGCACCTGACGCAACAGACCCTGCTAATCCTGCTGCTTGCATACCGACTGAACCATTTGGGTTTTTAGATTGCGCTGTTGGTATCGAACCATTCATACCTTTAGTTGAAAACTTAACGCCACCCATATCGCGCAAGGCTAATGCTGTGCCTTTAGTCGTCATTTCAACGAGGTTTTTAAAGTTTTCGTTGAGTGATTTCAACTCCATATATTCACTCGCATGAATTGAATTAAGTGTATCAACGACATTTTTAATGGAGTTTGATGCTTCATTTGAGCCTAAAACGCTGCCTGTTGTGCTGGTTTCTGGTGTGGTTAAATCCGTGACTTTTGCACCGCTACCCGCCATTGCAAAACCTAACCCGCCCATCACAGCCGCCATTGCTGCAACGCCTGCAAAACCACCCCAGCCACTTTGAGCAAACATATTTGCAGCACCAGCCGCGACATCGACAATCATTTTTTTAGCCGACATTGCCATTTCAATCACTGCCAGCCCCATTTCAATCCCGTGAAAGGCTTTACGCGCAGCGGATTTTTCGCTGAATAATTTGGCGGTTGCCCCTGCTAACGAGCGTGCGCCGCTAATTTCGGCTTGAAAACTTTTGTTTTGATATGCGGCATTTTCTTTTTCAAATTCAATTTTGGCTTTTGCTTTATCAGCTTCGCTTCTGGTACTGTCTTTCATGAAAGCATCGTAGCTTTTAGCATAATCAGCATGGCTGTCATTGAGCTTTGTCATCACGTCGCCAAAATTTGAAGCCGCTGATGCCACCGCAGAAATCCCGCCCAAAATCCCATCAAACGCCATCTTTCCGCTATCACCTAACTGATTAAATGAATCAATGGTTTTACTGGCTTGCTCGTTTAATTTGGTAAGGGCTTTTTCGGAATCCAGCGCGTTTTGAGCATCAATTACTTCGCCGACATTTTTAGGTGTGATTTGCTTATCGGTGACTTGATTCATCAAACTTGCGTTGGCTTGCGCGATACCCATGCCGTATTCGCCTTGCGAAATCGCACCACGTTGTTTGTTGCGAGCTAGTTCATCAATGGTGGCGTTGTAGTCATTAACGTGACCAACATTTTTTGCGTATTGTTTGGCTTGCTCATCTAAAACTTTGATATTTGCTTGAACGTAATCAGTATTTTTCAATAACGTTTCGTTTGCGTTTTCGATTCCTTGAGAATAAGTTGCTTGTGAAATGCCACCACGCTTAAAGGATTCTGTTAATTCATCAATCGTCGCGTTGTATTTTCCAAACGCGGTTGATTCTGTAAGTTGACGGTCATTATCAGCAATTTTCTTTGCGGCTTGTTCGTGTTCGTGAACCGATTTTTGTGCAGCTTTGTCGGATTCTTTATAGAACTCAACCAATCCATTATCTTTATCGCTGCCACCGTCTGACTTATATTTTTTTAGAATTGATGCAACGTAATCGCGTGTTTCGGGCGGCGCTTTGTTAATATCAAAAACGCCATGATTTTTATCAATAGAGTTTTTAACATTTCCTTCGCCCCAGTTATAACGTGCGAGGGCTTCTGTAATATCGCCTTTTGATTGCTTTAATGCGCGTAATATCGCCTGCGTGCCAACATCAATGTTCGTTTCAGCGTCAGATTTCACCTTGTCGAAGGATGTTTTAAATTGCTCTGCTGTAACTGGCATGATTTGCATTAAACCCGCTGCACCTTTGTCGCTTAGTGCATTTTGATTGAATTTCCCACCTGTTTCTTTTTCGATAATCGCTTGAATTAGATTTGCGTCGACATTGCGTTTTTGTGCCGCATTTTCGATTAGTGCTTTGATTTCTGGCGTAATGCCTTTTATTCCCGTTGATGATTCAATCGTTTTTTTGGTTTTTTCTTCTTCGATTCGCAGTGCTTTTAATGATTCGATTTCTTTGATGTTTTGCTCCAATCTGTTTTTCTGCAAATTGACATCGAATCCACGCGCGTCATCGTACATTTTGTGAAGCGAGCCTTCGTTTTCATAACGTCGAATTGATGATACAAGCTCGTTTTGCTCTTTTTGTAATTCTTGAATTTTGCCAACTGTTGTACTCGCTCCATTTAGCCAAACGTCGAATTTACCGATCGAATTCGCGGCGGTTGTCATCCATTGTGCAATTGCGTTTTCTTTGTTTGAATTCAATAAATGGTCTTGAAAATCGTCCCATGCTGCACCTAAATTGCTTAGCGCACCTTTTATGGTTGCTGACATTTTGTCCATGCCACCAGCAAAATCAACGTTGCCAATTTTTGTCAGGTATTTTTCGATTTCCTCAGAGCTGTTTTTAACAGTGGTTTCGATACCTTTGAAAGTGAATTTAACTTTATTACCTTCAACATTTGATTTCATGCCGAATTCTGCAAGCCGTTCAAAACTGCCTGACGTAGCATCAGCAACCATTTGAATCATTTGGTCGAGGCTTTTGCCCATCGCGCTTGCAGTATTTCCAAACGATGTTAAAGCCGCCTCTGTTGGTGCTAATCCGCGATTTTTCATCACAATGAATGCGTCAGCAATTTCTTTAACCGAATAAGGTGTTTTTGCCGCAAATTGCTGAATTCCTTCAAAGGCAATTCGAACGTTATTTGCACTGCCTGTCACGGTTTCGAGTGAGGTGCGTAGTGCTTGCATTTCCATGTTTACTTTGAGAATGCTATTTGCAAGCAGACCCAAACCTAAGCCACCAATGATTGATTTAAAAGACGAAAAACTACCCGCTGCCGCATTCGTAATACGAGTATTTTCTGCAAGTTGCTGATTTAAGCGAGTCGTACCATTTACAGCATCAAGTGTTGCACGGCTAAGACCGCTAACACCACCTGTTAAAGATGCCATTGCACTGGTAGTTTGCCCCGACCAACGCCCTAAGTTTTGAACGCCACCCGTCAGACTTGCTACGCCAGAATTTGAGCGCGTCGCAGTTTGATTTAAATTATTTACAGCGGCTGTTGTTTGTGAAATAACAGAAATCGCCCCATTTGCATCCGCGCCGATTCTGATTGTGAGTGCTTGCGTTGACATTGAGGTGATTCCTATTATTTTTTGTTGCGTTTTTCGTGAGAAGCTTTTAAAAATCCGCGCTCAATCGCGCTGACTTCATGAAGTAAATTGAGGCGGTCTTTCTTTTTGGCATACAACTCAATCACACTGATAACGCTTGCGTAATTAAGTCCCGTAATACCTTCCATGCTGTAATTCCACTGCGTTTGGACGTTAAAAAACACTTCCAAAGCGAGCTTGGCATCGTAGAAAACAATGAATTCTTCTTCATCTTCTTCATCGGGAATTTCAATCGTAACGCCCCACGCTGCCGCGCTATCTTCTAAACTTTGAGAATCTTGCGGGCTATCACCTTGTGCGTAGTAATAGCCCGCATCTTCTAGTTTTTTTGTTTCAACGCCTTATAAACAGCCGCTTGTGTTTCGCCATTTTGAATATGGAAAAATGCTTGAACCAACGCATTGCGAACCCATGAAATATCAAACAAAGCATCAACTAATTCAGGCGTAAAATCAGCATCCGTGCCATCTTCATTTTTCACACCACCGATTGAAACCAATGCGCTTTTAATTTCTTCATCAAGAATTTCAGCATCGCCCGCAACCGAGCGAACTTCATCGACTTTACGTTTAGGCAATACTTTAAATTCCACGTCAAAAACGTGTTTTTTCACTTCCAAAAAATCGCCTGGTTCTTCGGCAGTGACTTTGAATTTGCGAGTTTCTTTTTTGCCAATTGCTAATTTCATTTTTAAAGCTCCAATTAAGTTAAAGTAATAGTTAATTCGTCGTTGCCTGTTGCAGTTGGAATCAGAGAAAAACTCATATCCAACATATCCACACCATCATTTGTTGCGTATTTCGGGGCTTCAATTGCCATGCCTTGTGAATGTGTTGCAATCGTGACGATATTTCCAGCAGTTTGACCATGCTTAATTGAAAATGTGCCAAGTGCAGACGTTTGAGCAAGATTAAAGAAATCCTTCGTTGCTAATGCAGGTGATTCGATTTTCAATGTGCCTTTCGGCTTCCTGCCAGAAATAATCACCGATTCACTACCGATTAAAATCCGTTGCTTCACGTCGTTTGAAATATCCATCGTGAACGATTCAATCGTTGGCGAATAACCGTAGAATGTTGCTGGGGTGGTGTTTGTTGTTGAAACTGCAACAGGTGTTGTCTCGACATAAGTCAATCCTGTTGTACTTAATGCACTATCGGAAATCGTGCCAAGCAAGCCCGTAAAGGTAAACTTCAATTTAGGCAGTGTTTTTACTGTCAAATCCAAGCTAAACGAACCGCGTGCGCCCAGCAAAACGTGTTTGATTCCATCGCGTTGGAAATAAAGTGATAACGATGTGCCGCCTTGTGTAACTGACGTTAATGTAATCGGTGTATATGTCACACTGACACCTGCTGACACTGTTTCGGCAAACGCACAGGCTTTCAGCAATGCACCATAATGTGGCGCAGTCCCAGCCACACCAGACCCCGCTAATTCAACCTCAAAATCCACTGCGACACTTTTTGAAACGATAATTTTTTGATTGTTTCCGAAAAATGGTTGCATTAAATTTCGCTCAACAGTTTCAACATTTAACGGCGTGATATTCAAGCTGCCGCATTTAATTGCATTAAGCGCATTAGTCGGTGTGGCATCTGTTCCGTATGTTGTTTCGACTTTCGCCAAAATCATTTGTTTATTGGTTAAGCCCATCTGTTAATCCTCGCGTGGGGTACGTTTTCCAGTGAAAGGGTCGCAATCGTAAGAACCGCCTTGCCCCCAGTATTCGTCTTGTTGCCAAATCGCTTGCAATTCGTCTTGTGAAAGCGGTTTTTTAGATACTAGGACTATTTTTTGCTCTGTTTCATCTGCCATTTTCTAAGCTCGATAATAAAATTGTGTTTGAAAAATATCATTCCAGCGAAGCGTCAAATTGTCATACCCCGCTAGTTGTCCAGCGACAAATTCAGTTGGTGTTGAAGCATTTTGAGGCTCCCAATTAAGTAGAGCCTCCATAATTTCAGACCGAACAATTTCAAGCTGTTTATGCCCACTTTCACCGCGTGTGTCTGAAAAGTTGCGGATGGCGATTACAACGCCAATTTGAACTGTAGTACGCTGTGATAACGCATTCATAAGTGAATTTGATTCGGCTTTTTCACTCATCGGAATAACAAACGCGCAAGGCGGCTGCATTGTTGTTGGCTTTGCAATGGCTAACTCCGCTGCACCAAAAACCCGAAATTTTAAGATTGGACACTCTGTTTTTAAGCGGTCGATAAAATCGGAAATATCCATTACATTTTTTCCAAGAGTGATTCAGTGAAAAATGTAGCAGCTGCCTTTACAACAGGCTTTTGAATTAAGTTTGATGCCAAGGGAGTTGTCATCAATGCTGACAACATGGTTGTACCTTCACTTACGCCTTTTAAGAACCCAATTGCTGCTTCATAACGTTTTGTAACAGGCTCAATCGCACCGATGTCGTACAAATAAAACCGCACCATGTCACACGCTTTACGCACTAAAAAATCACTTGGATTTGTTAGCGGTAAAGCAATATGCCCGACTAAATAGCTATCAATTTCTGCGCTGGTATCGGATATTGCCTGAGCCAGAGCGACATCATCAATAATCCCACCCAATAACCCTGCTTTATCGGTTAAGCTAATAAGCTCCTCTTCCCAGCCACGAGCAATCAGGTCGGCTTTAGTGCAATAAGTCATTTTTAGGTTTCGGTTAATTTGATAATTGCTGCAGGACGCGTGCAGAGGTTGAGTGGGTTGGATTGTGCTTCGAGAAGAACACCTTTCCCCATTTCCATTAGCTCAACTTTTGCGTAATATGGAATTCCTTTTGTGTTCACTGTTTCAACGTAGTTTGCTGGAGAAAATCGCGTAATAAACAAATCACTCACACCAGTTGGTACTGCATACGCTTCGGTATCTGCAATTTTCACTGCTGTTGTGCCGCGATAACGAATGAATCGCAAGCCACCAAAGCTGATAGGGTTTCGTGGGTCGGCACGCAAATCGGCTGCTGCATTCCAGTTAAGAACGGTTTGTTTCAATGCACTATGTTCGATTAGCGAAGTCCAAAAAGTAGCACCGCAGTAAACATCAATACCTGAAAATGGAATGCCATCAAGTGTCGTTTCGATAGCGTTGATGATTTGCTGACATTTTGTACGCACTGGCGTTGTTGAGGTTTGTAATGCCATTGCTACCGTTTGCTGAGAAACACCAAATTCGGTAAATAATGAGGTTACGTTACCTGCTGCATCGTAGTAGTTACCCATTAATGCAGCTAAACGATGAGATTCAATCGTATAATCAATTTGACGACGCATTTTTAAAAGGCGTTCATCTCGAATGGCGTTAATTGACTGTGAAACATTTTCACTGCCAAAGGCTCGAATTCCTTGAACTTCATCCGCCATAATATTTCCACGCTCTGGCAAATGTGGAACTCTAAACGATCGAATAGCACGTTTATCGCCAACAACAACTTGTGGTGGGGCGTTACGCGGTTGAACAGCAACTAAGCCAACTGTTTTGCCGTCAGATTCAATTGATACATCAAGCGTTGTCACGCCTTCTTCTTGAAACAAACCACTATCAGCTAAAACGGATGGCGTGTAAGCCTGTGCGTTAATTGCCGCCGTTAGCGACATAAGACTAAATCCGTCGGATTTAAAAGGGTCAAAACCAGCCATTTTTAAGTTCTCACAATAATGTTGTTAGTTGCTAATGCAGCGATGGCTGCTGTTTTGTTTGGTGCTGTAATTCCCGTCATATAAATCAAACGTGCATCAGCGACTTCGGCTAATCGCGCCACGATAACGCATGATGTATCGGCTAATGCCGCGTTGCAGTCGGTACGCAAAATAGCTAATGCTGTTTGCGAACCATCCGCCGCACCAGTGTTATGCTGGGTATATTTTCCAGATGCCGTGATTTTTCCCAAAACTGTGCCTGACAATAGGTTTTGACCACTGATAAGCGTTACTTTTTCAAGGCTTAAGTTTTCTTCTTGGTCAAGAATGAATTCTGCGTCATGAAATGTTTCTAATTTTGTAGTCATTATTTTTTACCTTGTGGCTTGCGAGCGTCGTAAATTGCCGAAAAATTTAATTGCGGCTCTGTTGGTTTAGTTTCACCATCATTGGCTTGTGCGCTGAATAAATGTTCAGGTAAATTGGGTTTTTGTTCGCCTTTTTGTGCCATTAAATCCGCTGATACAACCTTGAATTGGTCGGCAGAAAATTCAAAATAAGGCTTGGCTTTTTCTTCGCTGTATTCCCGACCTAATGCTGAGAACAACGATTTGATTTCAGTTTCACGCGCTGATTTTTTTGCGCTGTCTAAATCAGCTTTGAATTGCGCGTTTTCAGCTTTTGTTTTTTCCAGTTCTTTCTGTAGTTTTTCTGCTTCTTCGGGTGTCATACTTGATGATTCCTGTGGTTTAGTGGGTTGAGCGTTAAAAACAGTGGCGGAAGTTTTGTCGTCAGCCCCAAGCGTGACAAACGACACTTCTCTTATTCGATTTTGTTTTAAAAGGGTGATTTCGCCAGTAAAGGACTGACCATTGATGCTGTGGGCTTGTGTACCATTCAGGCGTTCAGTTGCTCCTGAAAAAATGCCAACTGATAATTGCCATTTGATTCCACGATCAGCTTTGACTGCGATGTCTTTGGCAACATCGTCAATGTCGGCAAATAAACGTCCTGCGATTTCGATTTGTGTGCCGATTGACACCGTTTCGATAACACCAATAGGTGAGCCGTGGTGATTGAAAAGCAAAGGCAAAGGCGTTTCTGCACTGGTTGTGACCAAATCAAACGCCACCGCGCTGTACCATGAATGGTCAGTAATCACACCGCCAGCATAAGCCACGCCCGAAAATGTGCGCTCACCTGTAGTGGTAGGTTTTGAAAGCTGAAAATCAGCTAAAAAATGAATAATTTGATTTTGTGTTTTCATGCGCGATAGATTGCCTATGTAATAAGGCTTTTTCTAATCGCGTGATTTAGTAATTTAGGCGAAATTTAGACAATAAAAAGCCCGACAGAATCGGGCTTTCTCGTTTTCAAATGTTATTGGCTTGCCATAAAAGCGTTGTAGCACTCATCGCTCACTTCAATTTCGTCTGGGATAAAGTCGCCAACGTCGCGTCCCATCATAAAACGCTGGGGCTGACCGTTGATATAGTAAGAATCGCCATGTCTGTTGAGTGCGATGGCATAAACAATCCAGGCACCCAAGCCGCCAAGATAGCCAAAACCAACATCTTCTTCTTTGATAATGAAACCAGCGTACTTTGGATGGTTGCTTTCATAAATTCCAGCGACGGGGCATTCTTCAGTAATTTCCATAATGTTATCCTTGATGCTTGTTAGGTGTGACGGGGGCTTTTCTACCCCCCCGTCCCCCGTCGTTTATTGTTTAAGCCACGATGCCTGTGAGTTTAAAAAAGAATCTTGGTTGGCGTGAGCCGATGTCAAATTTCGCTTCGCCCGTTACCAAGCCCACTTGTTTGAGTTCTTTAAGCTGGCTGAATGTCAGGTCAGTTGCGCGTCTTGCTTTAAACAAGCAGCCCGTTTGTGCGTATGCGTCTTTTAATTTTTTAAACTCTGCTTTTGTTGCTTCGTTTAATTCAATCATGGTCTTTTCCTTTGTAGTTCGTTGTTTAGAAAGGCTTTTTTTGCCGTCGGGACACACATTGCCATTCAATTAGCCCCGTTGGCAAGTTAAGAAAAACAAAACCAACGCTTAAAACACAAAAGCCCCGTAACACAGGGGCTACAAGGCTTTTAAATAGTTTTTTCAGTACCGCTCTGGCTGCTCAGGGCTGGGATAGGTGCTGTTCAATAATATCAACGATGTCCTCTGTCCATTGAGCTGGCAACTCCGCCGTTGGCATAAAGGGACGAGCAGGTACATCGCCCCATAAATTCGGGAATTGCGCCTTTGTGCCGCCGAAATTCATCATGGCTGCATATTCAACATCGGTGGTGATTTCAACGTGCGAATTGGTGGCAACGTGTGCAAATGAGTCTTTTAATCTGCCTGTATCGTTTAAAATCTTGTCGGAATTATTACGGCGACGTTTAATTGTTTGCGGTGATAATGCAGCCCAATTTATTCCGTCAGGTGATTTTTCATCACGAAAACATAACACGACATTGTTTTTAATTTCTTCGCCAATTGAATCGAATGCAGGTTGTAGGTTTTGTAAGCGGCGCGTTAATTGATTTAACGCCGCCTGAACTTCTTGGCTTTGGATGGTGATGGTAGTCATAAGCGATAGGTGTTGTGCAGTTTAATCATTTGCGTTTTTTTGGGTTTGGGTTAATAATTCACCTCAGCGCATCCAACGGAAACCTGCCGTTATCCTTGCCGCAAGGCTTGATGAGATTTAGTGAAGTTGGTTACTTCATGATGCGCTACTTACCTCACACGATTAAACTTCTTTCGTATCTCTTTTTCAGCCTTTTCGTCTGGTTGATAAATCAAACTCAAAATATAAACCTCGCTACCATCTTGCGTAACTTTTAAAGCGGCGCGATACGTTTTATCCTCGACTTTTAACAACACATAACGTCTTTTTTGCGTTGGATAAACCTCGCCTTTTTCAATAATTTCGGGCAATTGCTTGTAATGCTCAATAGTTATATCTGGGTGGCTTATTTTATGCGTTTCGAGCGATTCTTTAGACATTAAAACAACGGCTGATTCAGTACCTAAAATAGCCATATCGCTCTCGCTTAAAGCACCGACAACAAAACTGCCAATAGCATCATTGTTATGATAAAAATCAGAAAATGATTTGCTTTGAATCGCTTCTTTAACTTCGGTAAGTGTGTTTTGATAAATAGTCATTGCTTTGTTTTCTTCGTATCTTTGCAACGTTGATTTTAACACTTGATTAACGCGATTAGAGGTCATTACATCGGCTTTTGCTTTTTCAATTCCCGCCGTCAAATCCGTCCCGACGTTGTAATCAAAACCTTTGTCAGGCTTCATTGTGTCATCGACAACTTTGCTTAATCCATTGCCGTTTTTTGAACGCTCACGCGCCTGCCTTTCGTTAAGCGAAATACAGCGACAACGGCATCGAAAACCATTTGGTGGATAATTTGTAGCCCAGAAAGAATCACCAACAGGGCGAATAATGCCATCCATAACAAGGTGAGTAGGACGCACGCGGCTATCGTTAATAGCATCGTACATAAGGTACGGGCGTGTGCTTTTATGCTCAATGAAATTTTCCCAATGTCCACGATTGTAAGCCGCCTGTATGTTGGTTCTGAAAATGTTGTCTAGGCGATGTTTCGGCAATCTCAAATCCTGCACGCGAATATCTTTTTGCCATTTGGCAAAGGTTGAGCCTTTACTCAAAGCATCTTCAAGTGAATCCAAAACCGCCTGCAATTGGTCAAGCGAAGCCTTGCCTGCAATGGAGAAATTCAACTGCCGATGTAAGCCTTGAATTTCGCTGTAATACTTATCAGGTAGTACCGCGCCGCGCTTTTTCATTTCTTCGACTGCGCGATAAAACGGCTGATTAAAGCTAAGTTTTATCGGTTCAGGCATTTGCGTAACCCATTACGTCAGCGGCAAAAGTTGCCCGTTCAAGCACAGTTCTAAATTCGCTGGTATCTGTTTCAACGAAAAGCACTGCTAAACGGTCGGCTAAATCGTCATAATCTTTTGCGGCGCGAATCGCGTTAAAAATAGATTCGTTTGAAATCGGACTGTTGAGTTTTTCCAGTACGTTGTCGGCTAAATCTTCAATCACCATTTGCGCGGGTGTGAATTTAGGCGGAGCGTTTGAAACTGAAAAATTAGCAGGTTTTGAGTTGATCACATTTTGTGACTGACTGATTTCAGTTGGAATTTCAAAATCGCCTTCTTCGTAATCATAGACGCGCAACAGATAATCAGGTGTGAGTTTTAGAATACCCGCTTGAACCAATTGAGAATCACGCCCCGCACGGTCAATCTCAAGCCCTGTATTATCTTCCATAACAAAGGTGGGTGGCTCACCAGAAAATCCATTAAGTTCATGCACGGCATTAACTAATGTTTGAACTGTTTTTGTGGCAAGACGAATGTCCGCTATTTTTCGGTCACTGAGTACGTTTTCATGAACCTTTGCTGCTGCAAAACTTCCTGTTTTACCAACGTCAGATGTGAGGGTCTGTCCAAGAATGACTTTTTGAATGCGTTTTAAAATCGCTTGTTCAAATTGTTCAAAACTCGTTCCAGTCTGAGTGGCAGATAAAAATTGAGCCGTCCAACCATCGGGTAAAGCCAGTGTCGCATTTGAAACGGCTGAATTTAAAACAGTGGTTAAATAATCGACTGCTACCGTTCCGTCGGGCAATGTTTCGTTTGGTGCAGTACCAACTAAAAATGGTGTACCAGCACGTTCAAGATTCTTTGCCCAATATTTCCAACCATTAACACGGAATAACCATGCCCAATAAAGACGAGATAGTAATGCTTCACCATAAGGTTGGCGGTAGGTTTCATTGCGAATTGAAAGCAAAAATTTGAATTTTTTGTCTATTTCTTCGCCCTGAGGATTAAGTTGTGAGCGGTAAATCAACCGCCCATCTGATTTTGGCTCGAACCACTCGAACGGTTTTTCGCTGACTTCTTTTAAGCCAATTTTTCCATCATCGTATTGCTGATAAATGACTTCTTGAACGCTGTAGCCGTATAAAACAGCATTGAACGCACCGCGCAAAACGGAAACAATAACGCGGTTAAGTTCTTGCCAAATGAAGTTATTAACCCGCGCCTTACCTAATTCCAATCTCCAAGGTGTCGCAATCAAGGCTTCACGACGAGTTTCAATGCACGCGGTAATTTCATCATCACCTTCCAAAGCGCGTAATTCTTTACGATTAATGCCTAACTTTTTAAGCGTTTCATCGGCATCTTGCATTTGAAAAAGCGGATTTATTAAGTAATCAATCGCTTGTTCGTTGTAGAGGGCTTTCGGTGCTGTCGATGTGCTTGAAACTGTATTTTTATCTTTAAATTTTGATAAAAACTGAAATAATTTAGCCATGATTAAAATGTCCTTGGTGTGCCGACTTGTGGCAATGCGTTTGTGGATTTAGAGCGTAGCCATTCAAGAGCTTGCGACGTACTATCTGCCTGGTCATCGTGTGCGGCGAGTGGAAACGAAAGTAACTCATGTTCGTAATCTGCCAGCCACGGTAAGTTTTCGGGTAAATAAACCTGCCGTGCTTCAAATATCGTTGACACAGAATTTAATCGGGTAATTTTGTCGCTTTCAGGCAGTATTGCGATGATTGGAATGCGTGAGTGTCTTAGCTCTTGGATAAGTGACTGTCCGCTTGCTTTATCTTCAATCAATACCGCTTGTGGCTTGAATTGGTCATATTTCGATTGGACATGACGCTTTACATCGGGATATTCGCCACGAATGACAAAACAATCGAGCAAGTAGTATTTGTTATCTTTTGTTTGTAACCAGGTGGTACACACTGAAGGATCATTTTGCAATTTCGCTTTGTAAGCGGTATCCCATGATTGTATTACTCGTAATTTTTCAGCAGGCGGTACGCGATAACGCTCAAACCATTCCGATTTGATAATACCGCCTTCTTTTGGCGTAGGTTCTTGCTGGTATTGACCGCTGAAATGGTATGGATTAGCAGCTTTCATTTTGAGCAAATCATCAATCGAATGCTTGAATGTCCATAGTTCTTCGCCATCTTCGTTAATCGCGGGAATTTTTAGGTGATGCCATTCGTCACCGCTGCCACCGTTTAACAAAAAACCGCTCAAGTCGTTATGATGTAAGCGTTGCATGATAACGATGATGGGCGTGTGCGGCGTATTACAGCGACTCTCTACCGTTGATTGGTAAAACTCAAGGACGTTTTCACGCTGAATTGGACTTTCGGCTTCACCTGCCTTGAGCGGATCGTCAAAAATAATGCACCCGCCAAATCCTTCACGCATTTTACCCGCACCGTAACCCGTGATTGTGCCGTCTGAACCCGAAGCGTACACGATACCGCCTTGCTTTGTTCGCCACTCATCTTTTGCCTTTGAATCTTCCATTAACGATACATCGCCAAATAATTCACGATAGCCTTCACTTTTTACAACTGCACGAGCTAAATAAGCGTGCTTTGCGGCAACTCGTTTCGAGTAAGAAATATAAATAAACTCACTGTCTGGATATAAACCCAAGCACCAAGGAATAAAATTAACGACCGTTAGTTCCGACTTTGAGTAGCGTGGCGGGATATTGATAATCAGCCGTTTAATTTCGCCACGCACGACTTTCATCAATGTGTCAGTAATCACGCGGTGATGCCAATTCACAAAAAACTTACGACCACCACGCTCACTAACGTAGCGAGTGAATGCTAAAAAATCACGACAAGTTTTAAGACGATTTTCTTTATTCATCGTTATTAAAAATTTGCCTAATTAACTCATCTCTAAAATCATCATCGTTGTTATTTTGTTGAGCGTTAGTGTTATTTATCGTTGTGCCAACAGGGTAATAAGGCACAACGCCTGCAACTTTCATGGTTGAAACCAGTGCGTCCGCAACAGTTTTGCAATCGCTTGGTTTAGGTTTTTCTCCCAGTGATTTGACTGCCATACTCGCTACTTTCAAACCCGCCTTCGAGAAAAACTCACGGGCTTTGGTAAGCTCGTCAATGTCTTTGACAACAATCTGTTGAACTGTTGACTCTAGTGTTGATATTTCGCCCGCAACCCGCACACCGTCCTGAATTAGCTGTTGATAAATGCCTTTTTTCCAACCTTCTGCTTTTGCTTTTCTGCTGATTAAAGCGCGGTCTATTTCCGTTTCGGCGTTTATCTCGCTAAGACTTCTTCCAGTTTCAAAAAGTGCCTTTGCTTTTGCCCATAATTCAGGTGTTGCTCTAGCCATTGCTCAATTCATTAAATGATTTGCCATTACCTTCCAAGACGGCTTCTTTCCCCGTGATTTCTTGCCAACGACGCACAATCACGTCGCAATACTTCTCGTCGAGTTCCATTAAACGTGCAACCCGATTGGTTTTTTCGCAAGCAATCATCGTTGTGCCAGAACCGCCGAATAAATCTAAAATAATCTCGCCGTCGTTGGAGCAGTCTAAAATCGCATCAACTACAAGTTGCGCGGGTTTCACGGTAGGGTGGAGTTTCTCGTTGCCACGTTCGCCATTTGAAAAACTGGTCACCATCGGATAATCCCAGACGTTTGTTCGGTAGCGTCCAGTTTCGCCAAGTTGGAAATTGTTGGTGTGTTTTTCTGTGCCGTTTTTATAAACAAAAATCAATTCGTGTTTATTGCGATAAAACGTCCCCATACCACCGTTGTTTTTATTCCAAACGCACAGATTTTTCAGTTCGGTGTAAATTTCGCCAGCGGTAGTGAGTTCTTGAATGTGTCGCCAATCCATACAAACATAATGAATCGAACCATCTTTTGAGGCGGCAATCAGGCAAGTGAACACAGCGCGTAAAAAATCAGTGAACTCATCTTTGCTCATTTCACCCGATGCCATTTTGAACTCGCCATGAATTCTGCCGATGCTGTTTTCCGATGCCGCACTGCCAAGTCCTGAAATTTTGACGTTGTACGGTGGATCGGTAAATATCATGTCGGCTTTGTCGCCGTTCATTAGTGCGTCCACACCATCAATACTGGTGCTGTCGCCACACATCAAACGGTGTTTGCCGCACAGCCAAACGTCGCCTAGTTTGGTAATCGGGTCAGCGGGCGGTTCTGGTACATCGTCAAGGTCGGCATCGTCATCAAGCGTGGTGACATTGGTGTCATCAAATTCACTAAAATCGAAATCTTCAAAGCCCGTTAAATCCAAATCAAAACCGAGTTCATCGAGTTCTGTGAGTTCAAGGCGCAGTAAATCCATGTCCCATTCGGATTCACTCACTTTGTTATCTGCAATGCGAGCCGATTTCGCTTGAGCTGGGGTTAAATCAGCGCGAACAATCACGGGAATGGTAGTCATGCCGAGTTTTTTACAAGCGAGCAAACGCCCGTGACCTTTGATGACTACGTTGTCAGCATCAACCACAATCGGTACGTCGTGACCGTACTCGGCAATCATACTGGCGAGTTTGTCAATTTGTTCGGCTGGGTGCTTTTTAGTGTTATTCGCGTAAGGAATAACCGTGTCGATGGCAACATGCTGAATGGCGGCATTGAATTTATTCATTACGCTAAAATTCCGCCTGAACGCTCAAACGACAAAACAAGATTCGCCATTTTATTTTCGCGCTGTCCATAATTTGCACCTGGAAAACTCGCCCAGCGTGACGCGCATTTTTCAATTGCTGTTTCAATTCGACCCGCTTCAATATCTTTCAACGCACCGCATTCTTTGATAAGTTGAATAGCAATCGCATCTTGCGATTCTTTTCCAAAGTCTTTTAAGCCAAGTTGTTTTTTATACACATCGAAATAACGAGCTAAGATTTGATAGCGTCCAGCCGCAGTGGTGTAATCTTTTTTTCCATTTTTGATGAAATTATCATGCGTTTCGTATGCTTTAACGCGAGGATGATCAGCATAACTTTCAAAAAATTTTCCACCGAAAAGCACATCATAACCATCATCACCTTTGCCCCATGTTCCTTCACTTTTGGCAATAGTGTCTAAAAAAGCTCTCATATTTTTAGTCATTTTTTTCACCTTCAAATGATTCTAATTCTTCACTAACGCCGATTTTTTTAGCCATAAAATGCTGCGCTAAATAAATCGCACGACTTCCCATGTGGCTACTCAAACCAATTAACGCGGCTGATGTGATTTGCTCAATACCTGCGGATTCGCAAATAAAAAATGTCGTGACACCGACAAAAATACTTGTAATTGCCTCACCAATTAATGCCCAAAAACAAAATGATTTTGTTTTTCCTTGCTTGATTTTGTTGATGTAACTCACAACGCCTCCAAGTGAAGAAACGCCAAAAACCCAACAGTAGGTGAGTAACGAGTAAGTTGTAGGGTCTTTTGCTGGCATTAGCGTATCGTCTAAAAAGTTAAAGTCGTCGATACGTTAAGGAATAAAACGGGGATTTTCTAATCGCACGATTTAATAAAATGGGCGAATTTGCAGTTTTTGATAGACACAAAAAAGCCCCGACAACTTTCGTCATCGAGGCTGTGTGCTTAATCGACCTGTGGTAGCTGAATGTTCATATACTCGTCGAGTTCAGGAATTGGCATCGTGCTGTAATCTTTCAACAGCTCATCCAATTTCTTATCGTTCTCGACAATAAAATCATCGTCAAGCTCAGGCGGTTCAATTCCGTTCATGAGCCTTCCTCACGGTTGTGAGTTAGGCTTTTAAAACGCCTTTCATTCTATCGACTTCGCATTTCATTAAAACTAAACCTCCGCTTTGCTCGACAAAGTTTTTTAAATCAGCAAATTGAAGTTCCAATGATGATTGCTCCATTTCACGATAACGCTCTGCGCTAATCATGACCATATTGTTAGGAATTGAAAACGCGGGTTGCAGTGCTGATTCAACAGGCTGATTAATCCAGTCATGTTGTTTCACCTCTATCGCGCCACCTGTACTGAATCGAAACCGCTCAGGAATGGTGTAAATGTTTGGTTGGCTACCACCAGTCACACCATACGTTTTTGTGATAGTTAGAAAACCTGCCTTTTCCAATCCGTTCACGCTTTCGCACGTTGTACTTTTCGCAATGCCGCAAATGTTCGCCAAATCATGAATACCAATTTGCACCTGTCCGTTTTCATCGGCTTGGCTCGCAAGGGTTAGCATCATGATTTTTTTCAACGGTGTTAAGTTTGCACTTAACAGTTCGGACAAGCCTGCTGGCGTTTGGGATAGGAGGGATTTGGTTTCTCCAACTTCTTTGTCGAGAATATCAAGCACCCATTTACGAAATTGTTTGGCAATTACCGTTTTGGCAAACATGGCTATTAGGTGGCAACCACGAAGAGAGAAAATACGTTGTTTTGCCTGTAAGCCGCTAGATTCACCCAGACCGTCAATTTGACGGTCTCGTAACATCGTCATTGAATCGTTAAATTCGTCTTTGTTGCGGTCATAAATTCTTGAAACTGAATCTTCGCGTGCATAACCAAGAGCTTTTGCTAATTCGACAGAAGTTAGCCAAGTTTGATTTTTGTGTGAAATTGGCGAAAGATTTACGCCGTTGAAGGTTAAAGCTAATGTGGTCATAATGTGACTCCAAATTAAATTGAAAAATTTAACCGTCGTCATGGTTTTAGCGAGTTATGGCGACGGGGTTTAAAAACGAGTTAGTACCACTGGGAAACACTTACGCGATAAAACCAGCCCACCGAAGTGGCTCAAATCTAAACCCCATCATAAAACGATAGGCAAAAAAATAGCGCATTACGCGCATTCGCGATTAAAGATATTTTCAACGAGGGTACTAAGCTCGACTGCCTTTTTTTGACAGTGCGATCAGGATACCCCCGCATATAATGGATTGTCAAAAATTATTTTGAGAATTGCGATAATCCGCCAATAAGACCTCTTAATCCTCTAATCGCTTCATCATGTCCCATACCTTTTGTTCTCAAGAGCTGATAAGCCGCAGCATATTCTGCGTATGATTGATTTTTTAGATTTTTAACAAAAATAAGATTCATGCCTTCCATTATGTTTATCAAACTTTCGTTAATTCCTTCATTTTTCAACTGTTGTTGAAGGTGTACGCTCATATCAGCTATTTTTTTGTCGTTTTCGACATAAGTAACAGTGAGCTGGTTTAACAAACTGCGAAAACGGGCGATGGTAATATCGTTTTCTTTCACATGCCCGCCAGCGTTGATTACCGCTAGATTATATTCTGGTGAATTTTCTGCAAAAACTGGTGTCGAGATCAGCACCAAAACTAATAACAATTTTTTAAACATAAATCCCCCTTATCTGCCACAAAACGAATGAGCAACATAGCGTTTTCTGCCGCCAGACGTGTATGTGTAACATCCGCCGCGCGGTCCAGTGAAATAACCGCTGTTGCTATGTGAGTATGATGACGGACTGGTTGTTGTGGTCGAGTGGCGCGAACTAGGCGAACTGTAGCTACTGCTAGTCGATTCTGATGTGGTATTAGATTCTCGGTTTGTCACTGGTCCAGTCGTTGTGCCAGATGAGTAACCCGTTTTATCTTCAATTTTTGGCGTTTCAATCCGTTGCGAAGTTGGCGCGGATGATGATTTTTTAGACGGATCATCACGCATACTGACCGTCACAAAAGATGGATATTCGTACAGCGCGTTATTTATACCGTCAATTGTTAATCCAATCAAACCAGCACCAACCAAATCGAGTACAAAATATCCGCCGCTAAAATTTGGATCAGCTGAATTTGAACCACTTTGAGTTGTGTTATTACACTGGATTTGCATATTGTTCCCATCGCGGTGAATACTGACCATCGAGTTTGGAACGGTTTGCCACGCACCTTCTTCATTGACGATACTACACCGCGTGTTTTCGGGATTTTGATCGTTTGCAGTTGATACTTGAAAATTCTGTGTACTGCCTTGGAACATTGAAGCACAACCCGTTAGCATCATCACGCTAGCCGCTAGAATTGAAAGTTTTTTAAACATTTTCACCTCATTTTCTAATAATTATTCGAGGCGCAACTATCGCGCGTGGGGGGTGATGTTGTCAAAAAGTAAAATTCTTCAGGTGTAAAAAATTATGTTTTATTCACGTAATCATCGCTAATAGCTATGCGCCATCAAGATGCAAACAAATCGCCTTGACGTTTCTTGCGCTCATTTCTAATTATTTTACAGATTTGTTGATAACATAAATCGTACTTTTGGCTGAGATGAAGTGTGTTTTTTCCGTTGAAATCACGGTAAATTTGAGCATTACGGTCGTTAAAATCAACTTTTTTGGGTTTAGGAATGTAGACAGGATTACCGCCAAAATGACGAGCGATTTTTTGAATGATGCTTTCAGGAATGTTGATGTCGCGTAGCTCAGTTAAAAAGTTCATAAAATAAACGCCTAAAAATCACGGGGGGGGGATTTTATCTACTTTTGCATTAAACACAAGAAAGCCCCGAATCTAGTGGCTTTATCACTTGAAACAGGGCTTTTTAGGATTTGCTCTAAAGGACTTTTAATTCCCGCGAATTCGCGGGAATTAGGTGTAATTCCACCAAATTAAAAAATTATTTTCCAATAAAGACGGATACAAATTCATAGCTACGCGCACTTTTTTCGTCATGTACCACATCAAGTTGATATGGATATTGGAATAAAAGTCGATAATTTTCTTGCTGGGATATTTCAGAAAAATCTGCATCATCAAAAACCAGTTTGGCTTCAATCGCAATCCAATTTTGATCAATTGAAATCATCAATAAATACAGATCTAAATCTGAAAAATTCAAAATATGGTTACTTGAAACGTCGCCATATTCAATTTGAATATTTTGAACAAGGTCTAGTTCTTCGACATCAATCCCTTGCTCTAAAAAATCAGCAATAACAGCAAGGTAATTTTTAGATTGCTCCGAATCATCACCTGGTAGAAATTCAGATTGTGTTAATGCAAAAATAATATCTTCATTCATATTTTTTTCCTAAGCCATGCAGTCCTGTTTCATTATCATTTTTTGTCCAAGTCAATGAATCGAAGGCAATCGGCGTTTTGTGATTCTTGCTCCACGCTTTAACTCCTGTTTAATTCCTACTTTTTTTTCATCAAATTCTGATGATTTACACTCGATTTCACTCTCAATATTGTCGGATTTATTTTTTGTAATATCGTCTAAGTCATCTGCTTTCAAGCGTTTTAATGCAGATTTTTGTTTCTTTTTTGATTCAGATCTATCGTGTATTTTAGATTTGAAATCTGAAATTTCTCTTGATTCGTTTATTATCAATAAAATTGAAAATAGACTAATTCCAGTTAATAATCCTATGATTCTAATAGAATTTTCAAATAAATATGTATTTGAGTGAAAAAAGAATAAAAGTATTACTGTTAATGCCGCCGAAAAAGTGTAATAACCGATGGCAATATATAATTGTCGTGTTTTTCCATCTATCATTGATTTTAAGCGTCTTTTTTCCTCTCTTGATATTCCCTCTAACTCTTTTAAATCGAAAAATTTATAAAGTAACTGCACGCTTAGGGTTAATGGAGTTGCAAATAAGGGAACTAAAGCCCATGGAATTGAGTTGGAATATCCAGCAACTTTAAACAGTAAATCAAAAGCAATAGCTCCCACGCCACCAGATATGATGACTCCAATTATGCCTAATATAGTCCAGCCTGATTGTGGGTTTATCGTTTTCATTTTAGTCTTCGTTATCTTCTACTTCTATTTCATTTGCCCTGATTTTTGTAACCATCCATGCGTGTAATTGGTGATACAAATCGCTTTCATCAACCAGCCCATCATTTGTCTTAACACTTACCGTGCCAGTTAGTTTAAGTTCACCACCTTTAATTGTACCTCCACCATGCAAATCTATTCTTACGTCAGCCTCATCTACATGGCGCAATGCAGTTGCTATATTATCGAGCATCTTTTGACCATTTTTGGTTGTTTTTCGCAAATAGGTGATTTCTAGCGAAACCTGTAAATTTGCTTCATCCAATGATGAATCTAAGTCTAATTTCTCAAACCAATTAGCACCGAGCGCGGCTTGGATAACATCCGCTCCCATTCCACAGGGTATCCATTTTATATTTTTTGCAATTCCAGTTTTTTCTTTAATAGGTTGTTTATCCTCTTTCACTGCAATTTCAATCGGTGTGCCAAGATGTACACTTTTTACAGGTGATTTTTCTATTTTAGCGATTGTTATCTCAGATGGCTTATCTTGTAATATCAATGCGCTATTTTTATCAATAGATTCCGTAAGTGTTCCTAATAGCCAAGCAAGGTGAGCCTCTAGCTCCCTTGCTCTAAGGCTTTTGGATTGCACTATGACAACGTGATTATCTAAAACGCCAAAATAGAGAATAGAATCAACAAATTCCCTTCTTTTTTCAATCTTGGTATCGTCCGATTTATCAAAACTTTCAGGTGTAATTGCATCAACTTCATAGTATTCGGCATTATCGTCCAAAGTTATAAGCATTTGACTTCTTCCTGGCTCAAAGAATATCAATTGTCCAAAGCTCATCCCGCTGTAATCAGTTAGTCTATTGATAAGACGACAACTTTCGTCGTCAGGATTTAAAACTTCTCTACGCTCTTTTGCCTTATTAACTTTATTTTTCTTCTCAAATACCGATTTTAAAAGGTCTTGAAGAGTATTGTGATTTCCATTTGTAATTACCGCTCGCTTGTAATGAATTGTTTTTGAGCGCGTTTCTTTTTTCATTCAAAGACCTTCTTGAAAATTAGGTGTTATAGAAAATCGTTAGATGGCAAGCTTTTCATTACTTCCCAATAGCTAGTTTTTTCTGAGGTTCTTTTTCTTACAAAAACCTCAGAGCGACCATTGACTTCAAGACGCACAATATCCTCATTCATTGAGTCGGTATTAGAGTTTGCAGGCACTATGGTTCTGTCACTTGAGAAAATTTCTAATGTTTGATTAAGTAAATTTTCAAGGCTTTGATTGATTTCCATGGCATATCCTAGTCACTTGTTTTGTTAATTTTTCTATCTTCCATCAAGCCGCCTGCGCCATGCGTTGCCCGTTTTTTCCAGCAACCAATTGTTGCAACATCGCCTTCATCTCACAATTCTCAACGAGTTTTTTCGTAGAATATATTGCGTCGTCGAGCGCGTCATCATCGAGCCGTTCCAGTAGTTCCATCATTCTTTTTCTTTTGGGCGACATAATTTCATCATTCGCCCCGCTACCCTTCAACATTGCCCCTTCACCTGTTAAGAGCCAGTCTAAAGATACGTTTTTTTCTTGGGCAACCTGAACACAAATTGAGTACGGAACAGAATCACGTTGTCTCCAATTGCTAATTGTTGACTTAGGAATTCCTAAATAATCGCCTAATTTTTGGTCTGATTTTTCATTAAGTATTTGTTTTAAACGAATAATTACATTTTCTGCATTTAAATTTGAATTCATTTTGAGTTTCTCCTGTTGACTTGAACTCTTTTTGAGTTCAAAATGTTTCCAACGTACCCAAATTAGGTATTGGTTAATCATAAACTTAAAGGTGATAAATGCAACAGAAACAAGGACTACAGCGAAAAAAAGATTTAAAAAAAGAGCTTCAAAAAATTCGTATTGGGTTTATGAAAAGCGGAATTAGTTTGAACCGTTTTTGTGAACAAAATGGAATTGATTATGCCAATGCAAGAAAGTCGATTTTAGGAATTAAAAACGGCGAAAAAGCACAACAACTAAGACAACGCCTTATCGACGCATCGAAAGGCAAAACAACTGGGGAATGAAAATGTTGAAAAGAAAATTATCTAAAAAAGCCGAGTTCACCATTAGTTCAAAAAGTGGTGATTACCAAATTTTCTTATTGGTAACGGCAACAAGCGCAACGTGGATTTTGGTCAACAGAAACTTGGAAGTTTTAGCCACTACCAAGAACGTGAAAAAAACAACCGCATGGCGTGCCAATTAAGGCAAAACAGATTTTCAACAACCAACGGAGTAGTAAAAATGAGTGAAGTAGAAAAAAGAGTATTAGTCGCCATTGAAGGCGCGGAAAAACATGAAGCCCGTGAAGCGTTATTACTAGCACTTCACAGACTTATGGGAACAGATGAGTTTATGAATTTTCTTGTTCCAATTCGACATTAAATCGTTTTAGAACTGATTCATGACACTTTTCAAACACTGAATTTATGAGTGGAATGTTTCCATTTCCGCCAAGGGCGGCAATAGCCAAATCGGCAGCAATTCTTACAAGTTCAATTTTAGTTTGAGTATCAATTTTTACAGCAGCATCAGTCATGGGAGTTTCTCCGAGTTTGACTAGGTTTGAGGAAACACAAGTTTAACACGGCAGAAACGCCCGCCAATTAAGTAACGCGGTGTAATCCAACAGGAAAGTACCGCGCCTAAAACCACAATAAAAGTAAGTTTTCTAAGTATTCAAACGAGTGTTTAGAACAGTTACACGGCTCTTTAACAATTTGGCAGTTACAACGTTTGATTAGGTTTCGTGACCAAACACGACGGACGTTATGACAAAAGGCAGGTTATTCATCACACAAGTAACAAGCAAGTTGCTCATTCTTTTGAGTGAGTAACGTGATTTTTATTTAACCAGTGAGGTAAAAAAAATGAATGGCAATTATTAGAACTAAACGTCCCACCAGTTTCACGGTTATCAATAACGATTTGATTAACGATACTCGGCTTGATTGGCGCGATTTGGGGTTGTTGACGTATTTATTGAGCAAGCCCGACAACTGGGAAGTTAGCGTCGCGCATTTGCAGAAGGAAAGAAAAACAGGGCGTTATGCAATTTATGAATCCCTAAAAAATCTGACAGCAGCAGGATATGTAAAAGGACGTGCAAAACAAGGTGGGTTTGAATACGAGGTGTTCGATGTTCCAACAATCCACCTTGCTGAAAATCACGATGCTGAAAATCACGATGCTGAAAATCACCGTCGTGAAAATCCGCCACAAGTAAATACTGAATACTTAACAAATACTGATTACTCAATAAATACTGAAACAACAGTAAATACTGAAAAAGCAGTAATAACACCGCGACCTGAAAATTCTGAAAATTCTGGCGTGAAGTTAAACGCGATTCAGTACGAAGTTTATGTGTGGGCGTGTAGCCATGAATACTGGCACAAGGCAACAACCAGCGAGGAGGAATTTTTACGCGCTTACTGTTCACCAAAAGGCGGTATGCGTAAGCAGTTTGAACAGCGAAATGACGTTAAGCCAACTCGTAAGAATGAACCCGTCAACATTTTCAAAGAACGCCTAAATCAAAAACGTGAAGCAATTGATTCAACGGCAACAACCATTCAAAACAATAAGGCAATCACATGACAAAAGATGATTTCGCCGAATTTGGCGCATTTTGGCAAGACGTTCACAACTCAATGAGCGCGGGTAAGACTTTCACGGAATCGACAATGCAGTTTGTGTTTGAAATTCTTGAACCTTATCCACTTGAGCTTATCAAACAAGCAGTCAAACAACACGCTCGTGGTGAAAAATTCGCCCCACAACCTAGCGACATTATCAATTTGCTAGAAATGGGAAATAAACGCCCTTTAAGCGACGAAGCGTGGTCAAGAGTACCAAAGGATAACTTAACGTCAGAATGGCTCACGATTGAAATGTTAGCGGCATGGAGTGGCGTATGTGAAATGTATCAAACCGATAAGGTCGGGGCGAGAATGGCATTTAAAGCAACCTATGAACGCTTATGTGCTGAAAACGTACTACAGGGAAAGCCTATTGAGTGGCAGTTTAGCGCAGGAGACGACAAGCACGAACGGCGTGAAAAAGTGCTTGAAGGTATGCGACGAGGTTACATAACTCGAGAGCGTGCAACCGCGTTACTGCCAAGTCACACAACACCCACTGATTTTGGCAGGTTGCTAATCGGTGATTTTTCACAAGAAGCCAAAACGGAAAAAGCTAAACGAAACGCACAACGGGCGCGTGAAATCATTGCAGAAATGAACAAGCAAGAATTACTTGAACGACAGCAACGCGAACGCCAACGAATTGAACGCGAGCAACGACAAGCGGAAATGATTGAAGCGGCTCAAAGATTGGAGAAAGAATCCTTAGAGGCGGCATGACAACAAAAAAGCGCAGGTATTACACCGAATACATGAAATCGGTGGCGTGGAGTAAAAAACGCGCTCAAGTCATTTTCCGCGATAACGCCCAATGCCAAGCAGTACGAAATGGTGTTAAGTGTGGCAATCGGTACGATTTGGAGGTTCACCATCTCAGTTACTTAAATTTCACCCATGAACCACTCACAGACCTTGTGACAGTTTGCAAGCAATGTCACTTAGAAATTCATCAGCAACAAAACATAGGTAAAAAACATGGCAAAACAAGAAAACGATAAAGACACGATTGATTTATTCCCTGTTGTTCCTGAAATAAAGGGCTTAGGCGTGGCGACTTTCAAAATGGCTTCACACGGTTCACTAGAGGCGACATTGAAAGGAGCGGTAAATGTGAATGATGTCGCGCAATTAACGCATCAATCATGGCAAAAAGCCGTGGCGTATTGGTTGGTCAATTTGTGTGCGAACGATGTTGATACAGCAATGACGCAAGTTAAAAAAGCCTACGTTGATATTCAAAATGAAAACGGTGAACCGCATCGTGAAACACCGATTGTTACAGCAGGGGACGTAACGATTGATATTACTAACGGTCGTAGAAAAATTAACAGTCATTAGGAGGCATCATGCCAAAAAGAAACACTTACAGTCATTTGATTGAGATTTTGCAGTATGTGATTGCAAATGAACATACACACTTTGTTGAAACGTTTTGCAAAGACGATTCTGCCGAGGCAATCGAAGATGCTTTTGCAGATGACGAAATTCAACACGTCTACAAATCAGCAAAGTTAGCGTACTGGGACTTACAGGATAACGGAATGAAAAGCATCCGTTACGGTCTGGTTGATTTACATCAAGAAAAGAAACTCGAAAAAGAGGTCATCAATGCTGAAATCTTTTTATGCCAGAAAAAACAGGCATTGCTTCAGCACAAAAGTAACTACTAATCCTGAAGCATTCGGCACAAAAAAGCCAGCGGCTAGGCTGGCTAATTCAGATAAAACCCCGAGGCAGATTATGACACGAGAACAGAAAACCATTATCAAGATTTACAAATTCAAAGCCGCGACGAAGCGGTTTTTTTTCGGCTTGGAAAAAATAACTTCAAGTTGGAGGGAGTCATGAGTCTTGATACGAAACGTTGCAATTCTTGCAGCGAAGTTAAACCGTTTGCGGAATTTCACGAAAATGTAAAAAACAAAATTGATGGACGGCAGAACCGTTGCAAACCTTGCGCGAACCATGCCGCCAAAGTTATCCGCGACAGAATGAGAAATCCTTTCAATCCATTTTGCAATCAGCTTTGTGTGCAGTTTTTAAGGCAGCCGATTATGTGGGAGGCGGACTATGAGCTGGTATGACAATGTATTTTTAGCCGAACCTGACGAATTTGACGATTACGAAAATCCTGCTGTTTTGGAAAAGTGCATTGTCAAAGCAGAGGAATTTCTTTGTGAGCTTTTGCCTGATGATGTTTCGTTCCAAACGATCAAAGACAGTTTCAAAAAATTCTACGACGCATTCATTGATGCCTATACAGATGAAATCTACATTGATGAACACGCAGCATGGCTTGACCACGAATTGAGCTATTAAAAATTTAACTTCATGGTTGCACTCGCAACCTCCTAATCTCGCCGCGAATCGGAAACGAAACGCGGCATTTTTTTAAGGGGAAATTATGAAATTAACAATCCGTGAAATGGAGCGTGAAACAGGATTTTCAGGGACGAAAATCAGAGCAAAACTCTCGAAAGCTGGCATTAAGCCAATCGGTAAAAAAACAATCGAAACAAAATTAACGCACGGTAGCGCAATTCAAAAAATCAACCTTTACGACTTCGAGCAAATCAAGGCGGTGCTAAATGTATGAGCTATTTGCATTTTTCAGTATTGAAACTATCGCAGGTGGTTATTTGGTGTATTTGTTTCATTCGGGTTATGACCATCAACCCATGCGCCGCAAAACCCGCTTAATCCGCAAAACAAACCGCGCAATCCGCGCAAATCCTAAACCTACTTTGGAGAATTAAAATGTCAGACGAACTTGATTTTGACTATCAACCACCAGTACAAACAGAAACAACGCAAGTACAACCAACACGGGTATCACCAGTTTCTGAACATTTGACACAAAAAGAACCACAAAACCAACAAGTGGCAACAATGCCTGTGATGCCAAATTTGCAAGAAGCTAAAGAAAGCGATGTCTCATTAGGCAGTGAGTATTGGACACCGCAACAAAGCGGTGAATCAAAACGCGGCATTGTCATTGGTTTTGAAACTCAACCGTATGACAAAGTAGATGACAGAACGGGCGAAGTTACTCAAATTGAATTGAAAGTGTTGATTTTTGCAGAACAGCGTCCTGATTTGAGTTGGAAACGTATTGCAAACGGTGGAAAACGATTAGTAGCAACCGTTGAAAACGCAGTAAATAGCGGCTCAATTTTGCCATTTAAAACACCAGTGCAAATCAAATATCTAGGTAAGCGAAAAAACTCGACTAACGGGTTTTCAACCGATGATTTTGAAGTAAAAACGCTGGTTATTTAAACAACTGCAACAACACAAAACCGCATTTAAGTGTGAATGCGGTTTTTTTATGTCAAAAATTTAGGAGAAAAATATGTTCGACTTAGAAAACGCCCCAACATTACCCAGCTTTGATAGCTTAATTGAATCAAGTGCGATTACAACCGTTGACGTTGATGAAGAAGAAAACGATTCAATTGCCAAACAAATTTCAACCGTATTTAGTGCGTCAGCAATCAGCGCGATTATGTCGCACCCTGAGATGGATTCATTGCCAACGGCTGGTCAACAGTATGTGCAACGCAAGTTTGCCAATCGTAAGAATGGAACGTTCAATAGCTTTTCAACCAAAGCGACTGAGCATGGCAACAAATTTGAACACAAAGCCATTGAGGAATTCGAGCGCGTCATTGGCTTTGTGGTTCAGCGTACAGGTGAAAATCAAATCTGCTTAACTTACGGCGAAAACTGCGTTGCTCATCCTGACGGGATTATTTTTAACGAGTTAGGGCGAATCATTGCAACAGTTGAAGCGAAATGTCCGTACAACCGCGAAATTCACGAATCGTATTTGAAAATTATTGACGCGCAAAGTTTAAAAGCGATTGCGCCAAATTACTACTGGCAAGTGTGTAACCAACAGTTATCAAGTGAGACAAATTTAACCTATTTCATTAGTTTCGACCCAAAGCCAAACGAGGGTGTTAAGCGTCTGCATTACGCCATGATTGTTGTACCAGTTAATGACTTAATGTTCATGAAAAAACGGATTCAACTAGCCGAAGAGTATTTGCATTTGCTTGAAAACGAAGATGCAAACACCGTTGCATTCAAACCAAGCGACGCACCGATTATTGAAATCGCACAACTGCCAAGAGTGCAAATTGATATTGGCGACGTGGCGATTTATCACAATGAACCTGCGGCGTTAATTCAGAAAATCGCAAATCAAGCGGGTAGTTTAGTTTTTGACATGACCTCCGCAAAAGGACGTGATGCTTGTCGCTCGCACGCTTCGCAAATTATCAAGTGCATCAAACCTGCTTTGGACGCATCAAAGCAATTGGCATCCGATGCCAAACGAGTAATTGAAAAAGATTTAGCATTCCGAAAAGAATTTGAAGCAGGCGTGCGTGAAATTGCTGACCATCATCGCCGCCCATTGACCGAATGGGAAGCCGAGCAAGAACGCATCGAGCGGGAAAAGCGTGAAGAAATCGAACGATTAGCCGCCATTGAGCAAGCTGAAATCGATTATCAAGCGGCGCATGAATCGGCACTTGCTGAAAATGAGCTGTTTGATTTGCGGCGCGAAAAACAAGCACGCGAAAAAGCTGAATTTGAGCGACTTGCCGAAGAACAACGCAAAGAACGTGAAGCCAAAGCGGTTGCTGATGCAATCAAGGAAAAAGAACAGCAACTTGAACGCCAACGCATTGAATCGGAACGTAGAGCGCAAGAAGCAGAACAACGCGCTTTGCACGCGGCACAAGCTGAACGTGAACGTATGGAACGCGAACAAGCCGAGCAAGAACGCATCGAGCGGGAACGCACCGAAAATGAAGCGCATCGAAAATTCGTACACAACGAAATTTTTAGAGCGTTGTGTGAAAACGGCGTTGAACGTGAAGTAGCAAAGCAAGTAACGATACTGGCAATTGAGCAGAAACTAGGCAGATTGCAAATTTCTTACTAGCACTTTGTCAACTTAGCACAAAACAATTTGTACTAAGTCTACTTAGCACAAAAAACTAGACCAAACACAAACCGCGTAATCCTTTGGAAAGCGCGGTTTTTTTTATGTCCATTTTTGGGGAATTTATGAGTAAAGAAATTGCAATCAGTAAAAAAGACAAAGCGTTGGCGATTAAAGCCAGTTCAGCTACAGAAATAGCGATTGCACAACGCAAAGCAGCCCAAATCGAACTCGGGCAAGCAATTAAAAAGTTCCCGCCGCTTATGAACCGCGATGGAACACCCGTTTTAGATAAACAAGGCAATCAAAAATACGCCAGTGAAAAAGGGTGGACGCTAAAAATAAACAGCAAAACAAAAGAGCTGTGCAGTTTTTCATGCGATGAAATCAACAAGGCTCAAGACGTGTTGTTATCCGACTGGATTTTATCGGTCAGAAAAAAGGTAACAAAAATGTGCATTGATTTTTGTAGCAAGGTTGAAGTGCTGTTTATTGATGACTATGAAAAATTCAAAAAACGAGTGGATGAAGTTATCGAATTTTCATGGCGATCTTATCAGGCTGAAATTTTAGAAATGGGGAAAATCTAATGAGTAATGAATTAACACTGTTTGACTATGCGTCATTACCAATCAATGACGCAATGGAATTGAACGCGATTAAAGAGCGCATCAAAATCCGATTAAAACGAACCGCTGAAGATATTATCGAAATCGGTAAAGATTTAATTATCGCTAAAGAAAAATGCGGTCATGGTGGTTTTGAAAAATGGATTGGTTTTGAGTTTGAAATGAATATCAGAACTGCTCAAAACTTTATGAATGTTGCTGAAAAATTTTCAGACAAAAACGAAATTATTTCGTTTTTGAAACCAACAGCACTTTATATGCTTTCAGCACCTTCAATGCCCGAATCCGTTAGAACTGAAATTATCGATCGGGTTGAAAATGGTGAATCCGTTAATTTAGCTGAAATTCAACGCTTGAAAAAAGAATCCGCTGATTTACAAGCATCAAATCAAGCCTTGCAAAACGATTTAATGTCAAAAGTACAATGTCTTGATGAAGCTGAAGCAAAAGTGCGCTTCCAAAAATTAACCGTTGATGCACTTGAGAAACAAAATGACGTGTTTCGACGTGGCGATCAGCAATTCATCGATTCACAAGTTGAAAAAGCAAAAGCTGATTTGATTCTTGAAAATCAACAAGCCATCGCTGATGAAAAACGCAAAGCAGAAAACGCACTGGCAGAACTTGAACGTCTGAAAAAGGAACAAGCCAAAGCGATTAAAGACGGCGTGGCGCGTGAATTATCAGCAATGCAAAACGAAATTGAAAAAAAGCAGTATCAAATCGAAATGCACAATCGTGATATTGAGAAATTGCGCGAAGTTGAAATGTCGCTTGAACGTGAAGTTGGATACTTACAAATCCACAAAAAAGCAATCGAGCGCATCAAAGACAACCTGTCATTTTTAACCGTGAGCTTTTCCGATGCTTTCGACACTAACGTGATTCCTGCCGAAGTTGTTGGTGATTGGGACGCGATTTACTTTGCAGTTTCAAAACTCAAAAAACAAATGAGTGCGTGGCGCGATGAAAAATCACCGCTTGAATCTAATGCGTTAATTGGCGAACTCGTGGATCTTGAAACCATTTTGGAAAACGTTAACGAGGCTTACGCATGAGTGAAAAGAAAAAACACAACTGGGGAAAAGGCTTTGTGATTCCGCCAAGAACTAGCGAAGCCGATAGATTGTCAGGTGAACGTGCCGCAAGAATTAAAAACGTTATGCACTCAAAAACGGGACGCAAAAATGACTGAACCAACATTTACACCTGCGCCTTGGAATGTCAAAGATGGACAATTTCACTTTATTGTCGAATCTGAAGACGGGCGGTGCTTTGTAGAAATAGAAAAGATTTTTGATGATCATTTAAACGAATGCAAAGCCAACGCAAATCTAATCGCCGCCGCACCTGAATTGCTTGAGGCTTTGATTGAAATTGAAAAGCACACGCAGGATTTTGTAAATACTTTTCTGCCAGACAATGAATTTACATTGTGGGTAAATAAGGCACGAGCCGCAATCGCTAAAGCACGAGGCGAATCATGAAAGAACACACTGACCACACACTTTTAAGCCTGATTTACACACACTTTGCCACAATCAAAAAGGTGGCGCATGAACTTAAAGAATTGAAAGCAGAAGCTAAAAAGAGAAAGTTGCTTTGATATTTTTAACCGTGCGACGTTACGGACGTGAAAGCGTGGAAATGTTGGCATCCAAGCGTGAGAGTGGGTGTGACTTGAAAAACCTCGCGCAATCAGGGCGGCGAGACACCTCTCACTGCTGTGAATAACAGCGAAAAATCGTTAGTCGTGTCCTGTGAATTTTAACAATCGCCTTGCTACTTACTCCAGGTGAGTAGCAAGGCTTTTTTATTGGGGTAAAAATGAAAACACTCGATACCAAAGAAGCAGCGGAATTTCTAAAAATCAGCGTTAGAACACTGCATCGTGAAATAAAAAAAGGAACTATCCCCGTGGGGAAAAGTAGCCAAAGGCGCAAAGTCTTTCTTGAATGTGACCTTGTCAGGTACATCAGGGGAGAAGATAATCAATCGCGTGGTTTAAGTGTGATTGATGGCGGTTTATCAACACAGGAGAACAATCAATGGCAGTCTATAAACAAAAAAAGAGTGGTATCTGGTCAATCGATTTCATTGACACAAGCGGCAAGCGAATTAGACAAAGTGCTGGCACACAAGACAAGCAAAGAGCGCAAGAATTGCACGATCAGCTTAAAGCACAGTCATGGCGGGAAAAGAAGTTAGGCGATAAACCAAAATACACATGGCAACAAGCTGCACTGCGTTATTTGCAGGAAAATGAAAATCAAAAAAGCATTGAAAGCACCAAAACGGCATTGCGTTATTTAGCAACAAAACTGAATGATTTGTATCTTGATGACATTACCAAAACAGTTATTGATGAGATTCGATTTCACAAAAAATCAACTGGTGTAAAAGCAGGAACAGTAAATCGAATTTTGAATGTGTTACGCGCCATTTTGAATGCCGCTCATGAATGGGAATGGATTGAAAGTGTTCCAAAAGTAAAAAAATTCTTTGATGAATCGGCACGAGTTAGATTTTTAACACACGATGAAGCGAATAGATTACTAAATGAGTTGCCCCAGCGTTTTCGCGTAATGGCAAAATTTACATTAGCAACAGGGTTGCGTGCAAGTAATGTCATCAATTTAGAATGGCGACAGGTTGATATGCAAAAGCGCATAGCTTGGATTGATGCAATACAATCAAAAAGTGGGCGAGCAATTACAATCCCTTTAAATGACGATGCGTTAAAAGTATTGCGTGGTCAAATTGGAGCGCATGAAACGAAGGTATTTGATTATGGCTGTAATCAATTATCAACAAATACATTTCAAGCGGCAGTAAAAAGGGCAGGATTGACGGATTTTCGCTGGCACGATTTACGGCATACTTGGGCAAGCTGGCATATTCAAAATGGTACACCACTTAACGTATTAAAAGAATTAGGCGGCTGGGCGAGTTTAGAAATGGTTTTGCGTTACGCTCATTTGTCTAGTGAGCATCTGAGTGGATATGCTGGAAACGTAAGTCATGACAAAATTTTGTCATACAATCAAAAAAGCCTTGAAATAAAAACAGCTCACAAGGCTTGAATTTAGTGGATTTAAGTTGATTTCCACTACAAGATTCACAACCCTTCCCAAGGTTTATAAAGTCCTGATACGTCAACACCAAACATATCCAAAATACGTCCAACCGTTTCATCAACCATTGCCGAAATAGAATTATTTTTACTGTAAAACGCAGGCATCGGAGGAAACATAATCCCGCCCATTTCAGTGACAATTGCCATATTCCGAATGTGAACTAAATGTAACGGCGTTTCACGCGGCATCACAACTAAACGACGACGTTCTTTCAAAACCACATCTGCAC
>JBASLW010000181.1:0-11738 GCA_049656545.1 Methylococcaceae bacterium
GCATTATCACCCCTGCGATTTCAGTATTAGGCGCAGTTGAAGGTTTGAACGTGATTGCAAAACCGCTCGAAAATTTTGTGATGCCCATTACGCTGTTTGTATTGACGTTTTTATTCATGATTCAAGCAAAAGGCACAGCAAGCGTCGGCAAATTATTTTCACCCGTGATGTGTATTTGGTTTGTGGCTTTGGCAATCATGGGTATCAATCAAATTATTGAGCAACCCCAAGTGTTACAAGCCATCAATCCCTATTACGGTATTCAATTACTAGGTGAATTGGGTGTAAAAGGATTTTTAATTATGGGTTCTGTTGTGTTAGTAATGACAGGTGCGGAAGCTCTTTATGCCGATATGGGACATTTTGGTTTAAAACCGATTCGCTACGCATGGTTTGGTTTTGTATTTCCTGCTTTACTTTGTAATTATTTCGGTCAAGGTGCGTTGCTTTTGCAACATCCTGAAGCGATTGAAAATCCCTTTTATTTACTCGCGCCATCGTGGGCGTTATATCCGTTGTTAATTTTGTCAACAATGGCAACAGTCATTGCATCACAAGCCGTTATTTCAGGTGCATTTTCAATGACAAAACAAGCGATTCAATTAGGTTATTGTCCACGCATGACGGTATTGCACACGTCAGAAAATGAAATTGGGCAAATTTACGTCCCGACAATCAATTGGATTTTAATGTTTGCAGTATTTGTGTTGGTGTTAAGTTTTGAATCATCATCAAATCTTGCTTCGGCTTATGGCATTGCTGTAACGGGTACGATGATTATTACTACCGTGTTGTCATTTATTGTCATTCGCGCGATGTGGCATTGGAATTCTATTGCGAGTTATACATTTTTAATCCTATTTTTCGCTGTCGATTTTGTATTCCTTTCTTCAAATAGCTTGAAGATTCTATCAGGTGGTTGGTTGCCTTTAGCGGTTGGTGGATTGTTATTTTTGTTGATGACAACATGGATTCAAGGTCGTTCACATTTGAATAACGCACTTGAAGAAAAGAAAATTTTATTTGAAGAATTAGAAGAAAAAATTAAAACTAACGAACTTGTCACAGTTAAAGGAACGGCGATTTATTTAGCCAAAACATTACATGGAATTCCGCAAGTTTTATTACACAATTTAGAACACAACAAAGTAATTCATGAAAAATTGGTTGTTCTAACGGTAGCTGTAACAGATGAACCTTTTATTGATGACGAAACTAAACAGATAAAAATTCGCCAATTTGGTAGTGAAGGACAGTTTTATCGTGTGAAACTTTATTTTGGTTTTAAAGAAAATCCCGATGTACGTTACGCTTTAAACTTGGCAATCAAAAAAGGATTAGATGTTGAATTAAAAGACGTTTCTTTTTTTGTCGGACATGAACATATTACTTTTAAACGCCGCAGTAAATTCCCTATTTGGCGACGTGAACTATTTTTGTTCATGTTTAAAAATGCGGGAAATGCAATTGATTTTTTCAAAATTCCTGTTGAGAAAGTCGTTGAATTGGGTGTTCGAGTTGAATTGTAAAAAAATAAAAAAGCCCGTTTGAAACGGGCTTTTTTTAGCGCGATGAAAACAGATTCTGCTTTAGTGAACCGTAAGCAATGACCAAAACACTAAATGAAAATAACAATAAAATTGCCGCTAATTCATGTGCTTGCTGATATTCCAATGCTTCAACATGGTTATAAATTTGTACCGAAACGACGCGCGTTTTATCTGGAATGTTGCCGCCAACCATTAACACCACGCCAAATTCGCCAACCGTATGAGCAAATCCTAAAATCGCTGCGCTGACAAATCCTGAACGCGATAACGGAATGACAATACTGAAAAAAATTCGCATCGACGTTGCGCCAAGCGTTGCAGCGGCTTCCAAAACTTCTTTTTCAATCGCTAAAAACGCAGTTTGCAACGGTTGAACCACAAAAGGTAACGAATACAACACTGACGCAATGACTAAACCTGTGAAAGTAAATGGTAACGTCCCTAAATTTAGCGAAGCGGTAAGTTCTCCAATCACGCCGTTTTTACCCATTAACAACAATAAATAAAAACCTAAAACCGAAGGCGGTAAAACTAGCGGTAACGCAACCAGCGCGTTACAAATGGTTTTCCAACGCGATTGCGATTGTGACAACCACCACGCGAGCGGCGTACCAATCAGCATTAAAATAAACGTTGTCAAACTGGCGACTTTAAACGTCAGCCACAATGCGTGCATATCTGCCGAATCTAAAATCATTTCTGTGGCAAACCGAAACCGTATTTTTTAATGATGTGGCGTGCTGAATCCGATTTCATAAAATCGACTAACGCCCGCGCAGCAGGATTTTGTTCACCTGTTTTGAGTAATACCGCTGTTTGATTGAAAGGACTGTGCAACGAATCTGGCACAAGCCAACCCGAACCGCTTCCAATTTTGCCTGTTTGTGTGTCAATCACTTGTGCAAGCGCGATAAATCCTAATTCCGCATTGCCTGAACTGACAAATTGAAATGTTTGCGCGATATTTTCGCCTTGTACAAAAAATGGTTGTAATTTTTCGTACACATTTAAATTTTTCATCACTTCAACCGCAAAAACACCGTAAGGCGCGTGGCTGGGGTCAGCAATTGCCAAATGTTTAAAATTTCCGTTTGTTAAAATGTGAGCATTTTCATCAACAACATTTTCAGTAGCCGACCATAAAACTAATTTTCCAATCGCAAAAACAAAGTGGCTGTTTTCAACTGCAAAACCTGATTTTTCGAGTTCAAGAGGATATTGCTCACTCGCGGCAAAATACACGTCAAACGGCGCACCATTTTGAATTTGGGCAAATGATTTTCCCGATGAACCGAATGCTAATTTTGCGGTGTGTCCTGTTGCTTTTTCAAATTCAGCGGCAATTTCAGTCATCGGTTTGGTGAAATCAGAGGCAACAGCAACGAGCGTTGTGTCAGCGTAACAGGTTGATAAACTTAAAAGTATGCCTGTGAAAAATAACAGCTGCATTTTTTTAAACATCATAAAAACTCACCTAAAATTGATGTAATACCAAAATTTGTAATAGTAATGCCTGCTAAAGCTGAAACCGCAATCACTTTTATAGCATTCGTTTTGTAACGAAATAACGCCAACAACGCAAACGCCCCAATCAATGCCGCCACTACATCAAAATGTCCCGATAATCCTTGTGTCCAAAACGTGTGATAAGCAAAAAAGACCGCTAAATTTAAAATCACACCGACAACTGCGGCTGTAATTCCTGTTAATGGCGCGGTGAATTTCAAATTTCCATGCGTGGATTCAATCAATGGCGCACCTGCTAAAATAAAAATGAAACTTGGCAAAAAAGTAAAATACGTCACCACGAATGCCGCGACTGAACCCGCTAAAAATAAATTATCTGTGCCAAATAATTCTTTCGTCCAGCCCGCCACAAAACCCACAAACGTAATCACCATAATTAAAGGACCTGGTGTCGTTTCGCCAAGCGCTAACGCATCCATCATTTGTTGCGGTGTCAGCCAGTGATAATGTTCAACTGCGCCTTGATAAACATAAGGCAACACGGCATACGCGCCCCCAAAAGTAAGCAAAGCCGCTTTAGTAAAAAATAAACCCATCTGTGTTAAGGCGTTATCCCAACCAAAATAAAACGCTAACAAACCGATTGCGGCTAAACAAAGCACCATCCCAATACCGAGAATCGCCCACAATTTCATCCAAGAAAAACGCGCGTGGTCAGGAATTGGCGTGTCATCGTCGATAATTGCCGCACCGAAATGTTTATGGCTTGCGCCATGTCCTCCCCCAACCGAAAATTTTTGTGGCGCAAATTTCCCACCGATTGCGCCCAATAATGCGGCACTCAAAACGATAAGTGGAAAAGGCGCATCGAATACAAAAATCGCCAAAAATGCCAACGTTGAAATTACGGCGAGTAACCAATTTTTTAGCACTCGTGACCCAATTCGATAAGCTGCAAACAACACAATCGCCGTCACAGCAGGTTTAATTCCGTATAAAGCTCCCGTAATCTCTGGTACATCACCAAATGCCAAATAAATCCAACCCAAAACAATTAAAATCAGAAACGACGGTAAAACAAACAGTGTTCCCGCAATAATGCCGCCCCACGTTTTGTGCATCAACCAACCGATGTAAATCGCTAATTGTTGTGCTTCAGGACCAGGCAACAACATACAATAATTGAGCGCGTGCAAATAACGCTGCTCGGAAATCCAACGCCGATTTTCGACTAAATCTTGGTGCATGATGGCAATTTGCCCCGCTGGTCCCCCAAAACTAATAAATCCCAATTTTAACCAATAAAAAAATGCTTCTTTGAATGAAACAGGTTCGGGTTTATTTTCCATAACACACTCTCTGAAAATCGAAAACGCGCATTGTAATGGGCATTTTGATGCGCTAACCAATTGTTTTTCAAAATCGAATTTTTAGATACCTCCATCGAAATTCATCGTTTTATTTTCTTGCAAAAGGTCTTTACCATTCAACCAACGCAACATATACAAGGCACAAAAATCATGAGCCAAAGTCGCATCATGCCTGGGTTTCGCCCGACGATTAGTTTTACTATTTTTTATTTAAGTTTGGTGGTTTTGATTCCACTTAGTACGCTGATTTTCAAAAGTGTTGAATTAAATTTTGACGATTATTTGAACATCATTACGCATAAACGGGTAGTTGCCGCGTTTCGAGTCAGTTTTTCAACTGCGTTAGGCGCGGCGGTGATTGCCAGTTTTTTTGGGTTTATCGTGGCATGGGTTCTGACACGCTATTCGTTTGCAGGTAAACGCTTTTTTCACGCGATTATTGATTTACCGTTTGCCTTACCAACTGCTGTTGCAGGGATTGTATTGGCGACGATTTTTCAACCCAGCGGATTTTTAGGCAAATTTCTCAAAGAAAACTTCGATTTGCAAATCGGTTTCAAACCCGCTGGCATTGTCGTGGTGTTAATTTTTATCAGCATTCCGTTTGTGGTGCGAACAGTTGAACCTGTGTTGCAAGAATTTGATTCCCGCATGGAAGAAGCCGCTTCAAGTTTAGGCGCGACACGCTGGCAAGTTTTTACAAAAATTATTTTCCCCAACATTTTCCCCGCGTTGCTAACAGGTTTTGCGTTGTCATTTGCGCGAGGCGTAGGCGAATACGGCTCGGTGATTTTTATCGCGGGGAATTTGCCTTATGTTTCGGAAATTGTGCCATTGCTGATTATCACGAAATTAGAACAATACGATATGCCAGGTGCAACGGCGATTGCGCTGACGATGCTCGTGATTTCGTTTTTATTATTGTTGCTGATTAACCTGCTGCAACATTGGGTTCGCCAACGTTCAGGACAACTTTAGGAATTAGTTTATGAGTGCCGTTATTTCAAGAAATGTGCAGCAATCGACTTTAGACGATGCAAACTGGGTGCGTTGGAGTTTAATTACAGCGGCAGTGGGATTTATTATTTTATTTTTATGCGTGCCGTTAATTTTGGTGATTATTCAAGCCTTTGCGAAAGGGTTTAACGCGTATTTGTCCGCATTGAGCCAGCCAGATATGCAAGCCGCCATGCGTTTAACGCTAATTACCGCATTAATTACAGTTCCACTAAATACGGTTTTTGGTGTGGCGGCAGCGTGGGCAATTACCCGTTTTGAATTTCGCGGCAAAAATTTTTTGATTACGTTGATTGATTTACCATTTTCAGTTTCGCCCGTGATTTCAGGACTGATTTTCGTGTTGTTGTTTGGCGCACAAGGTTGGTTCGGCAGTTGGTTTGTTGAACACGATATTAAAATAATTTTCGCTGTCCCTGGCATTGTGTTAGCGACGTTATTTATTACGTTTCCGTTTGTGGCGCGGCAGTTGATTCCATTGATGCAAGAAATTGGCAGCGAAGAAGAGGAAGCCGCTTTGTCATTGGGTGCAAACGGTTGGAAAATGTTTTTTCAGATTACGTTACCGAACATTAAATGGGCATTGTTGTATGGCGTGTTGTTATGTAATGCCCGCGCAATGGGCGAATTTGGCGCGGTGTCAGTAGTTTCAGGACATATCCGCAGTTTAACCAACACCTTACCGCTTCATGTCGAAGTGAGTTACAACGAATACGACAGCGTTTCAGCGTTTGCAGGCGCATCAATTTTGGCGGGCTTGGCGGTTATTACCTTGATTCTGAAAACGTTTTTGGAATGGAAACAACAAACGAATCGTGCAACGGCTATTTAATTTTTTTATATTTAACAACTTGCTTTTGCCGCCATCGATTTATTCCTGTGATAAATAAAATTACAGGAATAAATCCACTAAAAAAAACAATCCAACGCCCAGTAATCCCTGCAATTTCACCACTGTGCAATGGATGTAATATCCTGACGAAAAAATCACCAAAACGACTTTGTTTAGGATTTCTTACGTCTAAAACTTTACCTGTGTATTGCTCAATCGAAATCATTGTTTTTGGAAAGCGTTTGCTCGGCTCACCTTCTTGATACAGCATAATTTTAAAAATGCCTTTTTCATTATTTGGTGTTTCCATCCAACGTAATTGCGTATGTGGAAATAACGATTGTGCTATTTCAACTGCTTTATCAACTGTGATGCGGGATTGATTTTGTTTTTGAGATGTTAAAACAGGCATTTCATATAACGGTGAAATACGATGAATTAACGGATTGAACGTATCAGGCAATTCTAATAAAACACCTGTTAATACTAAAATTAGCATCAAAACTAAACCATACACACCGCTAATTTTATGCAAATCAAAAATAAAGCGTGTGAAACTACTATTTCGTTTAAACGAAAGCGCGTTTTTCCATTGTGTTTTGCTCGGAAACCACAAGTAAATTCCTGATAATAATAAAATAATTAAAAAACCGCCTAAAATTCCCATGACAGTTTTGCCTGTCATATCGAGTAATAACGTGTAATGTAAATCGTAAATCCATGTCATTACAGTATCACCCCACAATCGACTACTAATTACTTCAGATGTGTAAGGATTTAGCCAAACCATGTAAGGGGCAAAATGCAAATGCTCCGTTTCTTTAGGTTTGTAATAACGCGCCACAACCATGGTTTGAGAATCTCGAGGCATTTCCATTCGCCATGCGTTTTGACGTTCTGGATGGGCTTTAGTTAAGGATTGCAACCACGATTCATACGTTTGAAATGACTTTGTTTCAGTTGCTTCAATGCGTAATTGTGGATTTAACATTTCGTCTAATTCAACGTAAAAAACTAACGCGCTACCCGTTAAGCCAGCAATTGCAAAAATAAGCCCCGCACTTAAACCTAAATATAAATGCCAAGAAAACCAAACACGTCGCCAATTTTGACGACGTGTTTTTAAAGATACCGTTTTTGAAAACTCAACCATTTATTTCATGAAATCATAATTGACGTTAACTGCCCCATAAAATGCTCGCCCATCACCAGGTGAATGAAGCGTTTGCGAACCATCGTGCCAAACATATTCCCAATAAGTATCAGCAAGATTTTTCGCTTGGAATTGCAATTCCACCATCTTGTTAATTTTGTAGCTTAAATCCAAATTCAACAGCGCATATTCACCAAATTGCGCTTGTTTATTCGCTTCATCAGGGAAGTAATTACCTTGTCCAGTTGTCCAAAGCGATGATTTCAAATCTTTGGTAACTTGATAATCTACCCCTGCTGAAAATAAATAATCAGGCGTGTGGTCAATTTGATTACCTTTGTATTGTGGTGTTGCGGGAGCTGGCGTTTTGATAAGGGCTTCTTGAATTGAATAAGTCGCCCAAAGACTAACAGGTTTAATCGGTGTGACTTTAACTTGAACGTCAACACCTTGTCTGTCTGTTGCACCGATATTGGTTGAATCGCCGTTTGGATTATTTAATTGTCTGCGCCATTCGTTTGAAGCCGATTGCTGCCAATAAGCAACACGACCTTCTGCCCAGCTAACAGGTTCAAGTTTTAAACCAACTTCCCAACCGGTGTTAATTGAAGGAGCTAAATCGGTTGCTGTGGATGAAATTTTATAAGATGCCGAACCTGTTGCGACTTGGAATGTGCGCCCCCAATTTCCATAAAGACTGTAACCATCAATCGGTGTAATGACCGCGCCAACTTTAGGTTGCCAAATGTTGCCGTAATCGTTAATTTCCGCTGTTTTTCCATTCGCCAAATTCGTAAAATCCCCCTCCACTCTATCCACTCGAAAACCTGGTGTAACTTTCAACCATTTGAACGGCTGAATCATCGATTGCAAATAACCTCCATAAACCAAGAAATCAAATTCTTGATTGCGAGTTTGCGAGGTTCGTATTCTGTTGGCGGTTAAGAAACGCGAACTTTTGTTATTTTGATTTTGAAAGTCAAAACCCGATTCCACCGAAAAATCATACAAACCAGCAATCACTGGGCGATAAGTTAAAGACGTAATTGCGCCATACTGTAATTCTTCGGCTAATCGTTCCTGTTGTGAAACAGCAGAACTATATGTGACCCAACGTTTATCATCAAACGTATTGGCATAACTTTTTGTTGACCAAAACAAATCGTCTTTCAGATTGACATCAAGATGTCCGCTCAATTGTCCTAATTGGCGATTACCGCCATCGGTTTTATTATGTGGCATTGACTGTGTTGGATTACTGCGTGCTTGGTCAAGTGTCATATAACCTGGTTCAGATGCGTCGCCTTCACTCCAACGCGCAATTAAACCCACTTTATATTTTTCACTTTCAGGCGTGTAAAACCATTTCCCTGAAAAACTGTTTTTATCAGAATCTGCATTGTTGCGATAACCGCTAGTATCGCGGTAACTAATCGCATAATTTTGTGAAAATCCACCGCTTTCATAACCTAAACCCGATTGCACATCGTAACTATCAAAACTGCCATAACTTACACGACCTTTTGCATAATTACCGCCTTGATAAGTGTTAATGTTTGCGTTGCCTGCAATGTTATGTAATCCATAACGGGGGTCATTCGTTCCACGCACAACTTCAATCGATTCAATATCTAGCGGAAAAAGAGAATCGATAAATGGCATATTGCCATCGTTCGTATTACTTGGAATACCGTCAATCAACAATTTCACACCGTTGATATTTCCTTCACCATTAAAACCGCGAAACGATAATTTTCCCGTTGTTGTACCCTGATTAAATTGGGTAATTTGCACGCCTGGCATACGGTGAAATAAATCAAACGCAGTCAAAACATTCTGATTTTCAATTTTGTCAGCATTCATAATATCAACCGAACTTAAAATATCACGGCTTTCTAATTTTCCAAGTTCTTCACCTTTAATCACCATTTCACCTAATTCAAAAACCGAATTTTCTTTAGATTGTTTTTTGATGGTTTCTTTTTTTTGTTCGGATTCTTTTTGCTGTGTCACGAGTTCGTCAGCGTTTAAAACAGTCAGAGGTGATGACAATATCAACGCAACAGCGATAGATAAATTTGAATAACGCATGAATGTATTCCATATTTTTAGTTTGATTGAAGCCACAAATGTTGCAAAAAACTAACCATAAATTAAATTATTAAAAATCAAATTGTTATAATTTTAGACAAATAAAAAATTGCGTGAAATCACTGAGTATTAAAAAATATGCGGTATTTCACACAATGATTAAATCTAATTTTTAGATACTTGTATCGAATATCATCGTTTCATTTCCATTCAAATGTCCTTTACCATTCAAACAACAATTCGTTTTATTGGTAAAAACAATTTATGAGCATTTTACTTTCAAACATCAGCAAAAATTTTGGTGATTTTTCTGCGTTACATGACATTGATTTAGAAATTCCAGAAGGCGAATTAGTTGCGCTTTTAGGACCTTCTGGCTGTGGAAAAACCACGCTATTACGCATTATTGCGGGTCTTGAACAAACGGATAAAGGACAAATTTTATTGAATGGAGAAGATAAAACAAATTTCCACGTTAGCCAACGTGGGATTGGTTTTGTGTTTCAACATTACGCGCTTTTTCGGCACATGACTGTTTTCGATAATGTGGCATTTGGAATGCGCGTAAAAGATAAAAAACACCGTCCCAACGAAACTGAAATTGCCAAAAAAACGCACGCACTGTTAGAACTCGTGCAACTCGATTGGTTACACAATCGTTTTCCTGACCAATTGTCAGGCGGACAACGCCAACGGATTGCATTGGCACGAGCATTAGCCGTTGAACCGTCCGTGTTATTACTAGACGAACCGTTTGGCGCGTTAGATGCCAGCGTGCGAAAAGATTTGCGTCAATGGTTACGCAATTTGCATCATGAATTAAATGTCACCAGCATTTTCGTGACCCATGACCAAGAAGAAGCAATGGAAGTTGCCAGCCAAGTGGTTGTTTTAAATAAAGGACGCATTGAGCAACAAGGTTCACCTGCCGATATTTACGACCATCCTGCAAATGTGTTTGTATCGAAATTTATTGGGCAAACTAACGAATTTGAACTGTCACATTTTTCATCGGAATGGTTTGAACAAGTCGGTTTAGTGGTTTCAAATGACATGACACAAAATGCAGTCGCACACGTTCGACCTCACGATATTGAAATTACAAAATCAACAACCGATACACCTATCACATTAAAAGATTGGCAACATTTAGGCGCATTGATTCGGATTGAACTCACCAAACATTTACCTGATAAAAAACAAAAAACGGTTTTTGCTGAAATGCCAAACGCCCAATTTAAAAATTTGCAACTTAATCGTGGCGACAACGTCAATTTAAAAATTCGTCACGCACATTGGTTTAATTAAAATGAATTTAAGTCAGATTGAGCTTTTGCGAATTTTGCAAGAAACGAATTTTAGTTTGTCGCAAGCCGCTGAAAAAATGCACATTGTGCAATCGGCGGTGAGTCGGCAATTGCAGTTATTTGAAACAGAAATTGGTTCGCCATTATTTGAACGTCATGGCAAAAAATTGGTGGCAATGACGCCGTTAGGTTTACAAATTCTTGATGAAGTGAATGTAATTACACAAGCAAAATCAAACATTCAAGCGTTAGCTGCCGATTTTTTAGACAGTGAAAATGGCGTTTTGCACATTGCCACGACACATACGCAAGCTAAGTATTTTTTACCCACGCCGATTTTACGTTTTCGTGAAAAATACCCAGGTGTACGAATTTATATGGATGAAGCATCGCCTGAACAGTTGATAAACAAATTGCACACGGGTAAAGCCGATATTGCGATTTGCACAGAAAAAGTGGCAGACGATTCGTATTTAGCGGTAAAACCTTGCTACGAATGGCATCATGCGGCGATTGTGCCGAAAAATCACCCACTTGCTGAAGGTGAAATTTCATTGGAGCGGTTGGCGTCTTTTCCAATTTTAACGTACAGTTTTGGTTTTACAGGTCGTTCAAATATCGAAAAAGCCTTTGAACAGTCGGATAGCAAACTCGATATTATTTTATCGGCAGCGGATACAGACGTAATTAAAACTTACGTTCGTTTAGGTTTAGGCGTGGGGATTATTGCAGGAATGGCTTATAACGAAGCGTTGGATTCGGATTTAATTGTACGAAATTTATCGCATTTAATTCCTTGTTCTAAAACGAAAATTGCTTATTTGAAGAATAATTATTTGCCGCTTTACGGACAGCATTTTATTGAAGAATTGATTTTAGCAGCCGCTGAAATGTAAAAAAGGCTAGAAAATTCTAGCCTTTTAACGGCATCATTTTTAAGCAGGCGTATAA
>JBASLW010000182.1:0-3687 GCA_049656545.1 Methylococcaceae bacterium
GTTTGTTCATGTTCAGATGTAGACGCAACGCGATGTTTTAAATGGGCGGGCAAATACAAATAATCACCTGTGTTTAGCGTGATACGTTCACCGTTATCATATTCAATCACACCTAAACCTTGCAACAATATTACCCATTCGTTTTCTGTTTGGTCGTACCATTCACCAACAGGTGTGCTGTGACCTTGTGAAACAATCTGTTCAATCCGAACGTTTTGATGCGTGAGTAAAACATCAACGCATTCATCGGGTAAAGCAAAAGGTAGGTTTTGATAAATGTTTGGCATTTTATCAACGGAAAAACAGATTTATAATGATGCTTAACATAATGCTAATCACCAGCATTGATGTAATCGGAATAAATATCGAACTGTTCTCATTTTGAATCCGAATATCAAAGGGTAATTTACCAAACCAGTTCAGCAACCAAGGGACATAGCTAATTGTCAAACCGATGACTATAGCCACTATACCGCCTGTTACAAGTAATCGTCCTAGTTCCATTCTGAACCTAATGCGCGTTTTTATGTTGGTGTAAGTTGTTTGATTTGGTATTCGAGCTTACTTGTATCTGAACGATTATCACATTGTTTAGCCATGATGAGATGTAACGGTGGGTTAGATTTGGTAAACTTTGCACCTTTCCCTTACAAATGCGTGTTAAATCGTTTTGTGACATCCGTATAGATTTTGCCATTCAAGTGGTCAAATTCATAGTGATTTTATGCTCACAGCTGTAAACAAAAAAGCCACTCACTAAAGATAAAATGAGTGGCTTGATTTTTACTAAACTTTAAAATCAAAAACAATAAACTCGCACTCACGCCTTCAGCAGATTTTTTGCTATTTGACGATAATTTGAGTTACTGATTTTAATTACCAAAAGTATATGTAGGTAAAGGGGTTCCATTACTAAAAGTACGAAAACGTACGCTAAGGAATTTCAGCCAGATTTAACGGTCTAAGTTTTCCTTTTTCAATTTGTTCTGAAAGCGTAAATGAATAATGACCAAGCACATTGATGTGTTCATAAAGCAGCGGTGATAATCGTTGTTCAAAATCTTCACCAACCGTTACAGATTGATTTTTCTGATGATCTAAAGCGAATTCCATGTAAGTCGTATTCCAAAGTACAACAGCATTGAGAACTAATCCGAGTGCGCCAAGCTGATCTTCTTGACCTTCACGATAGGGTTTTCTCATTTCACCACGTCGTCCATGAAAAATAGCACGCGCAACATGGTGTCGCTCTTCACCACGATTAAGTTGGGTTAAAATTCTGCGCCGATAATCTTCATCGTTGATGTAATTGAGTAAATACAAAGTTTTGTTAATTCGACCTGCATCAATAATCGCTTTGGCTAAGTTTGAAGGTTTGTCACTTTTCAGCAACGATCGAATCAATTCAGAAGCACAAACAGTTCCCAGTTTTAAAGAACCCGCTACTCGCATCATGTCATCCCAATGTTGTTCAATTCGATCCATATTGATTATTGATGTCGCTAATTCATTGAGTACCCCATAATCAGCTGATTTATCTATTCGATAAAAAATGGACTCGCCAGCATCTGCCAATCGCGGTGAAAACTGATAGCCGAGCAACCAGAACAAACCAAAAATCATGTCACTTGCTCCAGCGGTATCAGTCATAATTTCAATGGGATTCAAATTTGTTTGTTGTTCAAGTATTCCTTCTAAAACGAAAATAGAATCACGCAATGTTCCTGGAACAACAATGGCATGAAATCCAGTGTATTGATTAGAAATAAAGTTGTACCAAGTAAGCCCTTTTTTGGTTAGCCCAAAAAATTTTCTGTTTGGTCGAGTGTTGATAGTTGGAATAGGTACGACTAATCGCATTCCATCTGCCGAGGCAACTTCGCCCCCGCCCCATTTCTTAGGTAAAGAAAGTGTTGAGTGATAATTCACCAATTTGGCATTTGCATTGGTCAAGGTTTCTGCTCGCAGATAATTTTGTTTAACCCAATTTAATCGCATTTGAGTTAATGCTGGGATGTGATTTTTGATTAACGGCTTTAAACCAATGTTACAGGCTTCAGCAATCAATACGGCACAAATACTGATGTTTAGGTCATCTGCGCGTGAATTTGCTTCGCTGACATGATTAAATTCACTGGTAAATCCTGTATGAGTATCGATTTCCAATAGCACTTCAGTCAAATCAATTTGAGGAAGCAACGCGGCAACTTGTTCTTTGAATTGAACTAATGCCTCCGATTCTTCGAGCTTATCAAGATTAGCAATAGTTAAAGAGAGATTTTTCCCTTTATTGGCACAACGTTCAAATCCGATAGAAAACAGCCTAAAAACCTGATTGATGTTATTTGCAATGCAAAACCTAATCGATTGTGATCACCGCGACGGTTAGAAATAAATTCTAAATCCGCTTCATCGAGATGAAAGTAACGTGCAAGTTGAAGTTCATCGGGTTCACCAGAAAATTTTCCGTATTGGGCTTTTTGTTCAGCGGTTACAAAATCTAAGTTCATCCTGTACCTCCAGCTATTCAGCAAAATTTCTACAATGTTATAACTTTTTAAACACTTGAATTTGTATAAAAATTAGCGTCTAAAAACTCATTTTTTATATACTTCGTAGACAACAACTTTTCTACGAATCGATTTAATAGATAAAAACATCATGAGACTCTTCGGTTACGTTCGCGCTTCAACCAGCAAACAATCACTCGATATTCAAATTTCGGCACTCAAAAATTCTGGCGTTCAAGAAGATCGGATTTTTACTGATTCTATTTCTGGAAATAGAACTGACCGAAATGAATTAAATACGTTACGAATTAAAGTTGAAAAAGGTGATGTAATTTTGGTTAAAAAACTCGATCGTTTAGGACGTGATACTGCTGACATGATTACGCTAATCAAAGCATTTGACGATGCTGGCGTTTCCATTCGAGTACCGAAGGAGCAATGGGGAAAATGGTTGTCACGATTTTATCTGCTGTGGCTCAAGCTGAACGACAACGAATTTTGGAACGTACTAATGAAGGGCGTGTTGAAGCAAAAGCTCGTGGAATTAAATTTGGTAGAAAACGAACCATTGACCGAGATAAATTATTACTGCTATCCCAACAAGGTTTGGGAGCAACTGAAATTTCTAAAAAAATGGGAATTGGTAGATCAACAGTTTATAAATTATTGAATGAAATTAGCTAGTTGAAATTTTTAAGATTCCTTAACGTACGTTTTCGTACTTTTAGTAATGGAACCCCAATTTTGTAATGGAACCCCAATTTTAGCTGTTTCAGCTTCACTGGCTTTTATTTTCGCTTTGTTGTCTATCCATAACCCAAATAAAATAACAATTACTGAAACAACAGAAAGAAAACTTAACATATAAATCTCTCAAAAGTGAATAAACAAAAACGGGACATTAGAAAATTCCCAATGTCCCGTCATTTTAGCGTTTAACTCAGCGAAAAACTAACCGCCAAAATCATCCAACATAATGTTTTCAGGTTCAACGCCGTTGTTAATCAACATGTTAATCACTGATGTATTCATGATTGGAGGGCCACACATGTAGAACTCACAATCTTCAGGGGCTGCGTGTTTCTTAATGAATTCTGCTTCTAATACATTGTGAATAAAGCCTGTGTAACCCGTCCATTCATCTTCTGGCAACGGATCAGACAACGCACAATGCCAA
>JBASLW010000183.1:0-8071 GCA_049656545.1 Methylococcaceae bacterium
CCCCAGAATTAAATGAGTTTAAAGACCAAATTAAACTTGAAATTACACCTGAAGGTTTGCGAATTTTGCTTGTTGATGACCAAAATCGTCCGATGTTCCAATTAGCGAGCGCACAAACAGAACAACACGTTCGCGTGATTTTACGCGCTCTGGCACCTGTGATTAACGAATTGCCAAATAAAGTCAGTTTGAATGGTCATACCGATTCGCGTCCTTTTCCCGCGAATCAAAAAGGTTACACAAACTGGGAATTATCGAGTGATAGAGCAAATGCCGCCCGTTATGAATTAGTTGAAGGTGGTTTGACGGAAGCGAAGGTATTGCGTGTGATTGGGATGTCTTCAAGCGTGCCTTACAATTCCGCAACAAATCCATTAGATCCTGTTAATCGCCGTATCTCAATTTTAGTGATGAACAAAAAAACCGAGCAACAAATTTTGCAAGGCAGTACCGCAGAATAGTTGGTTTGTTGACAATCAAAAACGCCTAATTCATTAAACGAATTAGGCGTTTTTTGTTAAATACCGTAACGCAAACGGTAATTTTCAATTGCGTCAAGTTGTTGTGTTTCACCTGTTTCTTTTAGATAGTCAATAATATGGCACAAACTAATAATAGCTGTGACAGGCAAATCAAATCGTTCAGTGACTTCTTGAATTGCCGATATTTCACCCAAGCCTTTTTCTTGTCTATCTAATGCAATTAAAACGCCTGCTGGAGTCGCACTAGCATTTTTAATAATTTCAACGGATTCACGCACAGATGTTCCCGCTGTGATGACATCATCGATAATTAACACACGACCATTTAATGACGCACCCACTAATAAACCGCCTTCACCGTGGTCTTTTGCTTCTTTGCGATTAAATGCAAATGGCATGTCATTTCCTGTCAATTGCGAATAAGCGATTGCTGTTGCAACAGCTAATGGAATGCCTTTATAAGCTGGACCATAAAAGATGTCGATTTCAATACCCGATTCAATTAAGGCTTGCGCGTAAAATAGCCCCAATTTTTGCAGTTGTGCGCCTGTGTTAAATAAACCTGTGTTAAAAAAATAAGGGCTAATTCGCCCCGATTTCAATTCAAATGCGCCAAATTTCAATACGCCGCAATCAAGCGCGTAGCGAATAAAATCATATTGATACGTTTTCATGTGATAAGTTTTTTTTCTAAGGTGGTTATACTGTTAAAGGGAATTAGCAATTATAGAGAAAAACGTTTTTATTCGATTTACAAATTCAAGAAACGACTTATGAATATCCGTCAAAAAATGGTGTTTATTGTAATTAGTGGCATTTTATTAAGTGCGGCACTAGGAACAACGCTGATTTATGAACTTGTACAACGTAAAGTTTTAGCAAATGAAGCGATGACGTTAGAAAAAATCACCGCTAAATTTACTGCTGTGGCATCAAAACGTTTTTCAGAACCTGAAATCAAACTTAAAAGTTTAGAAACGTTATTAGAAGCGGAATTAAGCCGTCCTATTCAAAAAAACGAAATTCGGTTATTTCATAAATTGATGGAAAAAAATGCCGATGGTGTTTGGCGAAATCGAAAAGCCATTTTTGATGGAAAACAAGAAGCAGGTATTTTTTTACCACCAAATGCCAATGAAAGTGACACTCAGAAAATTCAACATTTACGCATTAAAAAAATTATTGATATTTTTGGCGCGTCATCAAGCCGATATTTAGAAAATGTATGGTATTTATCGCCGCAACGTAGTGAAGTTATTTTTGATAAAATTTTTACGCACTTTGTTTTTGATTTACCTGCAGATAATGATTACACGCAAACGCCTTGGGTAACGTATACCAATCCCGAATTAAATCCACATCGTCTTTTTCGCTTTACACCGCCGTTATTTGATCCCGTTTCTAAACTTTGGATGATTGGTGCAATTTATCCACTTTATGTAAATAATCAATGGATTGGCAGTTTAGGCGAGGATATGCAGCTTACTGCGGTACTCGAATTTATGTTTCAATCAGAGCAAATGTACGCTCGCACGGAACATTTTTTAATTGACCAGCAAGGTAATTTTATTTTGGCGGGGGCATGGCAAAAAGAAATTGAAATTTCTGCTGAAAGTCTGAAGCCTAATTTTGAAAATGAATCCGATTTAAAGACATTATTCAAAAAAACATTAACCAATACACCGCTATTATTAACCGATAATCTGACGCTTCATAATAAACGTTATGTTGCAATCGGTATGATTTTAGAGCCATTGGGTTGGCGTTATTATTTATGCGTACCTGTTTCTGAAATCATGGCATCAACACGCGAATTATTTTTGAATTTGCTACAAATGATTTTATTTGTCGGAATTTTGAATGGTTTTTTAGTTTTTACAATGACAGGAAAAACCATTACCAATCGAATCAAAAAATTAACTGACAGTATCAATGGCTATAGCCAAAATCGTAGTCTTCGGATTGCTAATCAATTATCGGGTAGCGATGAAATTTCAAATGCCGCGTCCGCTTTTGACAAAATGGCAAATGATATTGAAATGCAACAAGTCAAAATCAAAGAAAGTTATGATCAATTTGAAGCATTGGTTATGAATATCCCAGGCGTAACCTATCGTTGTGCATTAGATGCAAATTGGACGATGTTATTTATTAGTGATTCAATTGAAGAGTTATCGGGTTATCCTGCCAGCGATTTTATTCAAAATATGGTGCGTGATTACACCAGCATTATTCATGTTGAGGATGTGGATTATGTGAATGCTGAATTTGATGATGCCGCTGTAAAACGACCGTATATTTTAGAATATCGAATTGTTCATCGTTCAGGTGAAATTCGTTGGGTACATGAGCATGGGCGTGCAGTCTTTAATGAAAAAGGCGAAATATGTTTTCTGGATGGTTTTATTTTAGATATTACAGAACGCAAAAAATCCGAACAAGAAATTGAACGACTGGCGTTTTATGATTCACTCACCGATTTACCGAATCGCCGTTTATTGCAAGACCGATTAAAAATTGCCTTAGCAATGAGTAAATATCATCAAAAATATAGCGCGTTGTTATTTATTGATTTGGATCATTTCAAAAACCTAAATGATACATTGGGACATGATATTGGTGATTTACTGCTTAAAACGGTAGCAAAACGTTTGCGGTCTTGTGTGCGTGACTGCGACACCGTTGCACGATTAGGCGGTGATGAATTTGTCATGATGGTTGAAGATTTAAGTCAAACGGAATTGGAAGCGGCTGAACTTGCTGAAATGTTGGGTACAAAAATTCTCACTGCACTAAATCAACATTATCAACTAATTTCCAATGAATATAGAAGTGGCGCAAGTATTGGTGTCACGTTGTTTAATGGTTCGGAATCCTCGGCTGATGAACTTTTAAAACAAGCTGATATTGCCATGTATCAATCCAAAGCATCGGGTCGAAATGCGGTGAGTTTTTACAATCCGCAAATGCAACAAAAAATCAATGCGCGAGTGGAACTTGAAAAAGATTTAAATCGTGCCATTCGTGAACATGAATTTGTTTTGTATTATCAAGCGCAAGTCCATCATGAAAAAATTGTTGGCGCAGAAGTGTTAATTCGTTGGAATCATCCTGAAAAAGGGTTAATTCCACCTGATATTTTTATTCCATTGGCAGAAGAAACAGACTTGATTTTACCAATTGGGCAATGGGTGTTAGAAATGGCGTGCGCTCAAATCAAAGAATGGGAAAGTCATTCAAACATGAAACATCTGCAACTTGCTGTTAATGTCAGTTCAAAACAATTTCAACAATCTGATTTTGTTTCTCAAATTCAAACCTTATTACAAAAAAGTGGCATTGTGCCAAATCGTTTAAAATTGGAACTCACAGAAAGTTTGTTACTCGATAACGTTGAATCGACGATTGATAAAATGATTACGTTGCGGGAATTGGGGATTTGTTTTTCGATGGATGATTTCGGTACAGGTTATTCATCATTGTCGTATTTAACAAAATTGCCGCTCAATCAATTGAAAATCGACCAAGCCTTTATTCGTAATATGGGACAAAAAAATTCTGATGCGATTATCGTTCAAACCATTATTGGTATGACGCGAAATCTCGATATTGATGTGATTGCTGAAGGCGTTGAAACAGAAATTCAGCGTGATTTTTTGAAATTGCACGATTGTAATGTTTATCAAGGCTATTTTTTCAGCAAGCCCGTTCCCTTAAATGATTTTGAACAACTGTTAAATCATGATGTCTAAAAATTGGCGCAATGCGTTTTCACTTTATTTAAAGCCCAATGTATTAAGCATGATTGCGCTGGGATTTTCAGCAGGATTGCCATATTTGCTGATTTTTTCGACATTATCCGCATGGTTGCGCGATGAAGGTATTGAACGTAGCGTGATTGGTTTTTTTAGTTGGGTCAGCGCGACGTATTCCATCAAAATTTTATGGTCGCCTATTGTCGATAAAATGCGTTTGCCAATTTTGACACGCTTTCTAGGGCAACGTCGAAGTTGGATGCTCGTCGCACAATTAGGCATTATCGTCGGACTTTGCGGCATGGCAAGTGTTGATACACATACACAAACGTTGACGATTGCTCTTTTTGCGATTTTCGTAGCGTTTTGTTCTGCTACACAAGATGTCAGCATTGATGCGTTTCGGATTGAATCGAGTGACACCGATTTTCAAGGCGCAATGGCGGCAATGTATGTTTTAGGTTATCGACTGGCGTTATTAGCAGCGGGCGCAGGTTCATTTTATATTGCCGAATTTTTTGATTGGCAGACGGCATATTTTTCAATGGCGGCAATGATGAGCTTCGGTGTTTTGACGACGTTTTGTCTAAATTCACCTGTTAAAACAGAATCAAAAAGGCAGGTAAAAACAACCTTTTTAAGTCAAGTTCATGACGCGATAATTCATCCATTTACGGATTTTTTTAAACGGCAAGGGCGTTTAGGTTGGTTGATTTTGTTGTTGATTGCGATTTATAAAATGAGTGATGTCACGATGGGCGTAATGGCAAATCCGTTTTATTTGGATTTGGGATTCAAAAAAACAGAGATTGCTGAAATTACCAAAATTTTTGGTTTTTTTATGACCATTGCTGGCGCGGCATTAGGTGGGATTTTTGTGGCGCAATACGGTGTGATGCGCCCGCTTTTAATTGGGGCAATTGCGGCGGCGAGTACGAATTTATTATTTGCTTTCTTAGCGAATATCAAACCTGATTTAGCGTTACTTGCGGGTGTGATTAGTGCAGATAATTTAAGTGGTGGCTTTGCAACGTCGGTTTTTATTGCGTATTTGTCTGGACTTGCACGAAGTGATTACACCGCCACGCAATACGCGCTTTTTAGTTCGCTAATGACATTTCCCGCGCAATTATTAGGTGGTTTTTCAGGCGTAATTGTTGACCGTTTTGGTTACAGTTACTTTTTTATTTATGCGTCTGCGATTGGATTCCCTGCAATCGTTTTAACATTTTGGTTTTGGCGACGCGAATTAAAAGAAACCAAAATTCGCGCCGATTTGGACGTGTAATTATTGGTGATAAACGCGGCTAAATTCATGCACCGCGTCAACCATTGCTTTCACGTTATCAGGATTGATGTCTGGCAAAATGCCGTGACCCAAATTGAAAACATGACCTGAACCATTGCCATATTTTTCTAAAATCACTTTCACTTTTTCGGCAATCACGTCAGGTTTTGCGTAAAGGGTGAGTGGGTCTAAATTGCCTTGTAATGCCACTTTTTCACCAACACGAGCGCGAGCTTGTCCAATATCAGTTTGCCAATCTAAACCGAGCGCGTCATAACCTGTTTGTGCCATATTTTCGAGCCATTGCCCACCACCTTTTGTGAATAAAATCGTCGGAATTTGCACACCGTCAATTTCAGTTTTGAGCAATGAACGCACTTGTTGGGCGTAATAAAGTGAAAATTCTTTGTAATCTTCACCGTTTAACATTCCGCCCCAAGTATCGAAAAGCATCACAGCTTGTGCGCCAGCGGCAATTTGCGCGTTCAAATACGCGGCTACAGATTGTGCCAATTTATCGAGTAATTTATGGAGTAGGGCAGGTTCGTTGAACATCATTTTTTTGATTTTGGCGAAATTTTTACTACTACTGCCTTCAATCATATACGTTGCAAGTGTCCAAGGACTTCCTGAAAAACCAATTAACGGGACGCTACCTTCTAAATTTTTACGAATTAAACGCACGGCATCCATCACATAACGCAACTCAATTTCTGGGTCAGGAATTGGCAATTTTTCAATATCGGCGGCGGTTTGAATCGGATTTTTAAATTTAGGACCTTCGCCTTCGGTGAAATACAAACCCAACCCCATCGCGTCAGGAATGGTCAAAATATCTGAAAACAAAATGGCGGCATCAAAATCAAAACGACGAAGCGGTTGCAAGGTCACTTCACAAGCCAGTTCGGGATTTGTACAAAGGTTCATGAAACTGCCCGCTTGTTCACGAATCGCGCGATATTCAGGCAAATAACGTCCCGCTTGGCGCATCATCCAAATCGGTGTGTAATCGGTAGGTTGTTTTAATAAGGCTTTGATAAAGGTGTCGTTTTTTAATGTAGTCATCGTATTTTTGAAGTGTGGGGTTTAATTTTTTCGGGGCAACGCATTGGCAAATTCGGGCGGTAAATTTTCACGCGCTTTCGTGGCTTCAGCAGCATTTTCAAAGCCACCATAAACTAATCCAAAACGGGGATTTTCTGTGCTGCCTGATTTTACGACGTGAAGATTTTTAGCTAACACGGCGTGTTTTTTTTGAAATGCTGTCACGGCTGCTTCGCTTGAAAGCGTAATCAATTGAAGTCCATAACGTCCTGTTTTTTCGGGAATCGTTTCAACTTTTTTTTCTTTTTCGATTTCGACTTTTTTTACAGGTTCGACTTTAGGCGGTTCTGGTTTTTTAATTTCAGCCAATTTTTCAATGGGTTTAATTTCTACTTTTTTTACAACAGGCGCAGGAATCGGAACAGCTTGAAGTGTTGTTTTTTCAGGCAAAGGCACAATTTTCATGCCTTTTGCAGGTTCAACTTTTGGAAACGAAATCGTTGGCTCAACAATTTTTTCAGGTTCTGGTGTTTTTTCAACAACAGGTTCAATCACTTTTTCAGGTTCAGGCTTGCTAACAATTGGCTCAACCGTTTTTTCGGGTTCAACTTTAGGTTTTTCAGCTTCAACTTTTTCAGGTTCTTCTGAAACGATTGCGGCAGATTTTTCAACAGGCGTATTTTCAGGCTTTGGATTTTCAGGGGCAGCAACAACACCTTTTTCAATATCGAGTTGAAATTCAGGAATTACAATATCTTGTGGTTCAGTTTTGGGTTGTTCAGTTTGTGTAACAGGCGTTTTTTCGACATTATCAACAGGCAAAATCGGTGCAATTTCAATCGGCGTTTCATCGCTTTTAAAATGTTGAATACCTTGATTTATCGCAATCGCCAAAAGTAAAATCCCCGAAAAAACAAAAATCCATTTTTTAGTGTGATTTTGGTGACTGTGACGAGAAATTTTTGAAAATTCTGCCAAAATTTGCGCGGGTACACCTTGCGTTTGATAATAAATTTTTTCAACTAATTTTTCATCAATCGGCATTGCATAAGTTCGGGGTTTTGCCGCCAATTGCCGCAAAAAAAAGGCACTTTGATTTTTATTTAATGCTGGAATTTCTAGTAAATAACATAAATCTAGGGCTTTATCGATGTGGCGATGTTGATTTCGTGCTTCGGGTGTCAGTGCAAAAATCAGTTTTATAACGTTCTGATTTGCCGCGTAATCGATTAGCGTAGTTATTAAGCCTGATACCAAAAGTCCCGCATCATCAATAATTAAAACGATTTTTTTGTGTTGCTCTTGAAAATTTTGCAACGCACTTTCAAGTGAAACGTGTTTATTTCGCAACAACGTTTTTGTCAATTGCGCTTCAATCATTTCAAAACTGAGTTCTGCGCTACCTTGTACAAAACAACATTGCCAAGCCTCCGAATCGAGGTCGTAAAGTTTGTCGAGCAAAAATGTTTTACCAATTCCCGATACACCACAAACAATTAAAT
>JBASLW010000184.1:0-9058 GCA_049656545.1 Methylococcaceae bacterium
CGTCTGTACCATTTAATCTAAGAGAAGTTCGAGAAACCGCTGAAACGATTGCCATAAAACGAGCCTTAATTTATTGCAATAACAACGTTTCAAATGCCGCAAAACTTTTAGGTGTCACACGCCCGACACTTTATAACTTGTTTGAAAAATATGACATTCAAGTTGTCGATATTGAATAAAATTTTACAGCGGCAAAATCAGCACAAATACCGTTCGTCCTTTTTCGCTGTGACATTCAATCACGCCTTGATGTTGTGAAATTAACGATTGCGAAATCGATAATCCTAAACCTGTTCCATCCGCCCTACCCGTTACCATTGGGTAAAAAATTTTATTCAACATATCAGGTGAAATTCCTTCACCGTCATCGATAATTTCACAACGTAACGCTAATTTATGACGTTGTCGCTCAATCGTAACGTGCCGACAAATTCGGGTTTTCAAAATCACATTTCCTTTTTCTGAAATTGCTTGCACTGCATTTCGGACAATGTTTAAAACAGCTTGAATTAATTGATTTTTATCGCCGAAAATATCAGGAATACTCGGGTCGTAGTCGCCGTGAATTTTGATATTTTCGCCGCATTCGGTCTGTACTAACCAACGCACTCGCTCTAAAACTTCGTGTATGTTCAAAAACTGTTTTTTTGGTAATTCATTTGAACCGAGCATTCTATTTACCAAATTTTGTAATCTATCCGCTTCAGCAATAATTACCTGTGTATACTCTTTAAATTCTGCATTCTTCAATTCCCAATCTAATAATTGCGCTGCGCCACGCAACCCCCCTAACGGATTTTTAATTTCGTGTGCCAAACCGCGAACCATCAAACGGGCAGTATTTTGTTGCGCGTGAAGTTGTTCTTCTTGCGAAATTCTCAGGCGATTATCAATCGGTAATAATTCAACTAATAATTCATTCGCGCCTTCTTCTGATTCTAACGGTGTGACACTGCAATTTACAAAAACACTGTGGCTAGCGCGATGCAACTCCAATCCATAATCAATTAGCGGTTCATCTTTTTCAAGCGCGTATTTGAAATTTTTTAAAAATGCCGCATCAGATGATTTAAATAATTCTTTTGCCGAAACTTCAACTAAATGGCGTGCGCTGTCTGCGAATAAAATTTCAGCCGCCGTATTCAAATAACGCAAATCTAAATTCACATCGAATAACAAAATCGCGGTATTTAAATTTTCAATTAAGCGTTTGTGCATTTTGTTACTCTATCTTGTCTAGCCAAATCGGGGAAAGTTTGAATATCAGAATAAGCTAAATTTTTTAAAATGGCTTGTACAGATTCAGCTTGATTGTAGCCATGCTCAAACCAAAGTTGTCCGTTCAACTTTAAATAAAATTTCGCTTCTGCGGCAATTTTTTTGATGTCTGACAAACCATTTTCAGCCGCAACTAACGCAGATTTTGGTTCAAACCGCACGTCACCTTGTCTTAAATGTTCGTCATCGAATGGAATATAAGGTGGATTACTCACAATTAAATCACATTCGATTTTTGGCACATTTAAAAACCAATCACTCAAAATAAATTCTATATTTTGACAATGGTGTTGTTGTCCATTTTTTTTAGCTATTTCCAACGCAGCCGAACTGGCATCGACGGCAAAAATTTTTGCTTTTGGACGTTCAGCTGCAAGCGTAATCGCAATTGCGCCCGAACCTGTACCTAAATCTAAAATTGTAAAAGGTAAATCAATTGGAATTTGTTCAAGGCAATGTTCAATTAAAATTTCGGTGTCAGGTCGAGGAATTAAAACGTCTGGAGAAACATAAAAATCACGCGACCAAAATTCTCGAATACCTGTTAAATAGGCAACTGGAATCCCCTTTACACGTTCAGAAATTAAAGATTCAAATTTTGAAATCGTTTGCGTTTCGATAGGTTTATCATTCCACGCGCGTAAATAACTGCGATTTTTTTCTAAGACAAACGCTAACAAAACTTCAGCATCTAAACGTGGTGAATCGACGATTTTAGCAAGCGAATTTGTGGCGTTATTAAGAATAATTTGAATTGAAACCATTAAAGTTTGAGCAAACGTTGTGTTTCAACTTGAATTTTTTTACGAAATAACAAGAATTTCCAACGTCGTCCGCCGCATTGTTTCCAAAGCATTGCTGAACGAATACCAGCTAATAAACAAGCTCGAATTTTATTTGCGACTTCTTGTCGTTGCAAAATTTCAGGCACGCCATTCACCATGATGCGCGGTTCTAATTTACTAACGGTTTGCGAATACAAATCGCCAAAATTTGCTAATACGTTTTCATGTAGCAAATGGAAATGTTCTGTTTGCGCTTTAGCACGTTCAAGTCCGATTGAAATCGTTTTTAACATTTTGGGTTGGTCGCTTAATTGATTTTCCAAAAAAACCAATGACGCGGCATAGCGAGCTTGATCAGGAAAAGCAATTTCATAACCTGTTAATTGTTTTTCAAGATGTTGTAATCCTAACTTCAAATTTATTAAGTCATTGCCGTAAATATCTAAAACAGAATCGGATTCGGTTTTGAGCAAACTACGCAAACTGGTTTCGAGAGCTTTTTCATCTACTTTACCCGTTGTGGCTAATTGATCTACCAACGCGGCGGCTTGTGCAATCCCAGCCAATGCAATGACTTGATTTGTGATGGTTTCGAGTTCCATATTTTCAAATAATCCTAAAATTTTTAATAACGTGACAATTTATAGCGTTTATTGTGTGACGATTTTTTTCCCGAAAAAATAATCAGTAATGACCAAGAAATTAAAAAACTTACGCCGCCAATCGGGGTAATTGCACCTAAAATCGGCAAATTTAAAATCGCCAACGCATACAAACTACCTGAAAATAAAATAATCCCTAAAAACATCAACGCACCAGCCCATTTTAGTAATAACGATTGCATATCGTGTTGTTGCATTAACGCAATCGCAATTAACCCGAAAGCGTGCCACATTTGATATTCCACACCCGTTTTATAAACGGAAAGCATTTCAGGACTAATCATTGTTTTCAATCCGTGTGCGCCAAATGCACCGAACGCAACGCCTAAAAACGCGCACATTGCGCCAAGAAATAAAAAAACAGAAGGCTTCATTATTTTTCCAAAAGTCGAGGCATAAGTTGAACTAAATTACAGGGACGAGTTCGTGAATCGAGTTGTGCTTGAATAATCGAATCCCACGCCATCTTGCACGCACTGGTTGAACCAGGTAAACAAAAAATATACGTTCCATTTGCCACGCCCGCAATCGCACGAGATTGAATGGTTGACGTTTTAATATCGGCAAAAGACAGCCAGCGAAATGTTTCACCAAAACCATCTAACATTTTATCGAGTAACGGTAAAATGGCTTCAGGCGTCCCGTCCCGCCCCGTTACACCTGTTCCGCCAGTTGTGATAATTGCGTCGATGTTTTCGTCAATAATCCATTGCGACACGATGGCGCGAATGTGATAAATGTTATCGTAAACAATTTTTTTATCGACAATAAAATGTCCAAAATTTGTAATTTTTTCGACTAATACTGCACCTGACGTGTCATTACTTTCGTTGCGCGAATCGGAAACCGTTAAAACCGCAAGATTTAATTTTTTGAAATCTCTCATAAAATCGCCTGATTTTGTCGAAAAAGCTGCATTTCTTCATTTTCAACGCGCTGATAAATATCTGCAACCGATAACGTTAAACCGATTGATTCAAATTGCACATCATCACCTAAAAAATAAACGCTGGTTGCCCAATTTTCAGATTTGCGGCTAATTTCAATTTTGACGCTGTCTTGTTCAATTAAAACGTATTCTTCCAAACTTGGAATGGATTGATAAACCAAGCGTTTAAAGGTTTTATCGTATTTTCGTGTGGATTCAGATAACACTTCAACAATAATGCGTGGCGATTCAACGTAATCCGAATCGTCTTCTTTTTCGCACGCGATAACAATATCAGGATAAAAGTATTTTCTACCTTTATCTGCGCGAACTTTGGTGTCGGAACTAAACGCTTCGCAAGGTGTTCCTTTTAAATATCGATACAATTCACCGCACAAATTAAAAATAATTCGTTGATGATTTTTACCCGCACCAGCCATCATGTAAATTTCGCCGTCGATGTACTCACATTTAAATTCGCGGTGTTTTTCGTCTTCGAGGTATTCGTTTTCGCTGATGTAGTTTATTAAACGATTTGGTAAGCTCATTCTAATGTTCCCGTTAATTTGCCATCTCTAAAAACGCGGTCTTTGTATTTAGAACCGTCTTTGCGAAATTCAGTCGCTAAACCTTCGAGTTTTCCATCGTAAAAATTTGCTTCGTGGCTTTGTTGTCCATTTTCGTACCACATTTTTGCACTACCATGTTGCTTGCCATTTTTGAAATGAATTTCAGCTTTTTTATAACCATTTCGATAATACCCCTCAAAAACGCCTGTGAACGGTTTTTTTTGATTCTGTTCATAGGCTAAACCATCGGCGTGTTTTTCAATATGAACTGTCACACGTTCTTCAGGTTTTACTTTTTCATCTTCGCCACACCCCGACATTAAAAAAATCGCAATCAGTAAAAATAGAATTTTTTTCATAAAAATTTCTCCTTTTTTTATTGTTTAGGTTTGGGACGACGTTTTTTAGTTTTTATTTTTGTTGAAGTAACAGCAACTGCTTTGACTTTTTGAGGACGCATTTTTAATCGCGCAAATAACAATCCCACTTCAAATAATAGCCACATTGGCAATGCTAAAAGCGTTTGTGAAATTACGTCAGGCGGCGTTAAAAACATGCCAATCACAAATGCTCCCACAATCACATACGGACGTTTTTCAACCAAACTTTCAACCGTTGTAAAACCTGACCACACGAGAACAATGGTAAAAATTGGCACTTCAAAGCAGACACCAAACGCAAAAAACAACATCAAAACGAAATCTAAATACGCTTCGATGTCTGTCATCACCGTTACACCCACAGGCGCAGCAGTCGTGAAAAATGCCAATGCCAAGGGTGCAACAACAAAATACGCAAACGCCACACCCAAATAAAACAAAATCGTGCTAGCAATCAATAACGGAAAAATCGCCCGTTGTTCATTTTTGTAAAGTGCGGGAGCGAGAAATCCCCAAATTTGATACAAAATAAACGGTACTGATAAAAAAATCGCTGTCACCAATGACAATTTAAACGGTGTCATAAAAGGTGAAGTGACGTTCGTTGCAATCATGGTGCTGTTTTGCGGCAAATGTGACATCAACGGTTGTGCCAAAAGTGCGTAAATATCATTCGCGTAAATTGACAACGGCAACGCAAAAAATACGATGCACAACACAATGTGCAAAAGGCGATTTCGCAATTCAATTAAATGCGAGATAAAAGGTTGTTCAGCAGAATCAGTCATGCGTTTTTTTAGATTGAGCAGTTAAAACGTCATCAGAAAAGGAATCTAATTTTGATGCAACAGGTGGAACTTTATCGTCACGTAAATAATCCATTGCTTCATTTTCTTTCAACAATTGCCGAATTTCTTCGGCATGAAATTCTTGCTTAATTTCTACTTTTACATTCGCAATCATTTGTTGAATTTTGCCAATCCAAAAACCTGCCATTCGCGCTACTTTCGGCAAACGCTCTGGACCAATCACCAGTAAACTCACCAGTCCAACCATGACTAATTCTGAAAAACCTACGTCGAACATTTAAATTACTCTTTTTCGCTTCGTTAAAATCACAAATTCAAATCCGATAAACTGGCGTAATCATCTGGTCGAACCGTTTTAAATTCCCAATGAAATAACCGCTCATCTTTAGAAATCGCTAAATCGTTAATGCTTGCATGACGTTTTTGCATCAAACCTTGCGCGTTAAACTCCCAATTTTCATTCCCGTAAGAACGAAACCATTGACCCGTTGCGTCGTACCATTCGTAAGCAAAACGCACCGCAATGCGATTTTCATGAAACGCCCATAATTCTTTAATTAAGCGATATTCCAATTCTTTTGCCCATTTGCGCTCTAAAAATGCAGTGATTTCGTCGCGTCCTTGCAAAAATTCAGAACGGTTTCGCCAAACACTGTCCGCGCTATAAGCGAGTGCAATTTTTTCAGGTACTTGCAAATTCCAACCATTTTCAGCTGCCCGCACTTTTTGAGTTGCCGTTTCAGCGGTAAATGGTGGGAAAGGGGGTCTTGATTCGTCAGTCATAAAAACCTCTTATTTTTTAAATTTTGTCAAAACGCTTTTTGTGAACGCAATCACTGCTTCACGTTTTACAAACGCAAAATAGCCCGCAATTCCCCAAAATAAGCCTTCAAACAAGTTTTCCAAAAACGATTCTTCTTCAACTTGTACTTTAACGCCTGCGGCTTCTTGTTTCGCTTCAGCGGCGAGTTGATCCGCTAATTTTGGCGCAATCGTTTGAACGGCGGTTTTTGCAGGTGTTACTTCCGCATTCAAATCAGGTAAACCTAAACTTTGCCACGCATCGTAATCTTGCCAGATTGGATATTTGCCTTTCCACATTTCTTTGGTGAAATAGGGCGCAAGGCTCATACCGTGTGACATGGGAATACCTTTGTCGTCAATGAATCCGTCATACACAACCAAACTAATGTCGCCACCTTCGCCGATGCCATTTGTGGTGAATGATTTTTCAACATGGTCGTGGAACATCCAAATGCCTTGTCCAAAACTATTCAAACCATCGTCTTTACCGTTAAGTTCTAAATCAATGCGTTGTGCGGGAACCATGCCGTGAACGTCGCGTTGAATATAAGAACCTGCGCCATTATCTACGCCGTCGTAATGTGTAATAACAGGTTTGTGTCCGTGAATATGAACGGCTAATGATTCAGTATGACCATTTAAAATACGCAATTTCACTTTTTCATCTTCTTTCATGTGAATAAGTGATTCGCGCAACGTGTACGGAAATGAACGCCCGTTTAACATGAAATAATCGTCCTTCGCGTCAGTCGTGTCATATTCCATGTTCATGTGTTTAGCAATCAAACGCGGGTCATTTGCTGAACGCGCTACGACCTCATGCAATTCCTTATCAACCGATTGGTAATGTAAATCGTATTCGCGGGCATATTTTTCTAAAACTGCTGAGGATGGATGACGTACTTGTCCCGCGCCAACGTTTAATACTTGCGGGAAGTTGTTAGGGCGATTTTCTTCAACGATGAACATCCCTTGTAAGCCCATTGGAATATGGGTATGTGGTTGAACATGGCAGTGATAATACATCGTGCCTGGTTGGCGTGGTTTGATTACATACGTTTTGCTTTCGCCTGGCATAGTGTCCATGTTGCTTGTTTGACCAACACCGTCGTTGCCGTGATCCATTTTGTCCATGAACGGATGATCAACGCCGTGTAAATGAATCGAATGCGGCAAATAATGGGTATTTTCTAACACAATCCAAACGACATCATCTTGTTCAACGCGAATCGTTGGCGATGGCGCACGCAACAGGGGATTTGCGATAGACTCATAAAGATTTATGGTAGACATATCGCGCGTTTTTGGCGCATAAACCCAAAATGTTGGTTGAATAGCGGGCGCAATATCAAACGTGGTAATCGGTGTTTTTACATCAGGCGAATGTCCGTTTAATTCAACAACTTCGAGTTTAATAATAATTTTGTCTGGATCACCATCGCCATCCATGTCGTCCGTCATTGTAATGGCATCGGCAGCGAGTTGTGTTTGCATCAATGTATCCATCGACACGCCATTTGTGCCTTTCACAAACGCCGCAATATCAAATGGATTATCAGGTTCACACAAATTTGAGGCTTGAATTTTTACACCGTCAATGACTTGTTCTTTTCGCCAATTCGGGTCAATTGCACTGGAACAAATATCTTCAACTTTGCCCATAGGCACTTTCATAGAAGGTGGTAAATCCGTTGCGGCATAACTTAATGACGCTGTTAATAAAAGTGAACTACTGCTTAACAATGTAAAAATCGTTTTACGCATAAAAATGACCTCGAAACAATGACACGACAAAAAAATAATGGATAACTCCATTTTAACTGAATCTATGAAGTGGTTGTGATTTGTTATGAAAAATTTTGCTAAACTGGATGTATGAAAGTGACGAAATTTAAAGGCTTTACGCTTATTGAAGTGCTAATTGGAATGACATTATTAAGTTTAATGGTCGTATTGCTGTTTAGTAGTTTAACAATCGGCGCGAAAAGTTGGGAACAAGGCGAAAAAAAAATTGCAGACGTAAATGAAATCGCCGTTGTGCAACAATTTTTCAATCATTATTTGGCACATTCTGTTCCGCAATGGAATGATTTTGATCCTGAAAAAGACCGTATTTTTTCGTTTCAAGGCAAAAAACAGTCACTTCAATTTGTTGCCGCGTTTCCTGCAAGTGCTGAACGAGCAGGCTTACAATTGTTTAATTTAGAACTTGTCAAAAAAAATAAAAACAGCTTTATCAGTTTTGCAGTAACTCCATTTTTTCCACTGACCGAAAACGAAGAATTTTTTGAAGATGAAATTTCCCTAGTTGAAAATGTGGCGCGTTTTGAATTGGCTTATTTTGGTTTAAATGACGAAACAGGCGAATCAGGTTGGCAAAATGAATGGCTAAACAAAGAACAACAACCGCAATTAGTGAAAATTTTATTAGAACTCGATGATGGGCGTTATTTACCTGAAATGATTGTCACATTAAATGTTGATAATGCTTACAGCAACGTCGATTTAGAAAGCGTTCCCGAAGATGATGCCGTTGAGGATACACAATGAAACAACGCGGCGTCGCTTTGATTTTAGTGTTGTGGGTGTTGAGTATTTTAATGTTGATGGCTGGCAGTTTTTCACTGACGATGCGACGTGAATCCGCTGGCGTTATGGCAATAAAAGCGAATGCCCAAGCAAATGCCCAAGCGCAAGCAGGTTTGGCGATTGCTGAAGCGATGCTGTTGCATGAAGATGAAAATAAACGTTGGCGCATTGACGGCAGCATTTATGAAATTGAAACGCAAAATGCAAAAACACGAATTCGCATTTTGTCTGAAACAGGAAAAATTGACCTTAAC
>JBASLW010000185.1:0-16661 GCA_049656545.1 Methylococcaceae bacterium
TAACGAGAAAAGGGGCAATTCGAGCGCGGCAAGGCGATTTAGGCATTATTCCAGGAAGTATGGGCGCGAAATCTTTCATTGTGCGTGGCAAAGGAAATCCGCAAAGTTTTAATTCTTGTTCACATGGCGCAGGTCGAAAAATGAGCCGTACTGCGGCTGAAAAAACATTTTCAACTGCTGATTTAATTACTCAAACTGAAGGTGTGATTTGTCGCAAAGATAAAGGCGTGCTTGATGAAATTCCGTCGGCGTATAAAGACATTGATGTGGTGATGGCAAATCAAGAGGATTTAGTTGAGGTGGTTCATACGTTGAAACAGATTTTATGTATTAAAGGTTAAATTACTGAATTTTTCTCACATTTAAAAAAAGGTCAACTTATGAAATTAACTATTCTCTTAACTCCAGATTCAACCAAAGTTGGAAATTATATTGCCTATTCGCCTGACACGGCGAATGAAGTTAAAGCAGAAAATATCGAATTAGCAATTATTGCACTTAAAAAACAAGTTAAATTTTCGTTAATTAAATCGCGTTCTGAATCAATTTGTACCGTTTTTTCAGAATGGTTTGATGAAAATGAATGGGAACTTGAGAAAAAAATGTATGTCATCAATAACAAAAAAGAGTTACCTCGAATTATCGTTGAAGGATTAAACCCCGCAATTAAAATTTTTCTTTCTTGGGATTTGATTGTTGTGATTGACAAACCTAATTTGTATTTTGATGGTTTTACATTATTTGAAATTAACAATGCTAATTTTGATTACACTCAAGAACATGCTGAAAAATTAACTGATGCCGAATATCTCATTGAAAACGTTTTTGAACCTTTTGCACTTTGGATAAATGAATTAGCAAACGATGTGAAATGGTTGAACATAGGCGGTGCTGATTCAAATGAAATCACAGTGTTACAGTCAAAAACACCTGAGTTGATTGATGGTTTGGATTATTTGCCAGTTTGGTTTGATGAAAAAAGTCCTGAACCAGATGAAATTGAAGAAGAACAAGATTGGTTAGTTTAAATTAGGGAAAAAGCGATGGAATTAACAATGTTTGGCGTTGACGCGCAATATAAAATTAAAAATCTAAAAACGACTAACAAAGATATTCAATGGTTAGAACCTGTTTTAATTCAGTGGTTAAAAATTCATAGAGATTATGTTGAAGAAGTGAATTGTGAAGATGCTCTGTATTGGTATAACGAAAGAGCAAATGTCAGTGCTTTTGCTGGGGCGATGTGGAAATGTGGCGGTTTCGCTTTAGAAGAGTATTCAGCATTTAAAGCGGATGAGACTGAAAATTCCAAAAAAGGAAGAATAGATTTGTATTTGCAAAGTCATGGTAATGCCGCTGTATGTGAAGCAAAAATGACATGGATTTATTTGTGTGAAGCGCATAAACAACAAACAAATTTTTCCAGTGCAATTTCTGAAGCGATAAAAAAAGCCAGTGACGATGTTTCAAAAACATTGAAAACCAACACTAACTCTTTAGGAATTGCATTGAATTTTATTATTGGTTATTCCAAAGAAGATGTTGATACAACTGACAGTTTAATTCTATTGCAAAAAGAAATTAAAAATTCGGAGTGCGACTTTTATGCTTGGTTGGAAATAAAAGAGAAGAACATCACAAGTTCAAGCAATGAAAACAACTATAATTTCATTGCCGTTTTAGGTACGGCAAAACGCAAATCTGAAAAAATTTAACTGGAGAAAAAAATGGAAGTTGAATTACTGAACGCAAAACAAGTTGGTCAAAAATTGAATGAGTTGTTAGATGAATGCGAAAGTTTTTATTGTGCTGTTGCGTGGGCAACGGACATGGTTTTTGCTAAAAAACTTCTTAATGAAAAAAATCGAAATAAAATCAAAAATTTTATTGTCGGTATTGATTTCGCACAAACAAGCTATGGATTTCTAAAAAAATTGCAGACCATAGAAAATGTGCGTTATATGCCAAATAATGGGGGAAAGACTTTTCATCCGAAAATTTATTATTTTGTAAATAATGATGAAGCATTTGCTATTATTGGAAGTTCTAATTGTACAAAGGGGGGGCTTTCAAATAATGAGGAGACTTCATTGTTAATTCAAGGAAAGAAAAATCAGGTGGTATTCAAAGAAATTTTTGAAAAAATTGAACACTGGTTTGATGACGGGCGAGCAATAACAGATGATTTTTTGGAAAAATATAAAAAAATCCAAAAATCAACAGATAGATTAAAAGAACAACGAAATGAATTAAGTTCAGAGCTTGAAAAATTGAGTCATTTTCCAACGATTACTGAAGTTAACATTGATGAACTGCCAAGAATTCATATCGCTTGGTGGGATGATGAGAAGCTCTCCAAGTGCAACAACTTCTTAGACAAGGATAAGGAAATTCTTAAAGAAGACTGGGTGTTGAATTGGGCATGTGATAAAGAAGGGAAACCGTTAGAAGTTGATTTAAAGTGGTTTAAAATTGACAAAATAGAAAATAATAACTGCAGAAATCATAATTATAAAATTACAGCTGAACAAAAAAAATGCACTGAACTGCCACCTTTTTATTTAAATGAAAAGACACAAAAGATAATCAAAAAACTGTTAAAAAATAATGATATCTTTTTTGATTATGACAATTGGAAATGTCCAAAACAAGAAGAGGTTAAAAAATTTTTACATCATCTACAAGAAGAATACAAAAAAGAAATTAGTAAATTAGCAGATTAACCTATTCGTCAGTCATAACTTTTGGTGACTGACGTTATTTTTATTTTTAGGAATTATTTATGACCAAGAAAAAACCAAAAAATGCACTCAAAATGGAGTTGCAAAAGTTAAAAGAACAGTTGCCACAAAACCCTGTGGCTAAATTTGCTCATCATGTTAATAAAGCGGGATTTTTCCGTGACCACACGGTTTATTCACGCAAAGGCAAACACAAAGACCACGAGTCTTTTCGTATTCGTTATTTAGCGATAATGAATACGAAAAGATTTGTTGTTTCTAAAAAATTCTTTTCATTTTAATTTTTTAAAACGTCCAGTTATGTCGCATTGATAACTTATGATTTGCTCGTATTAAAAATTAACGAGGAAATTCAACATGAATAAATTTGACGCGACAACCATTCCAACCGCTTTAATCGAAAAAATCAAAACCGCCAAACATTTAGTCGTGCTAACAGGTGCAGGCGTATCTGCAGAATCAGGCATCCCCACTTTTCGTGATGCGTTGACGGGTTTATGGGAAAACTACGAGGCCGAAACCTTAGCAAGTGAAGAAGGATTTTTAGCTGACCCTGCATTGGTTTGGGGTTGGTACGAATGGCGACGCAACAAAGTTTTGCAATCAAAACCCAATCCCGCGCACGAAACGATTGCAAAATTAGCAACCCAAATTCCAAAATTTACCTTGATTACCCAAAACGTCGATGATTTACACGAACGCGCTGGCAATGTTGAAGTGTTGCATTTACACGGTAGTTTGAACGCACCACGCTGTTTTGATTGCAACGCGCCTTACGATTTACCCAATGCAATCACACAAAATAATCAACTCAAAGAAAGTCGAATTGCGCCACCAAAATGCGTTTTGTGTGGTGGTGATATTCGTCCTGGTGTTGTGTGGTTTGGTGAATCATTGCCGCCAGAGGTTTGGGACAATGCGGTTGAAGCAAGTGAACGTTGTGATTTAATGTTGGTTGTTGGCACGTCTGGCTTAGTTTATCCTGCTGCAAATTTGCCGCATATTGCAAATAAAAATGGCGCAACACTGGTGCAAGTGAATCCAACCATTAACAGTTTAAACGGTGCAGCGACTTATAATTTGCACGGCAAAGCAGGTGATATTTTACCGAAATTGTACAAGGAAACTTTTTTAGCAACCTAAAACATAACACAAAAAAATCCGCCAAACTTTTCAAAAGTTAGCGGATTTTTTATGAGGTTAAATGAAAAACTTAATCGCGTAATTTTGCGCCAGTTTTTGCGGCTAACGATTCTAAGAACGTATTCACAACCGTTTCAATTTCAGCATCTGTGAGTGTTTGCGCTTGATTTTGCAACACTAAACTTAACGCCACACTTTTGAAACCTTCATCCACGCCTTTTCCGCGATACACGTCAAAAATCACCGCTTCTTGCAAAAGTTCTTCATTGCACGCTTCAATCGCGCCAATGATTTCGCCAGCATTGACTTCTTCTTTCACAAGCAACGCTAAGTCACGACGCACTGATGGGAATTTCGATAACGATTTGAAACTTGCACGTTGTTTTTGCAACAACAAATTTTGCGCGAGTTCAAACAAAAACACAGGTGTTTCAAAACCGAGTTGTTGTTCTAAATTCGGATGCAACATGCCTAACCAGCCAACGACTTCGCCTGTTTCATTCAAGATTTTCGCGCTTTGACCTGGATGTAACGTTTCATTTAAATCTGCGACAAATTGCACTTCGCAACCTGTTAATTCAAACATGGCTTCAACATCGGCTTTCACGTCATAAAAATCAACAGAGCGTTCTTTTTCGCCCCATTGTTCAGCGGCAACATTGCCTAACGCTAAACCTGCGAGCATTTTTTCTTGCAACGTTTCGCCGTCTTGTTGCACAAAACGTAAACCTGATTCAAACAACCGCACGCGCGTTTGTTGACGATTCGTGTTGTGCAATGCCGCCGTTAATAATCCGCCCCACAACGTAGTTCGCATTACCGCTAAATCCGCAGAAATTGGATTTTGTAGTTTCACAAATTCGGCACTGGGTGCAATCGCTGTTTGCATCGCTTCATCGACAAAACTGTAAGTAATCGCTTCTTGATAACCACGGTCAACGAGCAAATCTTTGACACGTTCTAAATCTAAAACGTTTTCGGTCGCTTGATTTAACGCTGAACGCACCAAAATTTGATTGTTCGGCAAATTGTTGTAGCCGTAAATGCGAGCAATTTCTTCAATCAAATCCGCTTCGATGGCAATGTCAAAACGGAAACTCGGCGGCGTAACTTTCCAGCCGTCGGTTTGCGATTCAACTTGCATTCCTAAGCGTTGCAAAATGCCCGTCACGGTTTCTTTTTCAAATGTGATGCCTAAATTTTTATTGAGTTTTTCAGAACGTAAAGTAATCGGCTCACGTTTTGGCAATTCAGAAGCGGTTGTCACATCAGTAATTTCACCTGCTTGACCACCGCAAATTTCTAAAATCAATTGCGTCGCACGTTCAATTGCGCGGTTTTGCAATTCAAAATCTACGCCGCGTTCAAAACGATGCGATGAATCAGTGTGCAAACCAAATTGACGCGCTTTGCCAGCAATCGCCAGCGGTTTGAAAAATGCACATTCTAAAAAGACTTTCGTGGTGTCTTCATGAACCGCCGAATATGCACCGCCCATCACGCCCGCAAATGCTAATGAACTTTCATCATCGGCAATTACTAAACTTTTTTCGTCAAACATCACGGTTTGACCATTCAGTAGTTCTAACGTTTCGCCATTGATTGCATGACGAACGGTGATGCCGCCGTTTAATTTTTCAGCATCAAAAACGTGTAACGGTTGACCGAGTTCGAGCAACACATAATTTGTGACATCAACGAGTGGACTTAATGAACGCAAACCGCTACGACGCAAACGTTCTTGCATCCAAAGCGGTGTTTGCGCGTTGTTATTTACGCCCGAAATCACGCGAGCCGTGTAACGTGGACACGCCGCCGTTGCTTCAACGGTAACAGTTAATTTTTCAGAGGTTGTGACCGCAACAGGTGAAATTGCTGGTGCGTTAAATTGAATTTGATTCAAAACCGCAACTTCACGCGCCACGCCTTCAACACTTAAACAATCGGCACGATTTGGCGTTAAATCCACTTCAATGCTGTTGTCGCCCAGTTGTAAATACTCACGAATATCAACGCCGACAGGTGCATCAGCAGGCAATTCCATCAAACCTTCGGCTTCGGCAACTAAGCCTAATTCTTTTGCCGAGCAAAGCATTCCGAAAGATTCAACACCGCGTAATTTGGATTTTTTGATTTTGAAATCACCAGGTAACACTGCACCAATGACCGAAGCAGGAATTTTCAAACCAGGTCGCACATTTGCCGCGCCACACACGATTTGCAACGGTTCAGCTTCACCAACATTCACTTTGCAAACACGCAATTTGTCTGCGTCAGGATGTTGTTCTGTCTCCAAAACTTCACCAACAACCACGCCGCTAAATTGCGCTGCCACAGGTTCAACGGCATCGACTTCCAAACCCGCCATTGTGATTTGTGCAACGAGTTCTTCCGTGCTGATTGCTGGATTAACGTAAGTTCTAAGCCATGTTTCACTAATTTTCATAAACGTCCCTGCCTTAGTTAAATTGTTGTAAAAATTTCAAATCGTTTTCGAAAAATAAGCGTAAATCGTTGATGCCGTAACGCAACATGGCTAAACGTTCTACGCCCATTCCAAAGGCAAAACCGCTGTATTTTTCGCTGTCGATTTTGACGGCTTTGAAAACTTCAGGGTGAATCATCCCGCAGCCCATGACTTCGAGCCAGCCTGTATGAGAGCAAACTCTGCAACCTTCGCCGCCGCACATGACGCATTCAATATCGACTTCGGCAGACGGTTCGGTGAACGGAAAATAAGACGGACGGAAACGAACTTGAATATCTTTTTCAAAAAATGCGCGTAAAAATTCATACACAACGCCTTTTAAATCTGCAAAACTTACGTCGGTATCAACTAAGAAACCTTCGACTTGATGAAACATTGGTGTGTGTGTGATGTCGGAATCGCAACGATAAACGCGACCTGGTGCAATGACTTTTAACGGTGGAGTTTCAGATTCCATGACGCGGATTTGCACAGGTGAAGTGTGCGTGCGTAAAACACGGTGCGCGTCAAAATAAAACGTATCGTGCATCGCACGTGCGGGATGATGCGCGGGAATGTTTAAGGCTTCAAAATTGTGATAATCGTCTTCGATTTCAGGGCCTTCGACCACTTGAAAACCAACGCTTGCAAAAATTTTGTTAATGCGGCGCAAAGTGGTTGTCACAGGATGTAAACCACCCACTTTTTGCCCTCGACCTGCAAGCGTTACGTCGATGCGTTCATTGGCTAAACGCGCAGCTAAAGCGGCTTGTTCAAGTTCGATTTTTTTTGCATCGAGTTTTTCTTGAAACGCATCTTTGGCTTGATTGATAACTTGCCCTGCATCTCGGCGTTCTTCTGGTGGCAACGCGCCAAGTTCTTTCATTTGCGCGGTAAAAATACCTTTTTTACCTAAATAATTAACGCGAATTGCATCAAGGCTTGTTAAATCGGTGGTTGTTGCAAGCTCATCTAAGGCTTGCTTGAGAATATCATCGGTAGGAATAGACACGTTTTGACTTTATTGTTGATTTAAAAAGTCATAATTCTATCATGCTGTTATTGCTATCGACATCACAGAATGCCCTAAATGTTTGACTTTAGCAGGTCGATTATTTACAACGTAGTTTTGTAGCTGAATCCGTCAAAATGAAACGACTTACGAAAATCGCAATCACTGTTTTAATTCCGACTGGTTTAGTTGGTAGTTATTTCGCAGCAGGATTTTATATTTTACCTGCATGGTTGCAGCACAATGTTCCCGAATTGATTAAAAACGAAACGGGCTTAGAAGCAAATTTAAGCGGTGCAAAATTTAATCCATTCACGTTTGAATTGGCATTATCGCAATTTGAAATCCCCAAAATGGCACGTTTTGAAAACTTAAACGTGCAACTTAATTTGCGAGAATCGCTCGCGTCACAAAGTTTGGTTATCGACACAATTTCGCTTGAAAAACCTTTTTTTCATCTCGAAAAACACAAAGACGGTTCGTTAAATACGGACGTATTTTCACCTAAATCAGAACCACCGAAGCCACCTGAAAAAAGCGTCATTTTTCCGATTACGGTTAAAAATGCTGTTTTGCAACAAGGGCAATTTTCGTTTCAAGACGGTAATTTAAACGAACAGATTACGCCGTTAAATTTAACGCTTTCAAATTTCAGCACAACGGCTTCAACACCTGCAAAACTTGAGTTAAACGCACTTTGGCAAAATGGCGGCGAAATCAACTTGAGTGGCGATTTTCAATTTTCAACATCGGTTGTGAACAGCAAAATCACATTTAAAAAAATTCAGTTGCCGCATTTACTTTCGTTAATTCCTGAAAACAAAATTAAATTAACAGGTGAAGGCGAATTATCAGCACATTGTCATGTTGAATTTGGTGAAAAAACGCCGTTGATTCAAGTCGAAAATGGTGAAATTACATTTACAAATTTAACGTATGACAAAATGAAACTTGAAAAAGTTGTACTTGAAAAATTGTCTTTTGATAGCACAAAACAGAACATTCAACTTCACAATCTCACCTTAAACGCTTTGCATTTAAACGAAGGTCAAGCGCAAATTGCCTTAAAAAATATGTCGTTAAATACATTAAATTTCAATGTTGAAAATCAACATTTCGACGTAGCAAACCTGTTATTGAAAGACGCGGAACTTTTCGACACTACGCAAAATACGTTACTTTTCAAATTGCCTGAATTGGAATTGAAAAAATTAGCTTTCGATTTGAAAAACAAAACGTTAGGAATTGGCGCGATTGAAGCAAAAAATGCCGATTTGAAAGCGTGGTTAAATCCAAATGGTGAATTGAATTATCAAACGTTGTTGCCCGAAGATGAAGCGCAAGTTGCCGCTGAAAAAGAAGCTGGAGATTCTACCAGCGAAGCGTTTTGGGGTGTCAAAATCGACAGCGTTGAATTGACGAATTTTAGCGCGTCATTTGAAGACAAAACCTTGGCTAAACCAATGACCATTAACATTAGTCCTTTGTCGTTGAAATTATCTGAATTGAGCAATGCCGTAGGCGCAAAACTGCCGTTTGAACTCAACACGGGCATCAACGAAAGTGGAACGCTACACTTGAAAGGTAACGCAGGTTTATCACCGCTGACTGCCGAAACAGAAGTTGACGTAAAAGCTATCGGCTTAGAAAAATTTCAATCTTATGTCGATAAATTCGCGCATTTAGATTTGATAAAAGGCGTGTTTCGTTTAGATGGAAAACTTGATATGGCGCAAGGTCAGCAAGGCGAATTAGATTTAAAATTTAAAGGTAATACAGGTATTGCACGTTTGATTACGCGCGACCAAACACAAAATAAAGATTTGCTGAAATGGGATAATTTAACCTTAAAAAATGTCGAAGCAGATATTTTGGCTCAACGTTATAGCGCGTCAGCGTTGATGATTGAAAAACCGTATGCACGAGTTGTCATTGATAAAAATAAAATCCTGAATTTTTCAGATATTTTCATCAATGAACCTGAATCAAAAACAAAAAAATCAAACAAAGCTGAAAAAAATGCGTCGTCTGATATTCGTTTCAAACTCGACAAAGTTCAAATTTCAAATGGCGCATCGTCATTTGCGGATTTGTCGATGATTTTGCCATTTGCCGCCGAAATTCGAGGTTTAGAAGGTGGCGCGTCGGGCATTTCCTCCGAACACGAATCAACGATTAACGTGACGCTAAAAGGCAACGCTTATGACCTTGCACCTGTCGATATTAAAGGCAAAATTCAACCTTTCACTGGCGATTACAACGCGGCATTGAATTTCAAAGGAATGCCGTTGCCGTTAATGTCAGCTTACATGGCGGAGTTTGCAGGTTATAAACTCGAAAATGGCAAAATGTCACTGGGGATGAATTACGAAGTTGCTAAAGGTGAATTAACGGCAACCAATAATTTACGCATTGAACAATTTGAACTCGGTGAAAAAGTTGAAAATCCACACGCAATTGATGCGCCGCTTGATTTAGCAATTGCGTTGCTCAAAGACATGAATGGGATTATCAATTTAGATGTTCCGATTACAGGTTCTTTAAATGACCCACATTTTGATTTTGGTGGAATTGTTAGCGATGCGTTTTTAAATATCATCAGCAAAGCAATTACCTCTCCGTTTCAAATGATTGCAGGATTGGTCGGCACAGACGAAGATTTAAGCGCGATACAATTTTCAAAAGGTAGTAGTGAATTAACCGAATGGCAAAAACCAAAATTAGATAATTTGGCAAAAGTGTTGCGTGAACGAGAAATTTTAAAAGTCGAAATTCGCGGCACAGCATTTCGCGTAGATGACTGGGAAGAATTAAGTGAAATGGCGTTGAATGACCGTTTAAAAACGTTGAAAGCCGAAGAGTTAAACCGTAAAAATACTCAAAAAATTCTGCCTGAATATGTCGAATTAAATGACGCTGACACGCAACGTTTGTTAGCACAAGAATTCGCGGCAAAATTTCCGCAATTGGTGAAAAAATCATTTTTTGGCAACATTGAATTAGCCAAACCTGAAATGGGGGAATTTTACGAAGTGGCGAAAAACACGTTGAAGGAAACGTTTCCGCCTGAACAAAAACGGTTAACCAAATTGGCAGCGGCAAGAGCGCGGGCTGTAGCAAAATATCTAGTTCAAACAGGCGGCGTACCGAATGAGCGGGTGTTTATTTTAGATGTCGCAATCGACCCAGCTCGAACCGATACTGATATTGATACGTTATTGTTTTTAAAAGTAGATTAACGATTCAACCAATTTAACGCACCAAAACCTGCGGCGCGTCCTGTTGCAAAACAGGCTGTTAATAAATAGCCGCCTGTTGGAGCTTCCCAATCAAGCATTTCACCTGCGAAAAAAACGCCCGTGAATTTTTTACTCATCAAATCGGCGTTTAATTCATCAAACGAAATCCCACCTGCGCTGCTAATCGCTTCATCAATTGGACGTGGTGACATTAAGTTTAGCGGCAAAAATTTCAACGTTTTTGCGACGATTTCAGCAGAATTTAAATCATCACCGTTTAAAACTTCGCGCAACAATCCTGATTTTGCACCGTCTAATTTCAACGAATTTCGCCAAAATTTTGCAACGGATGATTTGCCGCGCGGTTTGTTTAATTTTGCGAAAAGTTCTGAAAACGTTTTGTCAGGAAATAAATCAAGATAAATCGTTGCGTTGCTGTTTGTAGAAATTGCCTCACGAATTTTTGCAGAAGCGGCGTAAATTAAACCGCCTTCAATTCCGTTTTCGGTCAGCATTGCTTCGCCTTTTTTTTGAAAATCACCGAATGTTAAACCGATATTTTTCAGCGGTTGACCTGCAAAATGTTGTTTGAAATACGCTGACCATTCAACATTAAAACCACAATTTGACGGTTGCAATGTTTCAATTTTGAAGCCTTTTTCGCGTAAAGTTGCGACCCATTCGCCTGTTGAACCGAGTTTTGCCCAACTTCCCCCACCTAAAGCAAAAATTACCGCGTCAGCTGAAAAACATTGTTGCCCATTCGGTGTATCAAAACGCAATTGATTGGTTTCATTTCCAAAACCTATCCAGCGATGACGCATTGAGAATTGCACACCGTTTGAACGCAATCGCTGCAACCACTCGCGTAACAGGGGAGCGGCTTTCATTTCTTTTGGAAAAATCCGACCCGATGAGCCAACAAATGTTTCAATACCTAAATCATGAACCCAATGGCGCAAGTCAGTTGGTGTGAAAGCGTTTAAAAAGGGCGAAAGTGCGTTTTGTTGTGAGCCGTAGCGCTTAAGAAAAGTATCAAAATTTTCAGCGTGTGAAAGATTTAATCCGCCTTTACCTGCCATTAAAATTTTACGTCCAACAGAGGGCATGGAATCAAAAACCGTGATTTCACAATTTGAATGTTGACTTAAAACATCAGCCGCCATCAAACCTGCTGCGCCTGCACCAACGATAGCAACACGTTGAATGTTACTCACGAAAATTATCAAATTGCAGTGGTTGTTCTAAATTTGCGTTGCGTAAAAATTGAATCGTGGCTTGCAAATCATCCCGATTTTTTCCTGTGACACGCAGTTTTTCCCCTTGAATCGCCGCTTGCACTTTGAGTTTGTTATCTTTAATGAGTTTGACAATTTTTTTTGCTAAAACGGATTCAATTCCTTGTTTTAATAAGACTTCTTGACGCATCAATTTTCCGCTACCTTTGGCATCTTTAACTTCCATACAGGCAATATCAATTCCGCGTTTAGTTAATTTTGAACATAAAACACTGAACATTTGTTGCAATTGAAAGGTCGATTCAGAAATCATCACAATCGTTTCATCATTGATTTCAAAACTGGAGTCCGTACCTTTAAAATCAAAGCGCGTCGTAACTTCTTTATTAGATTGATCAACCGCATTTTTCGCTTCGTGTGGGTCGAATTCGGAAACAATGTCAAAGGAAGGCATAATTTTTAATCTCGTAAAAGTTAATAAATGTGCATTATATTTGATTTACGCGCTAAATAACCTTCGTTACAATCCGATAACATTGCAAGCGATTTACTCTTTAGTGCTATAAAAATGAAACCATATCAATTACATCCAGCTCAAATTCTCCGTCATAACGCGCTGTATTTAGCGATTATTTCCGCGCTATATCCATCATTTTCGGCAGCAAATCCAAACGGCGCACAGGTTATCAGTGGTCAAGTCAGTATTGACCAATCGGTTTCAGGTGTGACGACGATTAAAAATAGTCCGAATGCCATTATCAATTGGCAAAATTTCAACATTGCAAAAAATGAAATCACCCAATTTATTCAGCAAAATGGACAAAGTGCCGTTTTAAATCGCATTGTGGGCGGTAATCCAAGTGAAATTTTGGGTTCGCTTTATTCAAACGGCAAAGTATTTTTGATTAACCCGAATGGCATTGTGTTTGGTGCAGGTTCACAAATTGATACGCAAGGTTTGCTTGCGTCGAGTTTAAATCTTAGCGACAACGATTTTCAAAAAGGAAACTTTCATTTTATTGCAGGGTCAAAAGCGGGCGATATTGCTAACGAAGGCATTATTCATGCGGGTAAAGATGGCAATATCGTCTTGGTTGCGCCCAACATTCAAAACAACGGCATTATCAAAAGTGAAGGTGGAAAAATTGTTCTCGCTGCTGGACAAGAATTGATTTTAACCAGCATGGATGACCCCGAAATTCGATTCCAAGTTCAAGCCCCGAAAAATCACGTTTTAAATGTGGGACAACTTTTAACCGAAAGCGGCTCGATTAACGTTTTTGCAGGCTCAATCAAACACAGCGGCGACATTAGCGCAGACAGCGTCGAAATCGACAAACAAGGTAACATTCGTTTAGTCGCAAAAAGCGATGTCACGCTTGAAAAAGACAGCACGATTTCTGCAAATAATGAAAAAGGCGTGGCAGGTAAAATCGAAGTCACAGGCGAAAATGTCGCAGTTTTGGATAATTCCAAAATTGAAGCGATTGGCGAAAAAGGCGGTGGTGAAATTTTAGTCGGCGGTGATTATCAAGGCAAAAATGTAGCAGTTCAAAATGCGAAAATCACTACGATTGCTGAAAATGTCGAAATCAAAGCAGATGCAAAAAATCAAGGTAACGGCGGAAAAGTAATCGTTTGGGCGGATGATGAAACAAAAGTTGCCGCAAAAATTTCGGCAAAAGGTGGTAAAAAATCAGGTGATGGCGGGTTAGTTGAAACGTCAGGGCATAAACTCGATGTAAAAGGCACGAAAGTTAATACCACTGCAGAAAAAGGGAAAACAGGTAATTGGTTACTCGACCCTTGGAACATAACAATTGCTGCCAGTTCACCTGTTGGTGATACCTTGCCTACAAGTGTGCCTTATGAGTTGCAACCAACTCAGGCATCAACCATTTTAGCTAGTCAGATTGAAGCTGCGTTAATAAGCAGCGACGTTTCAATTTCAACCAATTCAGGAAATCCTTCAATTCCAGGTGGTGATGCTGGCGATATTATTGTTGGTGCGGCAATTACCTGGGCATCAAATAAGTTGACGTTTATCGCAGAACACGACATTACAATCAATAATGCCTTAAACGGTGGAACAACGGGGAAATTGGAATTGAATGCTGGGCATTTGATTACTGCCACGTCGGCTGTCAATGTCGGAGAGTTTACGTTAAGCATTGGCGCATGGATTCAAAATGGAACGCTTCCTAGCTTTTCAGCAACAGATTTTATAATTAGCGGAGGAACATTTCTTCGTACTTTAGGTGGTAATGGAAGTTCTAGTCCTTATCAAATTACAGATGTTTATGGCTTACAAGGTGCGAAAGGTTTTCTTTCCAGTTCGTTTGTCTTGGCAAATAACATTGATGCAACAGGAACTTCTGGTTGGAATTGGGATGGTGATGTTTATTACAACGGTTTTGAGCCAATTGGTAATTCTGAAGATCACTTCTTCACAGGTACGTTTAACGGACAAAATCACACGATTAACAATTTAACTATCACTCGTCCTTGGGAATACGGTGGCATTGGCTTGTTTAGTCATTCGAATGGGATAATTCAAAATCTTGGTTTAACCAATGTTTCTATTTCAGGCGGTAGTATTGTTGGTAGTATTGTTGGATTTAATTCAGGTTCGGTAAGCCGTAGTTACAGCACTGGTGCGGTTTCGGGAACTAACTATATTGGTGGTTTAATTGGGAAAAATTATTCAGGCACCGTCAGTGATACTTATAGCATGGTATCCGTTACTGGTAATGAAAAAGTTGGAGGCTTAGTTGGTGCAATTGATGGCACAAATCCAATCATTGAAAACAGCTACAGCACAGGACTTGTATCATTAAAAGAAAATTCTGGGTCAACGTATATTGGCGGTTTGGTAGGTTATAGTTTGGGTTACAACGGCGGGCAAGTTGGAACTATTACAAACAGTTATTGGGATAAAGATACCACTAGACAACCAATTAGCGCAGCAGATGTAAATAACAACTCAGGGATGGACTTAACTACTGCACAAATGCAGCAATCAGCGAATTTTATTGGTTTTAATTTTGCAAATACTTGGACAATTACTAATGGGTCAAGCTATCCGCATTTAGCATGGCAAGGACTAGATGTTAGAGTTACTCCGCCTCCCCCCCCTGCATTTACCCCGATGCAAATCAAGATTACTGCCGACGGTTTTTCTCGTTCTTATGGTTCTGTTAATCCTGATTTTACAGGCACACTCACAGAAGGCTCTTATTTAGGAAGTGATACCTGGGATTCTTTGGGCGTTTCATTTAGTACAAATGCTAATCAAAAATCTGAAATTGGTAATTATTCCATCGTACCGACAATCACAAATGGTCGTTATGCGTTAACACCTATTAACGGGACATTGACAATTACGCCTGCTTCTTTAATGATTACGGCAAATGCTTTAAGTAAGAGCTATAACACAACGGATCCTGCTTTGACTTATGGCACAGTTGGATTGTTAGATGGCGATACGTTAGTAGGTGGTTTAAGTCGCACATCAGGTGAGAATGTTGGTCGTTATCCAATTACTAGTACCTTGGCAAATCCTAATTATGATATTTCTTATTTACCCGCAGATTTTGTTATTACACCAGCAAATTTAACCATTACTGCACATCCACAAACTAAAATTTATGGCACTAACGACCCCAGTCTTACTTATGTTAGCCAAGGACTACTCGGCAACGATACCTTGTCAGGAAATTTGACGCGGACAACAGGCGAAAATGTGGGGCGTTACACCATTACGCAAGGGGATTTACACAATCCGAATTACACCTTGAGTTATATTGGCGCAGAGTTGGGAATTTCACCTGCGAATTTAACCATTACTGCACATCCACAAACTAAAATTTATGGCACTAGTGACCCTAGTCTTACTTATGTTAGCCAAGGATTACTTAATAACGATACCTTGTCAGGAAATTTGACGCGGACAACAGGTGAAAATGTGGGGCGTTACACTATTACGCAAGGGGATTTACATAATCCGAATTACACGCTGAATTACGTTGGCGCAGAGTTGGGAATTTCGCCTGCAAATTTAACTATTACCGCACATCCACAATCAAAAACATTCGGCGAAGTTGATCCTAAGTTGACATTCAGTATTCAGGGACTTGTTGGTGAAGATAAATTAACGGGTGAATTAAGTCGCGTAGCAGGTGAAACTGTTAAAACGTATGAAATTACAAGTAATGTTAGTGCAGGTGATAACTATAAACTTAGTTACACCCCTAATTTTTTAACAATTAACCGTGCTCCTAAAATTACATGGATTAGTCAAACAGATAATCAATGGCAAAATGCCGCCAACTGGAATCAGGGTGTTTTGCCTGATTCAACACAAGATGTCAGCATTCCAAACACAAATTTTCGCATCGATATGGCAGGAACAATCCATGTTAATTCATTATTTAGTTTAGCGTCACTTCATTTAGTCGATGGCGCGTCTGTTAATGTGACAAATCCTTTTACATTGCAAATTGAAACCATTTTATCTGGTAAAGGTACATTTATTACGCCTGAATTTATAAATAATGGCACGATTAGTACAGGTGATTCACCTGGCATAATTGCTATTACAGGTGATTTTATTCAAACAGAAAGTGGTTTGTTGAAAATGGAAATTCAAGATGAAACGCCGTCTGGATATGACCAATTGAACATTTCAGGTGATGCCACATTAAATGGCACGATTAAACTTATCAGTTTAAACGGTTACAAACCCAGTCCAAATTTTCAGCCAAAATTTCTTTCAGCACGCCGCTTTTCGGGGGGATTTAGTCGAATTGATAACAGTGAAGG
>JBASLW010000186.1:0-2449 GCA_049656545.1 Methylococcaceae bacterium
AATTTCAGATTCGGTATAAGTCGCGGTGTTGAAACCTTGACGTTCACCGTTTTCTAAAACACGAATCCCGCGTGGTTGACCAAAATAAATGCCCCCAGTGAGTTCGCGCACAATCATTAAATCTAAACCTGAAACGATTTCAGGTTTTAAAGTCGAAGCCGCCGCAAGTTGTGGATATAAAATCGCAGGACGTAAATTTGAAAATAAATTTAACGTCGAACGCAAACCGAGCAAACCTTTTTCAGGACGCACCGAAATATCGAGCGATTCCCATTTATAACCGCCGACTGCACCTAATAAAATCGCGTCAGCAGGTGTAACTAAATCGATGGTTTGTTGTGGAAACGGTGTACCGTGAACGTCATACGCTGCGCCACCAATTAAGCCATGTTCAAACTCAAAACCTAATGCCATATCGGCATTTAAAAATTCTAAAACTTTGATTGCTTCGGCAACGATTTCTGTCCCGATTCCGTCACCCGCTAAAACTGCAATTTTTTTTGTCATGTAAAACTCTTTAAATTTAATAAGTTTGTTATTTCACAGAAACCGAGTATTGGGCAGGCTCTGTATTTTGGATGTGTGTAACTGTGCAAGTTTTTTTGCTATTTTTAAAGACATTACCGCCTGGAATGTGAATTCTATTTTCTATAGAAAATTTTTCTTTTCCAACGGAATTACAAAAATTCAAAGTCATATCCTCAAAACCACAAGTAACAGGAACATTTTGATAACATTGAGGAGTTTCAAAATTTTGTGCTATTGACGAAGTTGAAGATATTAAAAGTCCTAAAAGGAGTAGTTTTTTAATTAAGGATTTCATAAAAACTCCATTTGAAATTAAACAAACAACCACGGCGCACGTTTAGCGCGTTCGGTTTCGTAAGCGTGAATTTTATCAGCGTGTTGCAACGTCAAACCAATATCATCCAAACCGTTTAGCAAACGAAATTTGCGATTTTCATCTACGTTGAACGCAATGGTTTTGCCACTTGGCGTTGTAATGGTTTGCGCTGCTAAATCAATCGTCAACGCATAATCATCGGTTAATTCTTTAAATAACCCATCAACGATTTCAGCGTCTAGCGCAATCGGCAACAAGCCATTTTTGAAACAGTTATTGTAGAAAATATCGGCAAAACTCGGCGCGATAATCGCTCGAAAACCATAATCTTCTAACGCCCAAGGTGCATGTTCGCGTGATGAGCCACAACCGAAGTTTTCGCGGGTCAGTAGAATTTGTGCGTTTTTGTATTGTGGTTTGTTTAGCACGAAATCTTTGTTAATCGGGCGATTGGTGCAATCCATATCAGGTTGCCCTTGATCTAAATATCGCCATTCGTCGAATAAATAAACGCCAAAACCTGTGCGGCGAATCGATTTTAAAAATTGTTTGGGAATAATCGCGTCAGTATCGACATTTGCACGGTCGAGGGGAGTGACGATTGAAGTTAAAGTTGTAAAGGCTCGCATTTTTAAGTGTCCAGTTAGTGTAAAATTTGGTAAAAATAATGCCACATAGCCGCATATCGTACCTATATTTTTAATTTACTGCACGCTACTGTGTCTAAGTAACGCTCCCTTCGCAATCGCTAATAAAAAAGCACTCTTTTTTCGTTTCTGATTGCTTGGCTGTCAATTAACATGAAAAATTGACATCGATAAATAATCAAAAGTTTCTAGATGAAATAGTAGGTTATTTGTTTAAACCGCTTTTTTGACACTGCTTAAATCGGAAAGAATCATTGTTCATTTTTTCAAGAATGTCACGATGATGAACAATCTGATCTAACATTGTAAAAACGTACGCGTTTCCCTTGATAAATCGAGGTCGTAGTTTCAAGCCTACAGGGTACACCATATATTTCAAGCCCTGCGGCAGTTTTCGTCAGCAGGGATTTTTTTGTGAGTATAACAAAATTGGGATTCAATACTACTTTCCGACGTGGATCAAATAAAACTTGTACTGTGCCAATTGATTTTTGTACATCATTCTCACGGAAATTAGATGCACCAGCTAAATTTCCTTTATATTTACCTTGAAAAATTGTGATTACAAATTCACCATCTTCAAATTCTCCAATGTACAATCCGCATCCGAGACTATAAGAATTTTGTATAAACAGTTAAAAGAAGGAAGGTAATCGATCTTCGAACAAAATCATAAACTGATTGATAGCCAAGTTCCAATCGTGCAAAGGCATAGGCAACTTGCTCAACAGTTAACTGTTGAGCAAGCTGCCAAAAATTGGTCTGGGCATCATCAACAAAGCCGTGTTCGTAGGTCAATCCTGCACAATCGAGAATAATGCAATCGGTTTTACTTCTTCCACTTGAAGGTTAAAGCCACCGACTTCAGTCGGTCAGATTTATCATCAATTTTCCTTCGTATTAAAATCCGTATTTTGAGGAACGAAATATGGAATATCGTTACGGAAGTCATACGGTT
>JBASLW010000187.1:0-7723 GCA_049656545.1 Methylococcaceae bacterium
GTGACATTAGGTGTGATTGGTTATTTATCGTTGATGCACTATTTTAGCGAATCGATAACATGGAAAAGTGATTCCCCTTATCGACAATTTATTTCGTTTTCAAAATGACTTTAACCAATTTACAAAAAAAATTACTTAACGATTTTCAACGTGATTTTCCAATATCGGCAACGCCTTTTGCGGATATTGCTGAAAAATTAAATGTTTCCGAAAACGCCGTTTTAGCAGCCTTTCAAGAATTGAACGACAAAAATTTTATTGGGCGAATCGGTGCAATTATTCCGCCGAATCAAATTGGCGTAAGCACATTAGCGGCGATTTCTGTGCCTGAAAATGAATTAAACATTGTCGCGGAAAAAGTGAGTAGTTTTAGCGAAGTGAATCACAATTACGAACGCGAAAATGCGTTAAATTTATGGTTTGTAGTGATTGCAAATAATGCCGCGCATTTAAATAATGTCATTGAAAAAATTGAACAAAAAACAGGTTACGACGTTTTATGTTTTCCGCTTGAAAAAGAATTTTTTATTGATTTGAGTTTTAAAATGGATTTTGAAAATGCTTGATGATTTGAACCAACAATTACTCGCACAAGTCGCAGAAGGATTGCCGATTTGCTCGCGTCCGTATTTAGAAATTTCTGAACGTTTAGGGATTAGCGAAAATGAGGTGATTTCACGTTTAGAAACGTTGCAACACGTTGGAATTATTAAACGTTTTGGTGTCATTGTGAAACATTCAACGTTAGGTTATCGCGCAAATGCGATGTGTGTATGGCAAATTCCTAACAATCAAATTGATAACATCGCGCAAAAATGTTTACAGTTTTCGTTTGTGACACTGTGTTATCAACGCCCTACTCTGCCCGAATGGAATTACAATTTATACTGTATGATTCATGGTAAAGATAGAAATACGGTCTTAAATCAATTGGCGCAACTTAAAGAAATGTGCGGATTAGAAATGTTTGAACATCAAATTTTATTTAGTCGAAAATGTTTCAAACAACGCGGCGCAATTTACCAAAAATAAAAACCTACTACTTTACTCAAGAATTAAAGCACTCTAAAATACCCCAAAAATAAACACACCGAGAAAATCCATGTCAGAAAGTAACGACGAAATTAACAATCTTTTAAATCAAGAATATAAACAAGGTTTTATCAGCGATATTGAAGCGGATACTTTCGCACCAGGTTTGAATGAAGACGTGATTGCTCAATTATCAAAAGTCAAAAATGAACCTGAGTTTATGCTCGAATACCGTTTAAAAGCGTTTCGTCATTGGCAAAAAATGCCTAACCCAGATTGGGCGCAACTGAAAATCGACCCAATTGATTATCAAGCTATTAGCTACTATTCCGCGCCAAAATCGAAAGCCAACGCGCCAAAAAGTTTAGATGAAATTGACCCAGAAATTTTAGAAGCCTACAAAAAATTAGGCATTCCGCTTGCCGAACAAGAACAATTAGCAGGTATCGCGGTGGACGCGGTGTTTGATAGCGTTTCGGTTGCGACAACGTTTAAAGGAAAATTGCACGAAGTGGGCGTGATTTTTTGTCCCATTTCTGAAGCAATTCGTGATTATCCAGAATTGGTGAAAGAGTATTTAAGTTCAGTCGTTTCCGTTGGTGATAACTTTTTTGCGGCTTTGAACTCAGCAGTTTTTACCGATGGTTCGTTTGTTTATATTCCAAAAGGTGTGCGTTGCCCGATGGAACTTTCGACCTATTTTCGTATCAATGCCAGCAACACGGGGCAGTTTGAACGGACGCTGATTATTGCCGATGAAGGCAGTTATGTTTCCTATCTTGAAGGGTGTTCAGCTCCTCAACGTGATGAAAACCAACTTCATGCCGCCGTTGTCGAATTGGTCGCGTTGAAAGATGCCGAAATCAAATACTCTACCGTGCAAAATTGGTATCCAGGTGATAAAGAAGGCAAAGGCGGAATTTATAATTTCGTCACCAAACGCGCGTATTGCAAAGGCGATAATTCCAAAGTCTCTTGGACGCAAGTTGAAACAGGTTCGGCGATTACCTGGAAATATCCAAGTTGTATTTTGAAAGGTGATAATTCGGTCGGTGAATTTTATTCAGTCGCCGTCACTAACAATTTGCAACAAGCTGACACAGGTACAAAAATGATTCATGTCGGCAAAAACACCAAAAGCACCATCATTTCCAAAGGTATTTCGGCTGGCAAAGCGCAAAATACTTATCGCGGTTTGGTCAAAATTTCTAGCAAAGCCGAAAATGCCCGAAATTACACGCAATGTGATTCGTTACTCGTTGGCGATAAATGCGGCGCACACACGTTTCCGTATGTTGAAGTGCGTAATCCCTCAGCGCAAATCGAACACGAAGCGACGACTTCAAAAATCAGCGAAGACCAATTATTTTTCTGTCAGCAACGCGGTTTGTCTGCTGAAGATGCGGTGTCGATGATTGTGAATGGTTTTTGTAAGCAAGTTTTCAAAGAATTACCGATGGAATTTGCAGTTGAAGCGCAGGCGTTGTTGGGACTTAGTTTAGAAGGTTCAGTGGGTTAATTTCTGAGATAACAAATATGTTAATTACACCATTTTATGCAGCATTTTTAGGATTGGGATTTGTAACGCTGAGTGTATTAACTTTGCGATTACGACGTAAATTTAAAATTTCTTTGGGAGATGGTGGTAATAATCAACTACTTCGAGCAATTCGAGTTCATTCTAATTTTTCTGAGTATGTTCCGCTTGCTTTAATTTTGATTTATATGACTGAATCAATTGGCGCACCTGCATTATTGGTTCATTTCCTTTGTCTTTCTTTACTCATTGGAAGATTTTTGCACGCTTGGGGCGTTAGTCAAGATATTGAAAATCTTAAATTTAGAGTTTTCGGCATGGCTGCAACATTTAACGCCATTATCACTTCATCGATTTATTTGATTTTTTCTTACCTAAAATGAGAATACAAAAATGAAAACACTAACAAAAGAATTACAAGCGGCAATCACACCAGAAATGGCGTTGAATTTGTTAAAAGAAGGCAATCACCGTTTTATGCACAACTTGAAAGCAAATCGAAATTTGCTTGAACAAGCCAACGAAACGTCTGATGGACAACATCCGTTTGCCATTATTTTGAGTTGTATTGATTCACGCACGTCTGCGGAACTCATTTTTGACCAAGGTTTAGGCGATATTTTTAGCGTGCGAATTGCGGGAAATATCATCAACGAAGACATTTTGGGCAGTATGGAATTTGCCTGCAAAGTTGCTGGTGCAAAAATTATTGCTGTTTTAGGTCACACAAAATGCGGCGCAGTGAAAGGCGCGTGTGACCATGTTGAAATGGGAAATTTAACGGCGTTACTTTCTAAAATTCAACCCGCTGTTTATGACGAAAAAACAGAACTAGAAAATCGAAATTCAAATAACAACGCATTTGTTGAAAAAGTCGCTGTCATCAATGTCAAAAGAACTGTTCAAGCGATTGTTGCACGTAGTCCGATTTTGAAAGAAATGCTTGCTAAAAGTGAAATTAAACTTGTTGGCGGTATTCATGAAATTGCAACAGGTGAAGTCACTTTTTTTGAAGATTTGCTGTAATTCGTCACACATTTGGGAGTGAATCATGTCAGCAAAATACAGCAATAAAGAAGAACATCATTATTTCTTACTCGGTGCTTTGGCGTGGCGTGGTTCTGTGACACCTCGCATTTTGTTAAATGTGTTAATTACAGGTTTATACACGTTTGGCGTTATTTGGATTGATAAAAATTATTATGATTTGCCGCATTTTGCTGTCACGCCTTTTGAATACACAGGTGCGGTTTTGGGATTGGTGTTGGTTTTTCGCACAAACGCAGGTCACGATAGATGGTGGGAAGCGCGAAAATTATGGGGCGCAATTACCAATCAAATACGCAATCTATTCATAATGACGTGGAATTACGGCGAAACAAATTCGCAATGGCGCAACGAAATGACGAAATGGCTAGTTACTTTCGCTTTCGCCCACAAAGAATCGCTACGTTTTCAAAAGAATTTCGATGAATTGAAGGCGTTACTTTCAACTGATGAAATTACAGCCTTACAAAATGCGTCACACATGCCACTTTTTGTGTCGGATAAAATTGCCGCCTTGCTCGAACAAGCACGTTTTACACAACAAATTGATTTGTTCACCTTTGCCGAATTTGAAAAACAACGTGCCGCTTTAATTGACAGTATTGGGGGAAATGAACGAATTGTAAAAACGCCGATGCCGCTGGTTTATGCGATTAAAGCACGACGTTTTATTTTAATTTATTTATTACTTTTACCTTTTTCGCTCATCAACGAAGCGGGAATGATGTCACCTTTAATTGCAATTCTTGTTGCCTATCCTTTGTTATCGCTTGATAGAATTGGAATTGAATTACAGAATCCTTTTGCTAAGAAAAATCTCAGTCATTTGCCACTTGATACCATTTGTGATGGTATTAAAGCGAATGCGTTGGCATTAAAAAAATAGAAACTTTATAAAAACTACTGGAATACAAATGCTAAAAATTAAAGACTTAACCGTCAATGTTGGAACAAAAGAAATTCTTAAAGGCTTAAACCTCGAAGTGAATGCTGGCGAAATTCACGCCATCATGGGACCAAATGGCGCGGGAAAAAGTACGCTATCGCACGTTTTATCAGGCAAATCTGGCTACGAAGTCACAGGTGGTTCAATCACTTACAATGATAAAAATTTACTCGAAATGCCTGCCGAAATTCGCGCTCGTGAAGGCGTATTTTTAGCGTTTCAATATCCTGTCGAAATCGCGGGCGTAACAAATGTTTATTTGCTCAAAGCTGCATTAAACGCTGTTCGCAAACACAAAGGTTTGAGTGAAGTGGATGCAATGGATTTTTTAACGTTGGTGAAAGCTAAAACCAAAGCTCTCGATATGGACGAAAAATTTTTATATCGCGCTGTGAATGAAGGTTTTTCAGGCGGCGAAAAGAAACGGAATGAAATTTTGCAAATGGCGATGCTCGAACCACAACTTTGCATTTTGGACGAAACCGACTCAGGTTTAGACATTGACGCATTGCGAATTGTCGCCGACGGTGTGAACGCGCTACGTTCACCAGACCGTGCGTTTATTATGGTGACGCATTACCAACGTTTGCTTGATTACATTAAGCCTGATTTTGTTCATGTTTTAGCCGACGGCAAAATCGTGAAATCGGGTGGCGCAGATTTGGCGTTAGAACTCGAAGAAAAAGGTTACGGCTGGTTGGAGCAAGCATGAGCTGGTTAAACGATATTCGCACACAAGCCGCCGCACAATTTGAAAAAACAGGTTTTCCAGCCTCAAATTTAGAAGATTGGCGTTACACCAACGTTTCAGCGATTGCTAAAAAAGAATTTTCAATTGCGAAATTCATTGAAGACGTAGATTTTGAAGCTGTTGAAAGCGGAAGCGCGTTTCATTTTGTTTTTGTGGACGGTTATTTTCATGAGGGATTATCGAATTTACCTGAAGACATCACGGTTTGTTCGATTAACGACGCACTGAAAAATCACGCGGACTTATTGCAAGCAAAATTCAATCAGGCGATTAACCAAACGCACGGCTTTATTGATTTCAACACCGCAAATTTTACCGATGGGCTGTTTGTTCATATTCCGAAAAATGCGATTTTGGAAAAGCCGTTGCAAATTATTCATATCGCCACACAAGAAGCGATTTTACCGACACGCCATGTTGTAATTTTGGACGAAAATGCAAAAGCAGAATTGATTGAAATGTTTGTCAGTCCTGAAAAAAACGCTTATTTGACAAACTCAGTTGCGGAAATTTTTGTCGGCGAAAATGCTGATTTAACGCTTTACAAAGTCCAACAAGAAGGCGAAAACGCTTACCATTTTGGTGGCACTTATGTTCAACAAGAAAAACATGCGCGTTTCACCCACCATAATTTTGCGTTAGGAAGTTTGTTGGCGCGTAATGATATTGTCAGTGATTTAAAAACAGCGGCAGAATGTGAATTTAACGGGCTTTTCTTGGGTTCAGGCAAACAACATTTGGATAATTTAACGCGCATCAATCACATTGAATCGCATGGAATTAGCCGCGAATTTTACAAAGGGATTTTGAATGACCAAGCAAAAGGTGTTTTTCAAGGTCGAATTGTGGTTGCTGAAAACGCGCAAAAAATTGATTCACAAATGAACAACCGCAATTTATTGTTATCAAATGAAGCGGAAATTGACACTAAACCGCAACTTGAAATTTATGCCGATGATGTGAAATGCGCTCACGGTGTAACGGTTGGACAACTTGACGAAAAATCGATTTTTTATTTGCAATCACGCGGTATTGACGAAGAAACTGCCAAACACATTTTGACGTTTGCGTTTGCGAATGAAATGGTTGAAAAAGTTGAAAATGAAGCCTTAAAAACTGTTTTACAAGCGACATTATTACAACGATTACCTATTAAATACGGTTTATGAAACTAAAAAGCGGGTTTTAAACCCGCTTTTTTTATGAATCATCTGTGTCTTCTGCAAGTTTAATGAGTCGTTTTTTAAGTGGTTCTAATTGTTGTACTGTTTTTGGGCGAGCTGTCGCATGAGCAATTTTACGACCTTTTCGCGGTGCTTTTTGGTATAAATGTAAATGCGTGTTAGGAATTTTCAATACGTTTTCATTTTCAGGTTTGCCACCAATAAAATTCACCATCGCCACATTGTCAACTGCGACTGTTGAACCCAAAGGCAAATCTAAAATCGCGCGTAAATGGTTTTCAAATTGGCTGGTTTCTGCCCCTTCAATTGTCCAATGTCCTGAATTATGCACACGCGGCGCAAATTCATTCGCAACAAGTTCGCCATCAACTTCAAATAATTCCAACGCTAAAACACCAACATAATTTAAGGCTGTCATTAAACGAGTTGCATAATCTTGAGCTTTTTCTTGCATTGCATCATTTTTACGACTTTCTGAAACACGCAAAATTCCCGCGTGATGTAGATTTTCAGATAACGGATAAAATGCGGTTTCTCCTGAAACGCTACGCACAGCAACAATTGAAACTTCACGCGAAAATTTTACAAAACCTTCTACAATTGCTGGCAAACCGTCTAGTTTTTCCCACGATGATTTTAAATCAGCAGTCGATTTCAATACGGATTGCCCTTTGCCGTCGTAACCTTGTGTGCGGGTTTTTAAAATAGCTGGATAACCCATTTTTTCCATTGCCATTTGCAAACTTGAAAACGTCGTAACATCTTCATAAGGTGCGGTAGGAATGCCTAAATCGTTTAAAAATTCTTTTTCAACCAATCTATCTTGCGCGACAGCAAGTGCTTTTGAAGGTGGATAAACAGACGTGTGCGATTCTAAAAAATTGGCAACTTTTGCAGGCACATTTTCAAATTCATACGTTACAACATCAGCACGTTTGGCAAGTTCAGCCAGTAAATTTTCGTCTTGATAATCACCGTGCAAATGTGAACCTAACGTTGTGGCACACGCGCCAACGGATGGGTCTAAAAATATAAATCGAATGCCTAACGGATAACCCGCTAACGCAATCATACGAGCAAGTTGTCCACCACCTAAAATCCCTACTTTCATTTTAATTCTCCACGCGGATCAGAATTTTCTAAAACTGTGTCGGTTTGTTGTTGTCTAAAATCGTTTAACGGTTTTTTATATTGTGTATGTTTATTACTGATAATTGCAGCAGCGA
>JBASLW010000188.1:0-1889 GCA_049656545.1 Methylococcaceae bacterium
ACATAACGCCCTGCTGTTAAAACGTAATCCAATTCTTTGACACGTTCAATCGGAGCGGCACAACAAAACCCTTTGATGTCTTCATAATTACCATTGGGATTACGCCAATTGTGATAAGTATCTGCAATTTGCTTTATATCGTCTTGTGATAATTCACGAGTTCGGCGGTTGATTAAATGCCCTAAATTACGAGCATCAATAAACAAGATTTCATTACTGCGGTTTCGATATTTTCCACCTTTGCGATTACGATTCATAAACCATAATGCGGCTGGAATTTGAGTATTGAGAAATAATTTTGCAGGTAAATTGACGATGCAATCAATGACATTAGCATCTTCAATCAAAGCACGGCGAATATCACCTTCACCACTGGTTTTAGAGGTTAATGCACCTTTTGATAACACAACACCAGCTTGACCTTCAGGTGATAAGTGATAGAGAAAATGTTGCAACCATGCAAAGTTAGCATTACCAGCAGGAGGTGTTCCATATTGCCAACGACCATCATTTCTTAATAATTCACCACTCCAATCACTGACATTGAAAGGCGGATTAGCAATAATAAAATCAGCTTTTAAATCTTTGTGAGCATCGTTTAAAAATGAACCTTCATTATTCCATTTCACTTGTTCACTGTTGATGCCACGAATAGCAAGGTTCATCTTAGCTAATCGCCAAGTCGTTTGATTGCTTTCCTGTCCATAAATGGAAATATCAGTAATACGTCCTTGATGATTCTCAACAAACTTTTCGGACTGTACAAACATTCCCCCACTGCCACAACAAGGGTCAAATACCCGTCCTTTGTAGGGTTCAAGCATTAAAACCAATAATTCAACAATACTGCGTGGTGTATAGAATTGTCCGCCTTGTTTTCCTTCCGCAAGTGCAAATTCCCCTAAGAAATACTCAAACACATGACCTAATACATCGGCACTACGAGCTTTTGCATCACCTAAAGCAATGTTGCCAACCAAATCAATCAATTCACCTAAACTGGTAGGGTCTAAATTTTGTCGTGCAAAAACTTTAGGTAAAACGCCTTTTAATGAATTGTTTTCTTTTTCAATCGCATCCATCGCCTCATCAACTACATTTCCAATTTTAGGTTGTTTGGCTTGTGCTTGTAGAAACGACCAGCGAGCTTGAGATGGAACAAAAAAGATATTATCGGCTTGATATTCGTCACGGTCTTCAGGATCTGCACCTTCATATTCCCCTTCACCTGCTTTCAACTTGGCAAACTGTTCTTCAAACGAATCTGAAATATATTTGAGAAAAATTAAACCCAAAACAACGTGTTTATATTCAGCAGCATCAATGTGTTTGCGTCATGTATCGGCGGCTTTCCATAGCTGTTTTTCTAAAGGCTCTTCAGTTGTCGTTTTTATTTTTGCCATGTTTAAAAATTTGTCCCTGTTGTATTGTATTTAACGATGCTTGATTTTATAAGTAATGATAAACTTCATCTTAGTTTTCAATTAGCATTTTTTCTAAGTTCTTTTTTACATTCATTGAGTACACGAATTGCATCTGCTTTGGGTAAATTAGAAATATCCGCTAATACCTGTTCCATGAAACTTGAAATATCCTCTAAAGGCATCAATTCTGGCTCACCACTGGCTTTAATACTTTCTGGTAACAATCCCTTAGCTTTAGCAATTTCAGCCTTAACTTGAGCCACAGAGAGATTTTTACCTAGTGCTTCTTGATAGACTTTATCTGCTATGTCAGCGTTGATTGGTGCGCTGATTTCGTAAGCGGCTGTCAGTGATATTCCTATGATTTCTCTATTTTCAAAAAATCTGGCTAAGTTCATCAAACGAGTACGATGTTGTGGTGTATCCGAACATAATGTTCGCATAGATTCTACCCACTGACTGAAC
>JBASLW010000189.1:0-10898 GCA_049656545.1 Methylococcaceae bacterium
TAAGTGCATCGTATGATTTGTTGAACCACCTGTTGCGAGCAAACCAATGACGGCATTCACAATGGCTTTTTCATCAACAACGTAAGCAAGCGGACGGTAATCATTGCCTAAATCGGTAAATTTCAAAATTTGACGCGCCGCTTCTTTTGTTAATTCGTCACGCAACGGTGTGTAAGGGTTCACAAATGAACTACCAGGCAAATGAAGTCCTAGCATTTCCATCATCATTTGATTGGTATTTGCCGTGCCGTAAAAAGTACACGTTCCCGCGCTGTGATATGACGCAGATTCGGCTGCAAGTAATTCGTCACGTCCAATTTCACCTAATGCGTAACGTTGACGTGCTTCAGATTTTTCTTTATTGGTAATGCCACTTGGCATGGGACCTGCGGGAACAAAAATCGCTGGCAAATGTCCAAAACTTAATGCACCAATTAAAAGTCCAGGTACGATTTTGTCACAAACCCCTAAATATAATCCACCATCAAACATGTTGTGGCTCATACCGATTGCAGTTGTCATCGCAATCAGATCACGACTAAAAAGTGACAACTCCATACCAGCTTGACCTTGTGTAATGCCGTCACACATCGCTGGAACACCAGCCGCTACTTGCGCTACACCACCTGCTTCACGAATCGCCGTTTTAATTAAATCAGGATATTCTTTGTATGGCTGATGTGCTGAAAGCATATCGTTGTAAGATGTGATAATAGCGATATTTGGTTTTTGCTCACCTGTTAAATCGGCTTTTTCTTGCGAATCACACGCAGCAAAACCATGTGCTAAATTTGCACATCCCATACCGACACGTTGTGGTTTTTTCTTTGAATAAGTATCGACGTGTTTTAAATAGGCAGACCGTGTGACATGACTACGTTCAATAATTTCATTCGTAACACTTTGAATAATCGGATTCATACTGTTTTCCTTTTTGTTTATAGTTATCGGACATAGCGATTATATTACAAAGTTAGCCCGTGCCTAAAACTATAAACTTAGGTAGAATCCGCGCCTTCAATCCTTAATTTACAAGTTTATTAAAAATGAAAATAGTTATTTTGGGAGCGGGTGTTACAGGTGCGTCTGTTGCTGAAGCCTTAGCAAGTGAAGAAAATGATATTGTGGTTGTCGATTTTCGTGCGGATTTACTCGATGCACTTAAAGAACGCTTTGATATTGCTACCGTGACGGGCAACGCCGCACATCCAAGTGTTTTAGAACAAGCTGGTATTAGTAATACCGATATGGTGATTGCTGTCACAGATCGTGATGAAACGAATATGTTGGCATGTCTAATTATCAACGCTTTGTATTCCAAACCTAAAACGATTGCGCGTGTCAGAGCGATTGACTATTTAAAACACCCTCGCCTTTTCGGTGAAAATGGCATTCCCGTTGATATTGTCATTAGCCCAGAACAAATTGTGATGAATGCCATTCGGAATTTAATTGAATTTCCAGGCGTATTGCAAGTATCTGAATTTGCTGGCGGTTTAGTGCGTTTATTTTCAGTCAAAGTCATTGCAAATGGCGTTTTGACAGGTAAGAAAATTAAAACACTCAAAGAGCGATTTGTAAGTGGCAAAACGCGCGTTGTCGCTATTTTTAGAAATGGGGAACCACTTTGTGTGAACGGCGATGCAACGATTGAAACAGGTGATGAAGTATTTTTTGTCGCACCACGCGAAGAAGTACGTCGTGTTTTAGAAGAGTTAGGAAAACTCGAAGCACCAATTAAGCGCATTATTATTGCGGGTGGTGGACATGTTGGTAAGCGTTTAGCTCTTGCACTTGAAAATAAACACCAAGTTAAAATCATCGAAAAAGACCCACGTCGTGCTAAAAAAATTGCGAATGATTTAGATAAAACAGTGGTTTTACTTGGCGATTGTGCGGATGAGAAATTGTTACAAGATGAATCTATTGAAGATACTGATTTATTTTGTGCAATTACTAACAATGATGGCGTGAACATTATTTCAGCATCATTAGCAAAAAGTTTGGGCGCACGAAAAACAATTTGTTTAATTAACCACACGTCTTATACAAAATTATTGCCAGGAACTAGCATTGATGCTGTCGTATTACCAAATCAAGAAACACTAGGTAGTATTTTAAAACACGTTCGAAAAGGCGATGTCGCTGAAGTGAGTTCGCTTTGTGGTGGCACAGCAGAAGCGATTGAAGCGATTGCACATCACAATGGTCAAGATGATTCGGTTGTTGGTAAGCGTGTCGATTCGATTAAATTTCCCGACGGTATTGTGATGGGCGCATTGATTCGAGAAAATATGGTTATTTCAATTCATCACGATACCGTTTTTAAAGAAGATGACCACGTTATTATGTTTGCGATGAATAAAAAGTTGGTTGCATATATCGAAAAATCTTTCCAACCGATTACAAAATAAGGTTGTCCCATGAGTTCAATGTTCACTTTAATTCATGTTTTAGGTCTTGTTACGATGGGATTCAGCGGTTTAATGACAAGCTGTTTGCTCACTTCTTATTTTGATAATGACGGTGTAACACAAGCCTTTTTTGACGCAACAATCATTTCATTTTGTGTTGGCGCGTTGATGTTTATTCCAACATTAAAATTACCTAAAAAATTATCGCGTCAAGCGGGGTTTTTATTAGTTGCAATGACGTGGTCGATAAGTCCTATGATTTGTACTTTACCGTTGTTGTTAGCCTTACCGAATTTGACATTTATTGATGCGTATTTTGAAACAATGTCTGGCTTAACAACCACTGGTGCAACAATTTTGACGGGTTTAGATACCATGCCAATGTCAATCAATTTATGGCGAAGTGAGTTAAATTGGATTGCAGGAATGGGGATTATTATTTTTGCGATTGCAATTTTACCCATGCTTGGAATTGGCGGAATGCAATTATATAAAGCAGAAGCACCTGGTTCTGTAAAAGAATCTGATTTACCACCGCGTATTGCTCAAACGGCTAAAGCACTTTGGACAGTGTATGCAGGAATCACCGTGATTTGTATTATTTCGCTGAAAGTGGCAGGAATGAGTTGGTTTGATGCAATTTGTCATGCGTTTTCGGCAATGAGTTTGGGTGGAATGTCTACACATGATAATAGTGTTGGTTTTTTTGATTCCGTACAAATTGAAGTGGTTTTAACGATTTTTCAATTGATTGCTGCAATTAACTTCGCTACACACTTTATCGCAATACGCAAAAAATCTATTAAACCGTATTTCGATGACATGGAAGCGCGATATTTTTTAGCGTTAGTCTTAGGAAGTTGTGTTTTAACCGCGAGTATTTTGCAATATGAAGGGACATATCCTGATTTTTGGACAGCATTGCGTCATGCGTCATTTAACCTTGTCACTATCGCAACAGACAGTGGTTTTGCCAGCCAAGATTTTAATCAATGGCCAATCTTTGTGCCTATTTGGATGTTATTTTTAAGTTGTCTATCCGCGTCTTCAGGTTCAACTGGGGGCGGTATTCGAATGATTCGAACAATTATTTTAATTAAACAAGCGCGTTTAGAAATGTTTAAATTCATTCATCCGTTTGCCATTCGCCCTATGAAAATTGGTGATACAGTTATCAGCAACAACATTATTACGTCTGTAATGGGTTTTATTTTTTTGTATTTTATTTGTATCGTGATTTTAGTCTTTGCGTTGTTATTTTCTGGGTTAGATTTTTTAACATCATTTTCAGCAATTATCGCCTGCTTTAATAATGCTGGACCTGGTTTAAATGAAGTCGGTCCTGCCTCAAATTACGCGAGTTTAAGCAATGCCCAAACGATGATTTGTACTTTTGCTATGTTGCTTGGACGAGTCCAAATTTTTTCAATTGTTATTCTGTTTGTGCCTGAATTTTGGCGCAAATAATTTTTTCCTTTTATGCAAGAAAAACTAATGCCAGAACAAGATTGTTTAAGACGTTTTTTATTTGAAGAACACGGCATTCGCGGTGTGTGGGTTAAGTTAACTGACAGTTGGCAAGCCGCGAAACAACATCAAAATCAACCTGAAATCGCTGTCAATCAATTAGGACAAGCACTTGCTTGTGTGTCAATGCTTTCGACAACGGTCAAATTCGACGGCACAATGATTTTGCAAGCACAAAGTAATGGTGCAATTTCAACACTTGTTGCACAAGCAACTAATCAACGCAAAATTCGTGGTGTCGTGCGTTGCACCGAAACCATTTCAAATGATTCATTAACCGAATTATTTGGCGAAGGGCGTTTAGTTTTAACTATTGAAGTTGGAAATGGAAAACCTTATCAAGGCATCGTCGCGTTGCAAGGTGAAAATTTAGCCGAATCGCTGCAAATGTATTTTGAGCAATCCGAACAATTAAAAACCCGTTTGTGGTTATTTGCCGATGAAAAAAATGCGGCAGGGTTGTTAATTCAAGAATTGCCCGCTTTTGAAAATCAAGAAAACGATTGGGACACCATTGAAGCCTTAGCAAACACGGTGACAGCGCAAGAAATGTTCGATTTAGATTGTCACGAATTGCTACATCGTTTATTTCACGAAGAAGATGTACGTTTGTTTCAATCTGAAAAAATAGAATTTGAGTGTTCTTGTTCGCGTGAACGCATTGAAAAAACGTTGCGTGCGATGGGAAAAGTAGAATTAGATTTAATTTTAGAAGAAACTGCCGTTATTGAAGTGACTTGTGAATTTTGTGGTGAATCGCACCGTTTTAATGAAAAAGACGTTGAAACTTTAATCGAGTAACGCAAAATTATCTTCCCTTTTTAACCTTAATGGAAAATTTATGAAACGTCTTTTTACTTTTTTAATTGTCATTTCTGCATTGGTTGGTGCAGGTTGGAAAGGTTTTGCGTGGTATCAAGAACGCCAACATTATGAAAGTACAGATAATGCGTATTTGAAAGTGAACACGGTTTTAATTTCGCCTAAAGTCAAAGGTTACATTACTGAATTACATATTGACGATAATCAAAGCGTTAAAAAAGGCGATATTCTCGCGGTAATTGATGATCGTGATTATCAAGCGCGTTTAGCGATTGCCGAAGCACAAGTATTAGAAGCACAATCGGTTGTTCAAAATTTACACGCCGTTAAACACGCGCAACATGCAAGTATTGCAACAGCAGATGCTGTCGTTTCAGCTGTTGAAGCAAAACGCCAACAAATTACGCAAGATTTGCATCGTTTTAATGCGTTAATTGAACGCGGTTCTGCGCCACGTCAAACACTTGAGAACATTCAATCTTTATCAAAACAAACTGCTGCCGAATTACGCGGTTCACAAGCGACGGTTTCAGCACAACAAAAACAGCTCACCACGTTTGATAGCCAAATTGCGGCTGCCGAAGCGCGTGTCAAGCAAGCACAAGCGCAAGTTTCTTTATTAAAAATAGATTTGGAATACACCAAAATTCGTGCGCCATTTGATGGTGTGATTGGACACCGTGGCGTGCAACTTGGCGCACTTGTTGAACCAGGTGTGAATTTGGCATATTTACTTGAAACAAACAAAGTGTGGCTTGAAGCTAATTTTAAAGAAACACAAATCGAAAATATGAAAGTCGGGCAACCTGTTGAAGTTGAGGTCGATGCGTATCCTGATTTAATTTTTACAGGAAAAGTAGACAGTTTCTCACCCGCGAGTGGTTCAGAATTCAGCATTTTGCCGCCTGAAAATGCAACAGGAAACTTTACAAAAATCGTTCGACGTGTACCCGTGAAAATCGTTTTTGATGCGAATGAAAAAACAGCCTTATTGAAATCGGGTTTTTCTGTGAACGTAAAAGTACAAGTTAAACCACTATGACCGCAGACGTTTTAGCTCCAATTGAGGAAAAACCGATTGCGCTAGGTAACTGGATTGGTTTTTTTAGCATGGCGTTTGGCGTTTTCATGGCGGTTTTAGACATTCAAATTGTCTCAAGTTCGTTGCAAGAAATTCAAGCGGGTTTGTCTGCAACACAAGATGAAATAGCGTGGGTTCAAACGTCATATTTAATCGCTGAAGTTATCATTATTCCGTTGTCAGGTTGGTTGGGAAAAGTCTTTTCAACGCGCTATTTGTATGTTTTATCGGCGGCGGGTTTTACGCTTGCAAGTTTAGCGTGTGCGCTGGCTTGGAATTTACCGTCAATGATTATCTTTCGTTGTATTCAAGGTTTTTTCGGTGGTGCAATGATTCCGATGACTTTTTCAATTATTTTCATCATGTTCCCACCGCGTTTGCAATCGCCTATGAGTATTGTTTTAGGCTTAATTGTGACACTTGCACCAACTGTTGGTCCTGTTTTAGGTGGTTATTTAACAGACGCTTACAATTGGCAATTACTGTTTTTAATCAATATTATTCCAGGATTTTTAGTGTGTTTTTTCGTATTCAAATTTTTGGATGTCGATAAACCCGATTGGGCGTTATTAAAAAAAATCGATTTCGTTGGCATTGCGTTAATCGCAATTTGCCTAGGCAGTTTGCAATACATTTTAGAAGAAGGCGCACGCAATCAATGGTTTGAAGATGATTTGATTTTAAGTTTAACGTTGACAACAGCGTTAAGCGGAATTGCGATGTTTTGGTGGGAGTTGACGCATTCACATCCGATTGTCGATTTTCGTGCATTCAAAAATCGTAATTTTGCGATTGGTTGTGCGTTCAGTTTCGTTTTGGGTATCGGACTTTATACGCTAATTTATTTGATTCCCATTTATTTAGGCAGCGTTAAAGGCTTAAACAGCTTGCAGATTGGCTATTACTTGATGGTAATGGGTATATTTCAATTGGTTTCTGCGATGGTTGCTGGCGCACTCGAAAAGAAAATGGATTTGCGTGTAATGCTGACAATTGGCATGGGGTTATTTGCATTTGGCTCATGGATGAATAGTCAATTAACTGCTGAATCGGGTTATTGGGAATTTTTTATTCCACAAGCCATTCGTGGTGGTGCGTTGATGTTGTGTTTTTTACCGATTAACAACGTGACTCTCGGTTTACTTCCGCCTGACGAAGTTCAAAATGGCAGTAGTTTATACAATTTATTGCGTAATTTAGGTGGTGCGATGGGGCTAGCCGTTGTGAATACATCGATGCTTATTTTACCAAAACATTATTACGCTATTTTGCGTGAATCAGTCAGTGCTACTGATGTTGTTGGACAAAATTTAACGCAGATTCAAATTCAAATGCTCACAAATTTAGCGGTGCGTGAATCTGCCGTTATGTCATTTAATTATTTATTTCAAGTTATTACGTTTATTTTTATTGCTGTTTTATTACTTGCGCCCTTTCTGAAAAAAGTAGATGCGGCAAACGCACCTGCTGGGCATTAAAAATACCCTCACATTTAAAATTTTGTACCCTCCCCTCAACCTTTTTATTTTTCAAAACATAGGATACTTATGTCACAAAAAAACTTAACGCTTGGTATTTCAGGTTTTAGTTACGCCGATTTATACAACACAAATCGTTTGAACGATTTATTAACCACTTTCGATGAATCGCTCAAATATCACGACGCAGATTTGTTCGATTCTTACCTGTCATATCGCAACACACAAGGCGTAGATTTATCACCTGAACAACAATCAGCGTTACTCGTTCAAGTCGCGCCATTCGTGGGTAAATTTGTCGCTAAATTATTCAATGTTGAAACCGAACATCAAGCGCAAAAAAGCCATATTCAAGCCGAACTCGAAACCATTTTTACGTTTAAAAATGAAGTTGTCGAAAAATTAGGCGTAGTTTTCAAAGGACAAACGACCGACGATTGGAAAATTCCTGACGTATTAAATCGTTTTGATTTACTCATCGAAGCAGGTTTCCCCGAAGCAAATTTGGATGACGACGAAGAACATCGTGTCGCAAGAGTTGGCGCGGTCATTGGTTCATTAGCAAATCATTACAAAACGTTGGCAAAAGGCAAAGAAAGCAACTATGAAAATGCCGATTTGCAAGCCGAAGCCTTACGCGAAAAATTAAAAACACACGAACTCGCGGCAACCGAATTTGCTGACATTATCAACGCACCTGATTTGACCGAATTCACGGCAGGTTTAATGGATGTCGTGCAACGTTGGTGTTTTGTCGCGCAACAAGATAACGATGTGGTCGCAAAATGGCTCAGTTTCAAATTCCCTGAAAAACGCGATTTCGATAATTTAGTTGAACACGAATTGATTGATAGAACTGAATTTAACGTCTGGATGGGTGAACACCGCCGTCGTCGTGATGGTTTCAAATTGACCGACCCGCGTTATAACGAACGTCAAGTGTTATCAGAAGTTAATCACTGCATTTACTGCCACGAGCGTGACACCGATTCGTGTTCAAAAGGGATGCGTAACAAAAAAACCAACACCTTCAAAGAAGACCCAATGGGCGTGACAACAATCGGTTGTCCGCTTGATGAAAAAATTTCAGAAATGAATTTGGTCAAACGTGGCGGCGATAACATTGGCGCATTGGCAATTGTAACCGTTGATAATCCAATGTGTGCAGGCACGGGGCATCGGATTTGTAACGAATGTATGAAGGGCTGTATTTACCAAAAAACTGACCCTGTGAACATTCCGCAAATCGAAACCAACGTTTTGACCGACGTTTTATTTATGCCTTATGGGTTTGAAATTTACAGCTTATTGACGCGCTGGAATCCGCTCAACGTCAAACGTCCCGTGATGTTGCCGTACAACGGTAAAAATGCCCTCGTCGTCGGTTTAGGTCCTGCGGGTTATACGATGAGCCATTATTTGCTCAACGAAGGTTTTGCGGTCGCAGGTATCGACGGGCTGAAACTTGAACCGTTACCTGTTGCATTAACTGGCGACGCGGACAATTTGCCTGCGCCGATTGCGGATTTCAAAGACCTTTACGAAGATTTAGATAAACGTATTTTGGCAGGTTTTGGCGGCGTGGCGGAATACGGAATTACCGTGCGTTGGGACAAAAACTTTTTGAAAGTCATGTATTTGATGTTGTTGCGTCGTCAAACTTTCCGCGCTTACGGCGGCGTGCGTTTTGGTGGCACATTGACGATTGATGATGCGTGGGAAATGGGCTTTGACCATATTTGTATTGCGTCAGGCGCAGGTCAGCCAACGATTATTGATTTGAAAAACAACCTCATGCGTGGCATTCGTAAAGCCTCTGATTTCTTGATGGCGTTGCAATTAACAGGTGCGGCAAAAGCCTCTTCGCTTGCAAATTTACAAGTGCGTTTGCCTGCGGGTGTAATTGGTGGCGGTTTGACCGCGATTGATACGGCAACGGAATTGATGGCGTATTACCCAGTTCAAGTTGAAAAAATCCTGCATCGTTATGAAATTTTGGCAAAAACTTATGGCGAGGAAACCGTTAGAGCGCGTTATGACAAAGAAGAAATCATCATTTTGGATGAGTTTTTAGCGCACGGCAAAGCGATTGCTGCGGAACGTCAACGCGCAGAATCCGAAGGTGAATTACCTGATTTCCAACCACTCGTCGAATCATGGGGTGGCGTGACGTTGTTCTATCGCAAAGGCATTAAAGACGCGCCTGCGTATCGTCAAAATCACGAAGAAATCAGCGAAGCCTTAGAAGAAGGCATTGCGTTGGCAGAATTTATGAGTCCTGTCGGGGCGAATGCCGATGAATTCGGGCATTTGGTTTCAGTCGATTTCCAAAACACCCAAACCAAAGCCGATGTGAATGTGTCATTGCGTAATTTGTACGTTGCGGCGGGAACGTCACCAAATACGATTTATCAAAGTGAATATCCTGACACATTCGTGATGGATAAATGGTTCTTCCAACGTTACGAGCCAGAATTTGAAAATGGTACGGTTTCTCTCGTTGCCAGCAACGATGAAAAAATGCCAAAAATCGGCAAACCTGCGCCACTCACCTCATATCAAAAAGACGGTAAATTCATCAGTTTCTACGGCGACAATCATCCCGTTTATGCAGGAAACGTCGTGAAAGCGATGGCGAGTGCGAAAAACGGTTATCCGTATGTGGTGAAATTATTTGAGCAAGAATTGGCAGGTTTAAATCCTGCTCAACAAGCTGAACGCGATGCGGCGGCAAAAAATCTGTTTGCCCGTTTGGATGATTCGTTCAAAGCGACGATTGTTGAAATCAACCGTTTAACGCCGACGATTGTGGAAATTGTGATTAAAGCTCCGCTTGCTGCTGAAAAATTTGAAGCAGGTCAATTCTACCGTGTGCAAAATTACGAAGCGTTTGCACCAACCGTTGAAGGCACGGTTTTAGCGGCAGAAGGTTTAGCGTTGACGGGTGCAGAAGTGAACAAAGAAAACGGCACAGTTTCATTGATTGCGCTCGAAATGGGGTCATCATCGCGTTTGTGTGCAACGTGGAAAGCAGGCGACCCTGTTGTGTTGATGGGTGTCACAGGCACGCCAACCGAAATTCCAACAGGTCAAACCGTGTTACTTATCGGTGGCGGTTTAGGAAATGCGGTGTTGTTTTCAATCGGCAAAGCCTTACGCGCCGCTGGCAACAAAGTGATTTATTTCGCTGGTTACAATTTGGCAAGAGACCGTTTCAAAGTCGAAGACGTGGAAGCCGCCGCAGATGTTGTCATTTGGTCGGTGAATAAAGGTGAAAATGTTGTGCCATTTACACCAACACGTCCGCAAGATAAAACCTTTGTCGGTAACATTTTGGAAGCGATGATTGCTTACGGCAAAGGCGAATTGGGCGAACAACCGATTTCGCTTGCCGATGTTGACCATTTGATTGTGATTGGTTCGGACAGAATGATGGAAGCGGTCAAACACGCGCGTTTTGATGTCTTGAAACCGTATTTGACCAAAGCGCATCATGCGGTGGGTTCAATCAATTCGCCGATGCAGTGCATGATGAAAGGCATTTGCGCTCAATGTTTGTGCAAACACGTTGATAAA
>JBASLW010000190.1:0-1810 GCA_049656545.1 Methylococcaceae bacterium
ATCAATTACGCATCGAAAGTCATTATAGTATAGCGAATACGTTTCGACGTGACGGTAAATATCCTTTAGCTATTGATGCCTTGATTTCCATTTTGAAGCAAGATGATATTTTTACGGATAATGCAGAGCAAAGAGTTCGTATTCTGAGAAGTCTGCTTAATGACTTAATTGATTTAAATTTGGTAATTCCTGCTAGAGCTGTTGCTGATGCGATTGAATTTTCATTACAAAATGAACTCGACTGCCCAGAAGAAAATTTCAAATTTTTAGATCAAAAAGCGCGTTTGGCAATTCGTGAAGGTCGCATTTCTGTTGCGGTGAATGTTTATCAACGTAAAGCACATAATAGTACCGATAGCCGAGAATCTGCTGGGATTTTATATGCGTTATCGTGGCTTGGTGATTGTCAGCAAGCAAAAATGTATGCAGAAAAAATTGAAGCAAAATTACATACTGAATTTCATAACGGCAACGATACCAACGCTTATTTTTTAAGAGCCTTGGCAACTTACAAGTATTTTGATTCAGCTGCTCCTGTTTTAGCCGAAGAATATCTTGCTGTTTGCCAGAAAAAGTTAGTTTCTCATCAAGATAGTGGTCCTTTTGCGATGACGCTGTTGTATCACTTACTGAAAACTAACCACTGTCAACATGAAGAATGGCAACTTGCTACTTCTGCTTTACAAGACGATGCGTATTGGCTTGAATTGACTGCTTTTTACGCATTGGCTAATCAATGTGATAGAGCAAAATCTGCCTTAAATCAATTTCATAAAATGCGCCGCTTAGTCATCGAAAAGTTACAGTCATGTAAATTTGAACAAATTGATTGGTTAGAGAGCTGCGAGGAAGTGGAAAAAATAGAAAATGATGTTTTTCTAGCTGCCCACGTTTCACCAGAAAATTTAAGCAAGCACGGATTACTGCCACTTTAATTCGCTGATAACGTTCCCATACAAAAAAGCCGCCAATCTCAAAAAGGTTAGCGGCTTTTTTGCGCCTGAATTTCAGGCTAAAAACAGAAACCCTATCAACGGGCAAGTAGGGGTCGATAGGGAATTCGGAATATAAACCCCGTTAAGGAATTTTGAGTAACTTTTTACCATCGTTCCTCAATTCACCATTGGGTGAAACATGACGATAAAGTGTTTGTCGTGTAATTCCCAATTCTTTACATAACTCACTAACATTCGTTTCACGTTTTTCCATCGCAGCTTGAGCTAACCGTAATTTTGCGGCTGTTATCTTGTAAGGTGCGCCACCGTTTCTACCACGGCTGCGAGCCGCATCTAATCCTGCTTTAGTTCGTTCAGAAATTAAATCACGTTCAAATTCGGCTAATGCGGCAAAAATTCCAAACACTAATTTTCCATGCGAAGTGTTGGTATCAATTTGTGCGCCTTGCCCCGTTAATACTTTCAAACCAATTTCTCTATCCGACAAATTATGAACGGTATTAACCAGATGGCGTAAATTACGTCCCAGACGATCTAATTTCCAGACGACAAGTGTATCACCAGCTCGAAGTGCTTTAAGGCAGACGTTAAGTCCATTGCGATCGTCATTTTTCCCAGAATCAAAATCTTGATAGATTTGTTCCAATAAAACGCCTGCTTTCAACAATTCATCTTTTTGTAAATCCAAAATCTGTGAACCATCAGATTTAGAAACGCGCATATAACCAATCACCATAGTGTCACCTAAACGACCTTTTATGTTACACATTCAAAATGACTGTAAATCGTCAAAAATAGTGTTACTTAACCGATAAAATAATCTATGTATTATAAACCAGCGACTAAATAAATTA
>JBASLW010000191.1:0-1864 GCA_049656545.1 Methylococcaceae bacterium
GAGAATGCGTGAAACCAACGTTAAACTACTGACAACTAAAGTCGATTTTGAAAGTGTTTTGCTCACGAGTTACGCCGTTTATAAGTGTTTAAAATGCTGTTAAATGATTGACAATCATAGCATTTTCTAACATAATTCGCCGCTTTCAAATCATTTTAAAATTAACTTCATAGAGACATCATGGCTAATTCACCACAAGCTAAAAAACGTGCAAGACAAGCAGAAAAAAATCGTCAACGTAATGCAAGTCAACGCAGCAAATTACGCACTTTTGTAAAAAAAGTGTTAGTTGCAATTAAAGAAGGCGACAAAGAAGGCGCACGTTCAGCATTTAAAGTTGCAGAATCTGTTTTAGATTCGTCTGTTAACAAAGGCATTATTCATAAAAATAAAGCTGCTCGTGGTAAGAGTCGCTTGAATGCAAAAGTTAAAGCCTTAGTTTTAGCAACAGCATAATAAAATCTGTCGAGGCGTTGCGTCGCAACGTCTCCAGAGAATAAAAAATCACCAAAAACCAGCCGCTTGCGGCTTTTTTCATTTTTAGCCTCCCAAAAAATCATGAACGAAATCGATTGGACTCAATACGCTTTAGAAACGCAAGCCATTCGCGCTGGTCAACATCGCACCCACGAAGATGAACACAGTATGCCGATTTTTATGACGTCGAGTTATGTGTTCAAAAGCGCGGCAGATGCGGCGGCGCGTTTTACGGGTCAGCAAGCAGGCAACATTTATTCGCGTTTCACAAATCCAACCGTTGCCGCGTTTCAAGACCGTTTAGCCTTAATGGAAAAAGGCGAGCGTTGTTTGGCATTTTCATCGGGAATGGCGGCAATTATGGCGGTGGGAATGGGCTTGTTAAAAGCAGGTGACCACGTTGTTTGTTCACGCGGCGTTTTTGGTAATACGGTTTTAATGTTTCAAAATTATTTTGGCAAATTCGGTGTTGAAACCGATTTTGTTGATTTAACCGATGTGAGCGCATGGGAATCAGCAATTAAGCCAAATACACGCTTTTTGTTTTTAGAAACGCCCTCGAATCCATTGATTGAAATTGCTGATATTCGCGCTTTGGCAGATGTCGCACACACACATGGTGCGTTGTTAATTGTAGATAATTGTTTCTGCACGCCTGCGTTGCAAAAACCAATTGAATTAGGCGCAGATATTGTTGTGCATTCGGCAACAAAATATATCGATGGACAAGGACGTTGCGTTGGCGGTGCTGTGGTTGCAAGCAACGAAATTATCGAAAAATACATTTATCCGTATTTGCGAACAGGCGGCGCAACGATGAGCGCGTTTAATGCGTGGGTATTTTTAGGTGGTTTGGAAACTCTTGCTATTCGTATGAAAGCGCATTGTGATAATGCAACTGCTTTAGCTTTTTGGCTTGCAGAACAACCAAACGTTTCAAAAGTAAATTACCCTGCCCTGCCCTCACATCCACAGCATGAATTAGCCAAAACACAACAAAGTCATTTTGGTGGCGTAGTGAGTTTTGAAATAAAAGGTGGAAAAGAAGCCGCTTGGAAATTGATTGATTCAACACAAATGTTATCCATTACAGCAAATTTAGGTGATGTCAAAACGACAATCACACATCCTGCAACCACAACACACGGTCGTTTAACACCTGAAGCAAGAGCTTTAGCAGGTATTAACGACAATTTAGTGCGTATTTCGGTTGGTTTGGAATCAATTGAAGATATTAAAGCGGATTTGGCGCGGGGGTTAATGAGACTGTAAGAACTTGTGTGTAAACAGTTAAAAGGTAGAAGGTAATCGATCTTCAAACCAAATCATAAACTGATTGATAGCCAAGTTCCAATCTTGCAAAGGCATAGACCAGTTTTTAGCAGCT